>CALFAK010000033.1 GCA_937948985.1 uncultured Neomegalonema sp. | reverse complement strand
TGAAATGGCGGACAGGGTGGGATTCGAACCCACGGTACGCTCTCACGCACGCTGGTTTTCAAGACCAGTGCCTTAAACCACTCGGCCACCTGTCCGGTGCGCTTTTCCTAGCGATCTTGAGCGGGTCCGTCTAGATAGCATTGTAAAGTAAAATACGATCTTACCAAATAAGGGGAAATCATGCTTGATCTGACACATTATATCGGTGGCGCGCATGTCGAAGGCAGCTCAGGGCGGTTCTCGGATGTATATAATCCTGCCACTGGAGAAGTCGAAAAGCGCACGCCGCTGGCCACTGTCGCTGAACTCGACCACGCGGTCGCCATTGCCAAGGCGGCGCAGCCCGCGTGGGCCGCTCAAAACCCGCAAAAACGCGCGCGCGTGTTCTTCAAATTAACCTCTTTGCTCGAAGAGCATAAGATGGATATGGCCGAAATTCTCTCACGCGAGCACGGCAAAACCATTGAAGATTCGGCGGGTGACATTCAGCGTGGGCTTGAAGTTGTCGAGTTTGTTTGTGGCGCGCCTCATCTGCTGAAAGGTGAATTCACCGAAGGTGCGGGACCGGGAATTGACATGTATTCCATGCGCCAACCTGTTGGCGTCGGCGCAGGCATCACGCCATTCAACTTTCCTGCAATGATTCCCCTTTGGATGGCCGCCCCCGCAATTGCCTGCGGTAACGCATTCATCCTCAAACCGTCCGAGCGTGATCCCTCTGTGCCGTTGCGTATTGCTGAGCTGTTCAAAGAAGCGGGGCTGCCGGATGGCATTTTCCAAGTCGTTCAGGGCGACAAGGAAGTGGTCGATGCGATTTGTGCGCATAAAGACATCGGCGCGGTCAGCTTTGTCGGCTCAACCCCCATCGCGCATTACGTCTACCAAACGGCGACGGCTCATGCGAAGCGCGCGCAATGTTTCGGCGGCGCGAAGAACCATATGATCATAATGCCCGACGCCGATCTCGATCAGGCCGCGGATGCGCTGATTGGGGCGGGTTATGGCTCAGCGGGCGAGCGCTGCATGGCGATCTCGGTCGCGGTTCCGGTAGGCGAGGAAACAGCGGACAAGCTGATCGCAAAGCTCAAGCCGCGCGTTGAGGAACTGAACGTCGGCCCTTACAATGACGAGAAAGCAGATTTCGGTCCTGTCGTCACACGCGAGGCACAACAACGCGTGCTTGGCTTGATCGACAAAGGCGTCGATGAGGGCGCAAAACTGGTCATTGACGGGCGCGGTTTCTCGCGTCAGGGCTATGAGAATGGCTTCTTCGTCGGCGGCTGCCTGTTCGACAATGTCACGCCGGACATGGACATCTACAAAACCGAGATTTTCGGACCTGTTCTCTCTGTTGTGCGCGCAAAAGATTATGAGGAAGCACTCGACCTGCCCATGCGTCATGAATACGGCAATGGCGTTTCGATCTACACCCGCGATGGTGATGCGGCGCGGGACTTTGCCGCGCGGATCAATATCGGCATGGTCGGCGTGAACGTGCCAATTCCTGTGCCGCTGGCCTATCACTCGTTCGGTGGTTGGAAATCGTCCAGCTTTGGCGATCTGAACCAGCATGGCATGGATTCGATCAAGTTCTGGACCCGCACCAAAACCATCACATCCCGCTGGCCTTCGGGCATCAAAGAGGGTGCGGAGTTTTCGATTCCGGTGATGAAGTAACAAACACGGGCCTCGTCTCAGGCGAGGCCCGTACCTCTCACGACCCTGCTTTACCGCGCAGCATTTTGATCACCGCGCCGACAATGATCGAAAAAGCCGTTGTCACCGCAATGATCAGAGCCATTCCGCCCGCATTATCCGGCTGTATCCAAATCGTTGCCGCCACGCCGAGAATGATCCCGATCGCGGCTGGCAAGGTCAGTTTTGCAAGGCTTCCCATCTATCCCCCGAAATATTTCAGCATACCGTCGCCATAACGGTTCGCGATCTGGCGCAGCTTTAAACGCAGCTTTTCAAGCGAAAATCCCATTTCCCAAAGCCCGGTATCTTTCTCGATATCATCCGTCCAAACGCGAAAGACCTCCTTCGCATCAGCGGTTGAGTTCACATCGGTCAAATCCGCCATCAGAACAGCCGCTTCACCGAACCCTTTGTCCGCGCCGGGTGACCAGGCAATCAGAAACGGTCCGCGCCCGTTCAGCGTTTTTCCGGCAAACCGCGCGTCTCTAATGGCCTGATCGGCAATCAGGATATCATAATTATCAACCGCAGTGGCGCAGCTATCGGTTTCAGCACGGGTGATGTTGAGGATATCCGTCAGGCCCGGATTATCGCGGTCATCAATCGGCCAAACCGTGACCATCTGCTCATTCAACGGCACCTCCAGATCGGATGACGAGATCAATGCGGCAAAAAATGCATCACAAATCTCGATATACCGATCCCGGTCATCTGGCGCGGGCAATGTCGTGAAGGCCAAAATGCCATAAGCCGCAAAATCTGCCGGGGGATAGCTGGACCGACCCAAGAAGATCCGCGAGGCACTCAATCTTCCCGCACTTGGCGCGGGCACTGGTGCGGGTGCAACCATTGCCGGCTGCATTATTACGACTGCTGGCGGCGGAGTAGGGACGTAGCTCTCTATGGAAGCTGTCTGTGTGACGTCTTTTATATCTGCGAACCCGATGACGGCGGCACCGCCGCTGGATCCCATCAAATCCGGCGTGATGGGACCGGCAAGCCGAATGTCTCCGGTTCCAAGATAGCGACCATCTTTACGCAGATTGACGCGCGCACATGCTGCTTCGCTCGCTCCCGTCTCGACACATCCTTGGCGGACAACCTGCAAAACCTGCGAATTTGCATCATCGCCTTCGTATTCGGCGGCGATCACACTGATACGGCGCTTAGGCAGGCTCGGATCGATCTGATTCCAGAAAAGTGTATTATTGCCGATCTCCTCACTGTCATCGATCAAACGATCCGCAAGTGCTTGATAAATTTCTGTTTTGCTAATGAATATCGGTGTTCCTGTATCGTCATTCAATACGATATCGGTAGCTGGAGCGATTTTCATAACGTCTTCAGCGACGGAAACTGCTCTGTCGCGCGTTGGGGTAGGAATAACTTCAACTGAAGGAGAGGGATACAGGATGCTCGGCTCACCCTGCCCAATGGGGGGAAGACTTTGTGTCTCAATAGGGGAGCGTGGGGTCAGCGCATTGATTCCGCTGCGAAATGGCTCCGTGACCGCCTCGAACAGGCTCTGCGAAGAGGCTGGTACACTGGAGCCGGCAATGATGCCGACTATTATAAAAGCGATACGCATCCGCAAACTCCCTGACCATACTTTGGAGAATTAATATATCACGCGCATCGATGAGGGTAAATCTTCTCGAAATTGCTCGAAAGGGTTTTGGCTCTGGGGAAATCCATCAAACGTTGTTTGATTTTTCATGGACCATATTGGAGTTTATCTCTTGAAAGCAAAAATATAAATCTAAGTAATAATATTTATGTGGAAATAATTTCTCGTTAAAAGTATAAATTGTAATGTATTTTTACACCTAGTCGTGATTTTGCCTTATTTATATTTACCATAACACTTCTACTGGACTTACGGAAGGATCGCTTGATGGCCTATTTTGTTAAAATACTCAAACCTGTGATTGTATTGGGTGCCGCTGTACTCATATCAGGGTGCGCTACTCAGCAAGCCGCCGCTCCTTACCAGACTGCGTCTCAGCCTTATGTCGCCAACCCCTACGTCGGGCAAAACGGCGTTGCGGCGGAACAATATTATGATCCTGCATATCCAGTCGATCCATATTATCAAAGCACCTACGCTGAACAAGCACCGGGTTATTACTACGATCCCTATCCGGCGCTCGGCATCGGTGCGGTGAGTGTGCTTGCAATTGGCGGCTCATACTATGGCAATCGTTACGATGATGACTACTATTATGGCGCGCGCCATGGGCACGGCCATGCACATCACGGAGGGAAAAAATCTGGTCCGAAAAAAGCACGCCGCACGGCCAGACAAAATGCGCGTGCCGAAGCACGTATAAATGCGCGCAACAGCGCGCGAGAGGCAGCCAGAGAAACCGCTCGTGAGGAAGCGCGTGAAGCGGCAAGGGATGCTGCGCGTGGTCGTCCGAGGGTTGTTGCCGCAAATACGGGCGCTGCGACTAAAGGCAAAGGCAAAAGACGTCGTTAAATGTAAATGCGGCCAATCCAGATATTGGGTTGGCCGAACAAATTCTCAAGACGCCTTGCGCAGTCGATCAAATCCATCCGACAGATCGTCAATCAGATCATCGACATCTTCCAACCCTACATGGATGCGCATAACTTGCCCCTTGGCCACGTCATCGCGCGGCCATGCTGTTGCGGTTCGGATGTTTTGCGGTGCAACGGGAATCAGCAGGCTCTCAAATCCACCCCACGAAAATCCCATCCCGTGAAGGCGCATTTTGTCCATCATCGCCGCCAGCGCTGAGTTGCTACTGTATTTCTTTTTCAAGACAAATCCGAACAGGCTTGATGCGCCAAGGAAATCCCGTTTCCAGATTTTGTGTCCGCGATCATGCGGCATGGCGGGGTGCAGCACCTGCTTCACCTCCTCACGCCCCATCAACCATTCGGCCACGCGCAGCCCGCTGCACCAGTGATGCGGCAGACGCACATGCATCGACCGGATGCCACGCATGGCAAGGAAAACGTCGTCAGGTGAGGGACATATACCCGTTTCCTGCTGCGCACGCTGAAATTCAGGATAGGCTTCCTTCGTGCAGGTTACACTACCCATCACCAGATCGGAGTGACCGGAGATATATTTCGTCACCGCTTGCGCCGAAACATCAACTCCATGCTCGAAAGGTTTGAAATACAACGGTGATGCCCAAGTGTTGTCCATAATCACTTTAGCGCCATGCTTGTGCGCGACATCCGCAATCGCCGGAATATCCTGCACCTCAAACGTCCATGAACCGGGGCTTTCGACCCAAACAACCTTGGTGTTAGGCCGCATGAGGGTCTTGATGCCTGCACCAATCAACGGATCGTAATACGTTGTTTCTACACCCATTCGTCGCAGCATTCCGTCACAAAACGCGCGTGTCGGGCCATAGACGCTATCGGTCATCAACAAATGATCACCCGATGACAGATAGGCGAGTAACGGCAACGTACATGCAACTAGCCCGGATGGCTGCAAACGCGTCCGGTGTCCGCCTTCTACATCGCGTATCGCTTCCTCAAGCGCAAAAGTCGTGCCTGTGCCGTGCACCCCATAAGTATAACCATCACCGGAGCGTACCTTTCGCGAATCCTGCAGTGCCTTGAGCGTCGGGAACAAGACCGTTGAGGCGTGCATCACCGGGGGGTTGACGATCCCTGAGTAAAGCTGCGGGTTGCGACCACTATGGGTTGCCTTGGTAGCGTCTTTCATACTTACCTCCGGTGCGTTTCGCTCTGCGTAACACGAGGGACGGATCGCACGTCAACATATCATCGCCAAGGCGACTTTTTCACGGGCTTACTTCCCTTACGATAGGTTTTGATTGACTCGATTCGGCAACACTCGCCTTGAAGTGTTAATTCTGTTAACCTTCGTACCATATCGGGAAAGTATTGTAATTTCTGGCAATAAAGGCAGTTTTTCGGTCCAATTCGCTGTTGTGTCAGCGTCGCAAAATGATAGAGAATCGCATTGGCGACTAAGTGTGAATTTCTCGTGAATTTGCACTCAAAGATAAAATGCCATGTCAAAATGACAACAGGGAAAAGAAAACATGAAATTTCGTTCAGCATTGGGCGCTATGTCCGCCCTCGGTCTGGTGCTTTCCGCATCGGCAGCATCCGCTGACACACTTGCGGATGTAAAAGCAAAAGGAAGCGTCCAGTGCGGCGTGTCCCAGGGCCTTCCGGGCTTCTCGAACAAAGACGATGCCGGCACGTGGACCGGCCTTGACGTAGACCTCTGCAAAGGCGTTGCAGCGGCTGTATTCGGCGACGCGAATGCCGTTAAATTCACACCGCTTTCCGCTAAAGAGCGTTTCACCGCACTCTCTTCCGGTGAAGTCGACATTCTCTCGCGTAACACCACGTGGACAATGACACGTGACACGCAACTCGGCCTCAACTTCGCTGGCGTCAACTACTATGACGGTCAGGGCATGATGGTTCCTTCCAGCCTCGGCGTGACAAACGCTCTTGAGCTTGACGGCGCGTCGATCTGCACAAACACGGGCACGACGACTGAGCTGAACATCACGGACTTTTTCCGCACAAACAACATGGGCTTTGAGCTTGTAGCGTTTGAAAAAGCCGACGAAGTTGTTGCCGCATACGACGCTGGCCGTTGTGACGTTTACACAACGGATAAATCCGGTATCGCCGCTCAGCGTCTGAAACTGGCTGATCCTTCCGCGCACACAATCCTGCCTGAGACGATCTCCAAAGAGCCACTCGGCCCGGTCGTTCGTCAGGGTGATGACACATGGTTCAACGTGGTTCGCTGGACCCTGAACTGCATGATCAACGCTGAAGAAATGGGCGTAAGTTCCGCAAACGTAGGCGAAATGGCTTCGAGCGATAACCCCGGCATCAAGCGTCTTCTCGGCACTGAAGGCACGTTCGGTGAAAACCTCGGCATCGACAACGCATGGTGTGCAAACATTATCGGTCAAGTCGGCAACTACGGCGAATCGTATGAAGCCAACGTCGGTGGCTCCACGCCACTCAAACTTGAGCGTGCCGGCAGCGTGAACGCGCTCTGGACCGCTGGTGGCCTGATGTACGCACCGCCAATCCGCTAATACACTTTAAGAAAGGCCGTCATGAGAAATCGTGGCGGCCTTTTTCGTATCGGGGCACTGCGCGTGACGACTATTTTTATCGGGACATAATCCATGACAATGCGAACCGAGGTGGAGCGCGAGGAGCCGGACGCCGGACTTGCCGCTCTAATTTACGATCCGAAAGCGCGGGGCTTTCTCTTTCAAGCCATCCTGCTGCTTGCCGTAATCGGCTTTTTTGCGTGGATCCTCGACAATACCGTCAGCAACCTTGCCAGCCAGAACAAGAAATCAGGTTTCGGGTTTCTTGATGAATCCAGCGGCTTCCAAATTCTGACGACGCTCGGCACGTTCCTCATGGAATCCCGCCCCGGCGTCGCTACCTACTTCGATATTTTCTGGATCGGCGTCATCAACACCTTGGCCGTTGCCATCGTCGGCATTATCACTGCGACGATCATCGGCTTTATGATGGGTATTTTCCGCCTGTCTTCCAACGTGATCTTGCGCGGCTTTGCGACAGTTTATGTTGAGTTACTACGCAACATCCCGCTGCTGCTGCAAATCCTGTTCTTCTACATCGTCGTTCTTCGCCTGTTACCGGGTAAGCGGGAGGAGGGTGTCTCGGTTGGCTTCCTGGGCCTTGACCTCGGCACGATCCCGATCAACATCACGGGCTTCTACATGCCATTCCCTGTCCCTTCCGAGGGGTTTGGAACCGTTATTCTGGCCTTCATCGGCTCTATCATACTGGCATGGTGCGTTGCATGGTTGGCCCGCAAACGCCAAGAAGCGACCGGCAAGCAATTCCCCAGCTTCTGGGCTGGCCTGCTGATCATCGGCGCGATCACGATGGGCACCTATTACGCATTGGGCGGCCCGCTCGGATGGGAGCAACCTGAATTTCGCAGTGAAGGCCCGGTCTTGCGGCGCGGTTATCAATCAGGTGTCGGCTCTGTTATCGTCCCCGAATTCATTGCCCTGTGGCTTTCGCTGTCCCTCTACACGGCCAGCTTTATCGCCGAGATTGTCCGCGCTGGCATTCTCGCGGTCCCCAGCGGCCAGACTGAAGCATCCAAAGCTCTCGGCATGAGCAACGGCGCAAACCTGCGCCTCGTTGTGATCCCGCAAGCGCTGCGGGTCATCATCCCGCCGCTGACTTCGCAATATCTGAACCTGACCAAAAACTCCTCCCTCGCGGTTGCGATCGCGTATCCTGACATCGTGTCGATCTTTGCAGGAACCGCGCTCAATCAGGTCGGGCAGGAGATCGAGATGATCTTTATGATGATGATGGTTTATCTGGTGATCTCACTCGTCACCTCGGCATTCATGAACTGGTTTAACGACCGCATGAAGCTGGTAGAGCGGTAGGGGAGCGGACACATGACAGACTCAAACTATCACAACCAAGGCATCGGCTACGTCCGTACCGAAGAAGCGCCATTGATGAGCCCGCCCGCCAGCGAGGTCGGCATCGTCGGTTGGCTCCGCCAGAACATGTTCGCGTCAATGAGCGATTTTTCTAGCGTTCGTGCGGCCATTGGCTCGCTGTTGATGATCTTCCTTACCGTGGTGGTGCTCATCTGTGGCATCATGCTGACATGGGGCTTCGTCAAGTTCACCCTGATCGACGCCGTCTGGTCCGATCCCGATGGCAACCTTCGCGATATGTGCCTCACCGTCGCACAAGGCGGAACGCACCCTGAGGGATGGTACGGCGCATGTTGGCCATTTGTGGATGCGAAGTGGAAACTCTTCATCTATTCATCCTACCCGACTGAAGAACTGTGGCGGGTTAATCTGGCTTTCCTGATTGGCTCCGTTGGCGTCGCATGGCTCATCTCTGACGCCGTTTCGAAACGTTGGTTGTGGGGTATCATTCTCATTGCCGCAGGTGTTGCGCTCGCATGGTGGGCAACACAGCCGATCCCGACGGACGGCTTCGCTCTGCTCAACGACGTGGATGTCCTGAACCTCAATCCCGATAACACATCGTGGGTTCATGAAACGGCAGCTTACAAGCTTTTCATGCACTATCCCATCGGCGCGTGGATCATGGTTGCGGTCGGCGCGTTGTTCTTGCTGCTCGTCAAACCGTTTGGCCGTACGACGGTGGCGTTCCTGATGCTCGCGGTCTATCCGGTCCTCGCCTTCGTCCTGCTCACGGGCGGCGATCTTGAGGGCGGCACAGGCTTTTGGATTGGCCTCGCATTTGTCGCGGCTTTCGGTCTTCTGATCTGGTTCATCGCCCGGATTTTCGGGGAGGGTATGATCAGCGCGACGCTTGTGGCGCTCTGCGTGATCGCAGCGGCCCTCTTCATGCTCTATACGATGTTCCAACCGCTCACGGGTCGCAGCTTGTTTGACTTCGCCAGCGTTGGCGACGGCATGGTGATCCGCTTGCCGGTTCCCGCCGACCTCTCCGGCCAACTTACGGCAGGTTTCGGCTTCCTCGCCGTTATCGCACTGCTGACGATGGGCAACACGCTCGGAACAGGAATGCGCATCTTGTTCGCAATCCCTGCGATCCTGATGATTGCCTCCGGTTATGGCGAAGCTGGCACAACGCCGCTGATCCTGCCGGTCGGCTGGGTCATCTGGCTGCTGCTGGCACTCGGCGTGATCGGTTTCATCATCATGATGCTCGCCGGATTTAACCGCCGCGAATGGCACTCCGCCGTGTACAGCTTCGGTCGTGGCAGCGGATGGACCCTTTTCCTCCTTGCCCTCGTCGTCGCCTTGGTCGCCTTCGTCGGCGGTCACTGGTTCGTTGACTTGATCGAGTTGGCCTCGCGGGGCGAAGCGGACAAATTCCTCGCCCCTGAGCACCTGCAACACCACGGCGGCCTCGGCCTTCTCGGCATCGAAGCCAATTCCGCGACACCGGCAATCGAGCGGACCCTCTGGCCTATGCCCGTTGTAGAGACCTCCGTCTGGGGTGGTTTGCTGGTGACACTGGTTGTCGCGGTCGCGGGTATCGTCGCGTCCCTGCCGCTCGGCATCCTGCTCGCCCTGGGCCGCCGGTCGCAGCTGCCCGCCGTACGCATTCTCTCGGTCGGGTTCATCGAGTTCTGGCGCGGGGTTCCGCTCATCACCGTCCTCTTCATGTCCTCGGTGATGTTGCCGCTGTTCCTTCCTGAGGGCACCGAGTTCAACAAACTCCTGCGTGCGCTGATCGGCGTAGCACTTTTCGCCTCGGCCTATATGGCAGAGGTCGTGCGCGGCGGATTGCAAGCGATCCCGAAAGGCCAATATGAAGGCGCTGACTCCCTCGGCCTCGGCTACGGCCAAAAGATGCGTCTCATCGTGATGCCACAGGCTCTCACGCTGGTTATTCCAGGCATCGTCAACACCTTCATCGGCCTCTTCAAAGACACGACACTCGTGCTGATTATCGGCCTCTTCGATTTGCTGGGGGCCGTGCAGGCCGCCAACACCGACGCCAACTGGGCCTCGCCGGTTCAGCAGACGACGGGTTATATGACCGCTGCGGCGATCTTCTGGATCTTCTGCTTCGGCATGTCCCGTTACTCGATGTTCATGGAAAACAAGCTGCGGCGCGGCCACGCCAGATAAAGGATACGAAAAATGACACATGTTGATGCAAGTGCTCAGGCTGTTGATCGCTCCCGTATGCAGGTTGGCGAGAACGTCGCGATTGACATCTCTAATATGAACAAATGGTACGGCAGCTTTCACGT
>CALFAK010000032.1 GCA_937948985.1 uncultured Neomegalonema sp. | reverse complement strand
TTTCGTCAGGCCCGACCCGAACGACGTGCAATAGCGGTCATACCCGATCGAGATCACGTCACGCGCATCCACATTTTCCGGCACAACAATCGCCGAAACCGTATCCGAGTACCATTTCGCATCCGTCGCGCACAGATTACAGCCGTCCCAAGCGTGAACCGCACGGCGCACACCTTCCGCGAGGCGGGCGTGACGGGCAATCACATTGTCCAGCCCTTCTTCCTCAATCATCGCAAGCGATTCGCGCATCCCGTGGAACAGCTGTGTCGGTGGCGTATAGGGGAAATACCCGCCCTCGTTCAGTTTCATCATATCGCCGAAATCGAAGTAGCAGCGCCTAGTCGTGCAAGTTTTCGACGCTTCAATAGCTTTCTGACTCGCAGCCAGAATGCCCAGACCCGCCGGCAGCATCAGACCCTTTTGCGATCCGGAAACCGCGAGGTCCACACCCCAATCATCCATGCGGAAATCCAGCGATCCGAGCGAGCTGACCGCGTCCACATACAGCATCGCATCATGTCCCGCCGCATCGAGCGCAGCGCGAACGCCTGCGATGTCCGAGGTAACACCCGTCGCCGTCTCGTTATGCGTGGCGAAGACGGCTTTGATCTTGCCATCTTTATCAGCCTTCAGGATGTCAGCATATTTCTCAACCGGAACACCTTCGCCCCACTCGACGTCGATGCAATGCACATCAAGGCCGAGCCGCTCTGCCATATCGACCCACAAGTGCGAGAACTGGCCAAAGCGCGACATCAGAACCTTGTCGCCCTCGTTGAGCGTGTTCGTAATCGCCGATTCCCATGCGCCTGTGCCGGAGCCGGGAAACATGAACACTTCCGCGCTCGTCGTGCGATAAATTCTCTTCAGGCCCGCGAACAACGGCAGCGTAAGCTCACCGAAATCAGGGGCACGCATATCCTGCATTGCAACGTTCATCGCCATACGAACACGATCAGGAACATTGGTCGGACCTGGGATGAAGAGATGATTGAGACCCGTTTTCATATTTGCCGCTCCTGAAAATATCCGTTTCGGATGTTTGATTCTGTGAACCGGACTTTAGGTAAGGCACAACCGCTGGTGTGGCGACTAAAACAGGGTTCCCGTGCAAAAATTGTAATTTACAGACGGCATTTTTGTAATAATGTAATGTTTGCAAGAGCGGAGCACCGACCCGATGAAAACGCGCAAAACCTTTGTTGGCCCGAAACTCAGGCAGTTGCGCAAGGAGCGTGATCAGACACAGGCCCAGATGGCCTCCGCTCTCGGCCTCAGCGCAACTTACATAAACCTGCTTGAGAACAACCAGCGCAGCCTGTCCGTACAAGTGCTCATGCGTCTTGCCGACGTGTATGGTGTTGACTGGCGCAGTCTGGTCGAGGATGGCGCACCCACACAGCTTGCGGATTTGCGCAACGCCCTTCAAGATCCGGTCTTCGGCGGCGTGCGCCCTGATCTGCAGGAGCTGCGCGCCGCGCTCGACCATTGCCCCACCCTCACGCAAAACCTGCTCGCCCTGCACAAAACCTACCGCACGCTCTCCGAACAAATGCTCAACCTCGTTGACTCCGACAACCCGGAGACCCCACGCACGCTGAGCGCCAGCCCCGAAGCCCTCGTACACGACCTCTTCCGCCGCAACCGCAATTATTTTGACGGCATCGAACGCTCGGCAGAGGCATTTCGCAAGGCCGGCCCCGAACCGAATGACGAGCTTTACTGGTATCTGAAAACCCATATTCAGGACAAACTCGGTATCCCCGTCGAGATCATCTCGATTGATGATGAATCTGACACGCTGCGTTATTACGACGAAAAACGCCGCCGTCTGCTGCTGTCCGAAGGGTTCGACCACCTCAACCGCATGTTCCAGATGGCACATGTTATCGGCCTGATCGAGTTCGGGGACGATTTCGACGCCCTGATCGACGAGGCGAAAATTACGGACCCGCGCGGCAAAGCCCGCTGCCGGGTCGAGCTGGCCAACTATTTCGCCGCCGCCGTCCTGATGCCTTACGCGCAATTCCTCAAAGCATCCCGCGATTGCCGTTACGACCTCGACCACCTCGCCGCGCGGTTCGGCGTTTCATTTGAGCAGGTCTGCCACCGCGTCACCACGTTGCAGCGCGAGGGTGCACAAGGTGTACCGCTGTTCTTCATGCGCATCGATAAAGCGGGCAACGTGACCAAGCGGTTCAACGCGACCAGCTTCAACCTCGCCGAATATGGCGGTGCGTGCCCCCGCCTTGACATCCATATGTGCTTCCGCACACCGGGCCGCATACTGCCCCAGTTCGTCGAGATGCCGGACGGCACGCGCTATTTCACCATAAACCGCACAGTGGACAGGCCCGCGAACGGCTTCCGCACCCAGGATCAGCGCCTTGCCGTCACGCTTGGTTGCGCCATCGAACACGCCCGTGAAGTGATCTATGGCGCGCATTTTCAGCTCAGCGATGAAGAGCTCGTCACCCCCATCGGCATCAATTGTCGGCTGTGCCCCCGCGCCCAATGCGCCCAACGCGCACAACAACCGATCCATCTCGACCTGCCGATTGATGAACACCGCCGTGGTCAAACCCGGTTCGAGAGCTAAGTCTCAAAACCACGATTTCATTATTACAGGAACGCAGCCCGATGGCGCATATCGACTATTATTTCACCGTCCTTTCGCCCTTCGCTTACCTCGCCGGAGACAGCATGGAGAAGGTCGCCGCAAAAAACGGCGCGACAGTCTCTTACAAACCCGTGGACATCATGAAGCTGTTCGGCGAAATGGGCGGCACGC
This sequence comes from uncultured Neomegalonema sp., assembly GCA_937948985.1. GTDB lineage: Bacteria > Pseudomonadota > Alphaproteobacteria > Rhodobacterales > Rhodobacteraceae > JAHDDY01. Next base: position 4,382 of record CALFAK010000032.1, on the reverse strand, counting down.
CGCCCGCGCAACGACACGATTCGCGCAAAGAATATCGCCTGCAAGAACTCAAGCGCCTGTCCAAACTTACGGGCCTTCCCCTTAACCTCGCCCCGGCGCACTGGCCGACGGACCAAAAACCCGCATCCGCCATGATTGCCGCTGCAGCAGCCGCAGGCGCGGATGCCGGGGCGCTGACGCGCGCGGTGATGAAAGCCGTCTGGGCCGAAGACCGTCAGATCGCGGATGCCGGAACGCTGGACGCGATTGTCGCCGAATGCGGCATCGACCGCGCCTCACTCGAACCACACCTCGCCGCCGCAGCTGAAGGTTTCGACGCCCGCACAGACGAGGCCATGAGCAAAGGCGTCTTCGGTGCCCCCTTCTACGTTGTCGGCGACGAACGCTTCTGGGGCCAAGACCGCGTTGACCACCTCGACGCGTACCTGGCGGGCAAGCTGTAAAACGATCCGGCGCTCCGCTTCCGGTCTGCGGAGCGTCTTATTCACGGATGACGGCGCAAGACTTCCCTGATAATCGCTCGCGGGTTCACAGATTTCAGAGTCCCGCCGATGACCACCACCATCCTCGACCATATCGATCAACTCGCAACCGCCGCCCTGTCGTTGTGGAATTTACCGCAGGGCGCGACGGCGACACGCATCAACGTCTCCGAAAACATCACCTATCTGGTCGAAGCCCCCGGCCACAAATCCGTGCTGCGCGTGCATCGCGACGGCTATCACAGCCACCGGGCCATCGAATGCGAGCTGGCATGGTCCCAAGCCCTTCGCGCGGGCCGCACCGTGTCCACCCCCGCTGTCATCCCAGGCAAAAACGGCGCGGACATCCAGCGCACGAGCCACCCTTCCCTCACCGAAGCGCGCCACATGGTCCTGTTCGCCTTCGCGGAAGGGCATCAGCCGAGCGAAGACACCAACCTCGTCCCCGCTTTCACAGAATTAGGCGGGATCGCCGCAACCACCCACTTGCACAGCATCCAATGGTGCCGTCCCGAGCCGTTCGAGCGGTTACACTGGAACCTCGACACCGTCTTCGGCGCCGCACCCACATGGGGCAACTGGCGTGATGCCCCGAACGTCACCCCCACTATAGCCACAGTATTAGAGCGGGTCGAGGCAACCGTCACCGCACGCTTGCACGCCTACGGTATGACGCCGGACCGCTACGGCCTGATCCACGCGGATATGCGCCTCGCCAATCTGCTGATCGACGGCGAGACAACGCATTTGATCGATTTTGATGATTGCGGATTCGGTTGGTTCCTCTACGACTTTGCCGCCGCCATCAGCTTTATCGAGGATCACCCGCAAATCCCCGACCTTAAAGCCGCATGGCTGACCGGATACCGCCGCATCCGCCCCTTGAGCGTGGCTGACGAGGCCGAGATCGACACCTTCATCATGTTGCGCCGTCTCGCTCTGCTCGCATGGATCGGAACGCATATCGAGGCCACCGAACCCCAAGCCCTCGCCCCCGATTTCGCGCGCGTCTCCGCCGAACTAGGCACGGCCTATCTGGCCGCGCATACTTGAAATCGAGCTATTCCCTGCCAATCTGATTATGATGAACTTCGGGAGGCGGCCATGCTCGCGCGCACATTCACATTGATCGCAGGTCTCGGCACGGCAACTCTGGCCTGTCAGGCACCCGAATTCATGCAGCAATACCACCAACGCCTCGGCGGCGCGGTGCAGGAATTGACAACTGTTGTGGAAGAATTCGACCGCGATGCGCAGGCGCAAGGCCTGTCCCGTGACGAGGCTCTGGATCGCTACTCGGTCTCACCGGACAGGTTCATCAACACGCGCGGTGTCTCAATGACCAGCACGCTGGATCGGTTCGAGCATATTGAGGCACATTACACGGCGCTGGCCGATGCCAATATGCTCACACGCCCGGTTCTGCTTGCACAGCATTCGGATCAAACACTGATCGCCGGAGCGTGGGAAGATTACAAACCCGCCGTGCCAACCACGGCGGAAGGAATGATTTACGGCCTTGTCGGCTTCTTATTCGGTGGCGGCCTCGTCGCCCTACTGGGCAATATCCTCCGCCGTCTCAGGCAGGCAATGCCAGGCTTCAGTTCAGCATAATCTTCACGCCAAAGCTCAAACCGTGCGATTTTGTCTCGCCTTGAACGCCAACAATCGCGTTGGTGGCTACCGCGTGCTCGTATTGCATGAACCCGCCCACTTTGTCGGTGAATTGAAGATTACTCCCCACAACACCCATCACTGCAAAGCCATCTTCTTCCAGATGCCCGCGCTCGGAAAATTGCGTATCCGCCGCGCCAATGCCAACGCCAACATACGGACGGAACTCACCCCGGCCAAAGCTGTGCTGCAAAACCGCAAAACCGGGGCGCGAGGTCGCACCATTGGCCACATTCGCGCCGATCAGGTCAGGACGGTCAACCGTTTCGGTATACTGCAACCGCGCACTCCAGGCACCGCCACCGATCCCCGCGAAAGGCGATGTTTTTTCCGGAAGTTCAAAGATTTCCGTCGATGATGCGGCGGGCTTCACATCCGCAGCCGGCGCGTCAAAAGCGGGTTGCCATTCCAAAGCGTCAACACTTCCCAGCACTGTCGTCTCCGCAACCGCTGCCGTGCTGACAGTGACAGCCATTCCAAGAATAATACCAAATACCGCTTTCATCGTTCCATCCCAGCTTGGACAGACTTCCCTGCGGGAAACCCTGTCATATCGAATTATCCGGAATGCGCATCGTAAAGACGAAGCCCCTCGCATTCCTGTCGCTGGAGAGAAATTACCGCACCAAGTCTAATGTCAGGTTACGTGGACACCGTAAGTATTGACAATTTTTAATAATCCGTGTGGGTAAAGCCCATCACGGGGGAAGATCTATGAGCCAGTTTCTATCACAATTTCCGCGCACCAGAATGCGCCGCAAACGTCAAGCCGCATGGTCGCGCGATATGGTGCGCGAAAACCTGCTGACCCCGGCGGATTTCATCTGGCCGATCTTCGTTGTCGAGGGTGAAAACGAACTGCAACCCGTCTCCTCAATGCCCGGTGTCAACCGCATGAGCATCGATGTTGCGGTAAAGCACGTCAAAGAAGCCGCATCAGTTGGTGTACCCTGCATCGCGATCTTCCCGAACATCGCGCAAACCCTGCGCACTGAAGATTGTGCGGAGGCTTGGAACCCGGACAACCTCGTCTGCCGCGCCACCCGCGCGATCCGTGATGCCGTGCCGGAAATCGGCATTATGGAGGATGTCGCGCTCGACCCCTATAATGCCAACGGCCATGACGGCATCGTGCGCGGGGATAAAATCGTCAATGATGAGAGCGTTGAAGCCCTTGTCAAACAAACCCTCGCCCAAGCCGAAGCCGGGGCCAACATCATCGGCCCGTCCGACATGATGGATGGCCGCATCGGCGCGATGCGTGATGCTCTGGAGGCGGCGGGCCATCAAGACGTGATGATCCTCTCCTACGCCGCCAAATACGCCTCCGCTTTCTATGGACCGTTCCGCGAAGCTGTGGGAGCCGACGGCAATCTCAAAGGGGATAAGAAGACCTACCAGATGGACCCCGCCAACTCCAACGAGGCCCTGCAGGAGGTCGGCATGGACATCGCCGAAGGTGCGGATATGGTCATGGTCAAGCCCGGCATCGCCTATCTCGACATCTGCCAGCGCGTTAAAGACACGTTCGGCGTCCCCACTTTCGGCTATCAGTGCAGCGGCGAATACGCGATGATCGAAGCCGCCGCCGCCAATGGCTGGATCGACCGCGATAAAATCATGTTCGAGAGCCTGCTCGCCTTCAAACGCGCGGGATGCGATGGTGTCTTAAGCTACCACGCCGTTGAGGTTTCAAAGAAGCTGAACGGATGACTCCCTGAAAGAGACCACGCCAAAGGCCGTTCTGTCACGCCAGTGAAGGCTGGCGTCCAGAGCCGCGAAGATGTCAAACGCAGGGCACATTTCCACGCTGTAGTCTATCCTCGCAGAGGAGGAGCGCTGAATGGCAGGCCATCGGGCAAAATACGATTGGTATTATTGACCAATCCGCCGGGCCAGTGAATAGGTGCGGTCTTCCATCCAGGCACGCAGGGCCGCGATCTCGTCCCCGCTCAAAGGCAAACCGATTTTTGACCGCCGCCAGAGCACATCATCGGCGCTCATCGCCCATTCCTGCGCCATCAGCCAGCACACTTCGCGCTCGGTCAGGTTCCAGCCGAAGTTCTGACCCAAATCCTCTTCGCTTTGCGCGCCGTCCAGAACCTCAAACGCATCCGTTCCGTAGGCACGTACCAGCCGCAAAGCCCAACGCTCATCCAGGAAAGGATAAGCCGCTCTCAGCCGGAACAGCAGGTCATCCACCCCGTCGATCGGGAAATCCCCCCC
>CALFAK010000031.1 GCA_937948985.1 uncultured Neomegalonema sp. | reverse complement strand
ATCATTCAAAAATGGGTTGATGAAAAACGACTCGCACCCGTTGATCCGATGCACTTGCTGTTCGCAATCTGGTCAACCACGCAGCATTACGCTGACTTCGATGTTCAGGTTCAGGCAATGTTGGGTTCCAAAGGTGATAAGCATTTCGATGATGCTCAAAAAACGCTCGAAATTCTCTTCTTGGACGGATTGCGTGTTAAGTGACGCTTAACCACCGCTTAATCTGCCCGATTAATACATGTTCGGGCAGATGATCACGTCCTCAAAAATCCAACCCGCCTTGCTGATCCCCGCGCTGTCCGCCGCCAATTTCGTGATTGGCATGGGTGCGTTTATGGTGGTCGGGCTGTTGAATCCGCTTGCAGATGATCTGGTGATTTCGACAACGTTGGCGGGGTGGGTGATGACCAGTTACGCCCTCGCATATGCCGTTTTGTCGCCACTGCTTGTATCACTCAGCGGCAAGATTGGCCGCCGCCGTGTCCTTGTGGCTGGCCTGAGCATCTTCGCGTTCGGCTGTACACTCTGTGCCACCGCCCCCAATCCGGCTATCCTGTTCGGTGGCCGTGTGATTGCGGCGGCAGGGGCGGGCATGTTCACTCCCGTCGCCGCCGCTGTCGCCGCAGGTCTGAGCGATCCTGAGGGCCGCGCAAAAGCTCTCGCAACCGTTTTCTTCGGCATGACATTGGCGCAAGTCCTCGGCGTGCCAGCAGGTGGGTTTATCGCGTATACCTTCGGTTGGCGCAGCGCTTTTACCCTCGTCGCTTTACACGCGCTGCCGTTTATCTGGTTGGTTTGGACACGCGTTCCAAAGGGTTTGCGGTTTCAGCCCGTGACGCTGGCCGACCTGGGAAAAGTATTGCGCGATGGTCCGATCATGCTGGCGATCCTTTTCACCTCATCCTTCCTCTGCGCTATCTACATCGTCTTCACCTATCTCTCACCGCTGTTAACCGAAACGATGGGATTTGAGCGCAATGGCATCACTTTGGCTCTGCTCTTTTACGGTACAGGCGCTGTTTTGGGGAATGTCCTGGGCGGCATTGTCACCGATCAGATCGGCGCATACCGGACGCTGCTTGGTTTGGCCATCGCGCAAGTTTGCGTCATGCCGGTCTTCTCGCTGCTACCGATCCCGCAACCGCTGGTTTTCGCGCTCGTGTTGTTCTGGCCGATGTGCGGATGGTCCTTCATGGCCGCACAGCAACTGCGTCTCCTGTCCATAGCGCCGGAGGCCGCGAGCGTCGTGCTATCACTCAACGCAGCCGCGATTTACGCAGGTGCGGCCCTTGGCGGCACAATTGGCGGCGTTATTCTCGACGGTCACGGCCTTTCATCGCTGGGAATTGCGGGCGGTATCGCGGCGCTGGTGGCTGTGACGCATATGCTGATTTCAGGCCGCGTCTCAGGGCGTTAAACCAGTACCTTCAATCACGCTCCAACAATAAGATCAACAGCGCGCTCAGGATCAGCAAAACCCCGATCCATACAGTCGGCGCGGGCCATCCTTGGCCCAGCAACCCCTCGTATAGCGCCACAAAAGCGGGTGTTAGATACCCATACGCCATCACCTTGCCCGACGGCAGACGCAAAGCCGCAAATTGCAGCAACGCAAAGGTTGTCGCCGTGGTGAAAATCGCCAGATAGACCACCGTCACCCAAACAATCCCCGGCAACGCCGTCCAGTCCGTCGCAAGGGCAGGGCGCATCGCATAAATGCCAATCACCACAATCGCCCCGATAATCGATCCAAGCGCGTAAACCAATACAGGCTCACCCCTGTTCAACCGGGGTACCATCGGCGTGTAAAGCGCATGACAGACACAGCCCACGAAAAAGATTTTCTCCCCCGCCCCCACATCAAACGCCAACAGCGCGCTCAGATCAGCACGGAAAATTACCCACAGCGCCCCGACCGCCCCTATAGCCAGCGCGACCAACATAGAAGGTGACGGGCGTTGGCGCATCAGCGCCCAACCGAACAGCGTACTCATCGCAGGGATCAGCGTGAAAATCGCACTGGTCGAGACGGGCTGCGCCGTTTTCAGCGCCTCGAACATCAAGACAAAATAGCCGCCCATCAACCCGCCGAGGATCAGGTAACGCCAAGGCGCTTGCGTATGGATGCGTTTGATCTTCACACCCGCAACAGCAACCGCCGCACTCATCACACAAGCCGCTAAAACAAACCGTAATGCGGTCAGCGCGCCGGGATCGATATACGGGGTTGCGCGCTTGCCGAAACTGAACGCCCCGGCAATCAATGCGGCAAACAAAAACATGGCGGCATGGCCGGAAAGCGCTCCCTTTCCCGGCCCCTCGTTAACGCCTGCCATGACATATTCTCCGTTGCCGGGCGACAGTCTCTTAAACCGATGGATCAATCAACCGATATCATGCTTGCAACAACGCCGCTGTGCCATACGTAACGTCTCAAACAGAGCAGGCATGTAAATGGACGACGCGACCCGTAGCGAAATAATCGAAATGGCGCTCAGCGATCATATCAGTTTCGCCGAAATAAAGGCCCAGCATGGTCTCAACGATGCGCAGGTCAAAACGCTGATGCGCGAAACCCTCAAACCGGGCAGCTATCGCGCCTGGCGTAAACGGGTCCGGGATTTCGGTGATCGCCGCGAAAATTATAAATAGAGTACGCTCAAGACGCGTCTGATGCGCCGCCGGAATTCGCTTCAGCTTCCACCAGCTGTTTGAGTAATCGCATAATCCGATAATAGTTAGACGCTTGCAGCGCCGTCCGCGCACCCTCAATTACCGACGCATTGGACGCGCCCGCACCGGCCCGCTCCAGCGCATCGAGATGCTGCGTGATTTCGCCCATCATTGATGAGCCAACTGACGGATCGGACAACGCCTGTTGCGCAGCGAAATATGTGCGCGATGCCGGACCGATAACATCCTCAGCCGACAACGCCTCGCGCAAGCGCAGGATTGCCGCATCCTCCGTCATAATGACGATCTGCGTGCGACGGGGGCCGTTCTCGACCACGACACCGTTTATCAACACCTGCTCTCGCGGTGCCAGCTTTAGCGCTAAACCGGGCATTCCGTCTCTTCCATCACAACGGACGGCGACAGTGCGTGCTGCACAAGGCCGAACAATGCTGAGTATAACGGGGATTCCTCAAGGCCGCGTAAATCGTGGTCGCAGGAAACGTTGCATGATCAACGGAGTGAAATACATCGGGAATTGATACAACGCGGCATAGATCGAAAAAATCGCTGTTTCCGGCAGCGCCGCCAGAAACAGCGATACATTGCGATTACCCGCCATCACCGCCAACGCTCCGGCGCTCTCATTACCCAAACGCGCACGTGTGATCCGATGCATTACGATCTGCAACCCTAAATTCGGCACCGCCGCTAACGCAAGGATCGCCAATGCCAATCCCGGACTGGCCAGCAAATGCGCGGTAACGCCATCAAACAGCGGAACGATAAAGACCAACATCCCAACCGCCCCGATCCCGTCAAAGGCCAGTTTCTTTTGGCTGATTAAACCCGGCCCCAAAACCTTACGCAAAATCACCGCCGCCGCCGCGCCTCCGGTGATGATGTAAAACAGGCGAACTGCCAACAGCCATCCATCCAGCGGCACCGCATCACCCAACAAAATCAGGACAACAATCGGCCCGACGATGGGCGTCAGAAAACTCGCAACAATGCTGATCTCAAGCGCAAAAGCTGCATTGAAGCCCATCAGCAGACAAATCGCAGCGGATGAGGCGATGGGGGGGGCCGCGTGGCCATACACCAACGCCGATCTCATTTCCGCATCCAACCCCAGTAATGCGGCAATGCAGTAGAGGGCGACGGGCAACCCCGTAATCAGCGCAACGCTCCACACGATCGTTTTCGCGAAATTGGTTGGTCGCAATGCGCTGCGCACGGTCTCAAACACATCCACGCGCATCATCGCCAGCGCGTAAATCATCGCGACAAAAAAAGGCAGGGCCGGGCGCAGGATCGCGGCCAGATCCTGCAACGCCAATGCGGCAACCGCACCAACAGCCAACACCCATCGCGCCCGCGCCCCCAGCCATTCAAGAGCGCGTAAAACGATCATCAGGGCCGCGTTCGCATACTATCCGGCAGCCACGTCGCCAGCTCCGGCACCATCACCAGCACGATAACCATCACAACCATGATCAGGAACATCGGAAACGCGGTCTTCGCCACGTAGCCGATCTCGTGCTTGGTCAATCCCTGCATCACGAACAGATTGAATCCGATAGGGGGCGTAATCTGTGCCATCTCAACCACGACAACAACGAAGATGCCGAACCAGATCATATCGAAACCCAGCGCCTGAAACGCCGGAACGTTCACCATCGGCTCGACAACCGCCATCGTTAAAACCACGGACGAGATGCCATCAAGAAAGCACCCGATCACGATATAAAACAACGTCAACGCCGCGATCAGCGCAAAGGGCGAGTAATTCTGCTCAGCGATAAATTCCGCCAGCGCACGGGGCAGTCCTGTGAACCCCATTGCCAAGGCCAAAAACGCTGCCCCCATTAGAATAAACGCCACCATCGTCGAAGTGCGCACTGCGCCCATCAATGACGCGCCAAATGTTTGCAGGTTAAGTGATCCTTGCAACGCCGCCATCAGCAGCGATCCTATCACTCCGAATGCGGCCGCCTCTGTCGCTGTCGCAAAGCCAAGATACATAGAACCGATCACCAAGGTGATCAGCAGCAAAACAGGGATCAGGAAGCGTGAGGCGATCAGTTTGTCTTTAAAGCTGATTGGCGGCTCAGGTTCAGGCCGCTGGCTTGGAAAAAGGTAATGCCATGCAACGACATAGGCCATAAACATCAACGCCAGCGTCAAGCCGGGCACAACCCCTGCCATAAACAGCTTTGAAATCGACTCATTGATCGTCACACCATATACGATCAATGTCAGTGACGGCGGAATCATCAATCCCAGCGTTGCCGCCCCTGCGAGTGTACCCACGGTCATAAATTCAGGATAGTTCCGGCGGCGCAGTTCGGGGATCGACATCTTGCCAACAGTCGTCAACGTCGCGGCGGAAGACCCTGAAACAGCGGCAAAAATGGTGCAACCAACGATGTTTGTATGCAGCAATCCGCCGGGCAGTCGCGCCATCCAAGGGGCAAGCCCGCGAAACATGTCTTCCGATAACCGCGTTCGGAACAAGATTTCTCCCATCCAAATAAACAAGGGCAGAGCCGTCAGAGTCCAACTTGAGGACGCCCCCCAAATCGTCGTGATCATCGTATCGCCGGCAGGACGGGTGGTGAACAACTCCATACCCACAACCGCTACGCCCAGCAACGCCAACGCCACCCAAACCCCTGTTCCAAGTAGTAGAAACAGGACAAAGACGAAGATAAATGTCAAATAAAGTTCATCCATCGTCTATGCCTCAACCGAAAGCGTATCATCGCTGACGTTTTCTTCTGTGAAGTTGGTTTTGCGTTCAAAGATCAGACGGAAGAAATTATCCCAAACCGCAATTGCCAGCAGGATGGTACCCGCCGCCATTGCGACTTGCGGGATCCATAACTGCATCGCATCCTGTCCTTGGCTGATATCGTTGATCTTTGCTGAAACTTGAGTGCCCTTGACAGCATAGCGCGCGAAATAGGTTGCAAGGATTGCTCCGATGCCAAAGCACCAGAACTCCCCCCAAACCCGTCGTTTCCCAAGAGCGGAAAGCATAATATTTACACGGATATGAGAGCCTGAATTGAGCGCGTATGCGAGGGCGAAAAAGCTGGACGCGGCCATGCAATAGCCCGCGTAATTCGTCGATCCGGGAAACGCTACAGAGGACCACCGTGCAATCATCTGCGCTACGATAATCCCCAGCATGGCCAACATAAATACGGCAGAAATCACCCCGCCGAGGAAATAAAGCCCGTCCAGACCCTTACGAAATATACGATATTTCGTTCCCAACCACGTCACCAGCATCACGATTAAAATCGCGATAAGGCAGATCAGAAGGGCTTGGGTTGCGCGCCAGTTACAGTCAAAACCCGTGATTTCAACCGCATCGCAAACACCTTTCGCGATACCCTTCATGGAGAATCTCCGCCGTCAAATTGTTCAAGGAAAATCAATTAAACCGCTCCGCACCCGAAGATGCGGAGCGGTTTACTTTAGCGGCTTATTCGGCTTTGTAAGCCTTAACAACAGCAGCGCCTTCTTCACCGGCGGCTTCAAGCCATTCTTCAGTCATTGTCGCGCCGATTTCCTGCAGCTCACCGACGAGTTTCTCGTTAGCGGGACCAACAGTCATGCCGCCATCGGCAAGGCCTTTCATCGTGAAGTCAGTGTACTGTACCGAACGCCAGTATCCTGAATAGGCCGCCAAATCCGCACAACCCGTGATCGCTTGCTGGACTTCTTCATCCAGATCTTCCCAGGCATCAAGATTCACCATTACAGAGTTACGGGGCAGCCAGCCATCCACTTCATAGAAATGTGTCAGGTGTTCCCATACTTTGCGGTCATAGCCCGTCGCACCCGATGAAATCATCGATTCTGCAACACCTGTCGCGAATGCCTGACTGATCTCCGCCGCTTCAACCTGAACCGGGACCATGCCCGTCAAATCAGCAAGGCGTGATGTAGCGGAATTGTAAGAACGGAACTTAATGCCATTCATATCCGCAACCGAATTCACTTCTTTTTTGAAATACAGCCCTTGGGGAGGCCAAGGCACTGAATAAAGCAGATGCAGGCTTTGCTCTTCCAGTACCTTCTCAAGTGTCGGGCGAACCGCTTTGAAAAGCTTTTCTGATGCTTCAAACGAGCTTGCCAAAAACGGGATGCTGTCAATACCGAAGATCGGCTCTTCATTCTGGTGAGCGGAAAGAAGACGTTCACCGATTTGCACCTGACCCGTTTGGATCGCACGCTTGATCTCGCCGCCTTTAAACAACGAGCCGCCACCATGCACGGTGATCTCTACCTCACCACCGGTCGCGGTGCCGACGCATTTTGCGAATGCTTTCCCGTTTTGTGTGTGAAAATTGCTATCGGAATACGCCATTGGCATATCCCATTTCTCACCAGCGATCGCCGCTCCTGCAGCGATGGAAAGCCCTGCTGCTACCGCAACACCGATTACCTTAGTCATTTTGTTCTCCCAATGTCCATAACAATATTATGTCATTACGCTCTATCGACTGCGTATGATAGTCAACCTCAGTCACATATTATTATTACAGTTTGCTGAGAAAATTCTCGAAAATGATGCTTTGTGCATGATCGAAACGCGCCTAATGATGTTTATCGCTTTTTCTTGGCCTGCATGACTGGCGACAAGATCCGGTCCTTAATTCATGAGAGCATAAATGGCTACACCTCTTCGCATTGCTGTTGTCGGCGCAGGCATCGTTGGTGTGTCATCCGCTGAATGGCTGCGCCGCGATGGTCATGAAGTCACGCTGATCGACCGGATTGATCCGGGGGATCCGAAGCAGACCAGTTACGGCAATGCGGGTTTGTTGGCCCGCACTGCAATTGTGCCCGTTTCGACACCGGGATTCATGCGCCACGTTCCGAAAATGCTGCTCGACAAGGACGGCCCGCTTTTCCTGCGCTGGTCTTACTTGCCAAAACTGCTGCCGTGGCTTGTGCCATTTATCCGCAATGGCCGTGAGGATCGCGTCCGTGAGATCGCCGGATCACTCGACTACATATTAGGCGATTCTGTTGATCAGCATTTCGCCCTCGCACGCGGCACATCAGCGGAAAAATACCTCACCACCGGAGACTACGCCTACATCTACAAAAACCGGGATTCCTTCGCAAAAGACGCATTCGGCTTCGCGCTCAGAAAAGAATACGGCGCGCAGTGGGAGGAGTTGGATCGTAAACAACTGCATGATTTCGACCCGAATCTCAACGATAACTCCGGGTTTGCGGCGGTACTGAAAGATCACGGCTGGCTCAGCAATCCGGGTGGATACGTCGCGGCACTGGCAAACGCTTTCAAGGAGGGAGGAGGACGCTTTTTGAAAGGTGAAGTCGATGCGATTTCCCCTCAAGAAACTCGGCCAAACCTCTCAATCAATGGCGAAACCCGGCAATTCGACCGTATTGTCATCGCATCAGGCGTCTGGTCGCGCAAAATGGCCGAGCAGCTTGGCCACAAAGTCCCGATGGAGGCAGAGCGCGGCTATCACATGGTGCTTAAAAACCCCGCATTCAAACCCGCCATTCCGTATATGCTGGCCGAGGCGAAATTTGTGCTCACGCCAATGGATAGCGGTTTGCGTTGTGCGGGATTGGTTGAGTTTGGCGGCATTGACGCCCCCGCATCAGCCGCGCCCTATGGTGTGTTCGAGCGCAAACTGCGCAGTGTCTACCCCTCACTGACATGGGATGGTGTTGAAAAATGGATGGGCCGCCGCCCTTCAACGCCGGACAGCCTGCCCATGATCGGCGAAAGCACCCGCGCGAAAGGCATTTTCTTCGCTTTCGGCGCACAGCATATCGGCCTGACTTCCGGCCCCAAAACAGGCCGTATCATCGCCGATTTGATTGCGGGCCGCAGCCCGAACCACGACCTCACCCCTTTCAGCACAGATCGGTTTGATCGCTCCTGACCCTCTGAAAACAAGGCCCACGGCATGTATCAATCCTTTGAAACCCCTTCCCACCCGCACGGCGCAGAGCGCTTGGCACATCTGCGCGTTGAGCTGTCGAAGCGCGGACTGACAGGTTTTATCGTGCCGCGTTCGGATGCGCATCAGGGCGAATATGTGCCGGCGAGGGACGAACGGCTTCGTTGGCTGACGGGGTTTACAGGGTCCGCCGGTCTGGGAATTGTGTTGTCAGACAGGGCAGGAGTGTTTGTCGATGGCCGCTATACATTGCAAGCACAAGCGCAGCTTGATGGCGAAGCGTTCGAGACTGTTGCGATTGCCGACATCAGCACCGAAGCATGGCTTCACACCCATACAGAAACGGGCGATATCATTGGCTTCGATCCGTGGCTTATCACGCCACATCAGCGCGAAGCCTATCAGCAAGCCTTGACCGCAACCGGGGCTACACTCCGCGCAGAGCCGAGTAATCCGATTGATGCGGTTTGGAGTGATCAGCCAGCCGCCCCATCCGGAGCCGTTCGTGCGCATCCGCTACAATTTGCGGGCGTTTCGTCCCTTGATAAACGGCAAACCGTTAGCGAAACTTTCGCCGGGCAAAGCTTGGATGCCTTTGTTTTGACCTTGCCGGACTCGATAAACTGGCTGCTCAATATTCGGGGTGAAGATATCGGCCACACGCCCGTTGTTCTGGCGTTTGCTATCTTAAATGCCGATGCCACAGTCGATTTATTTGTCGATGAAGACAAGATTGATGGCCCGGTCCGCACGCATTTGGGAGACGATATCCGTATTCACCCTACGGACGCATTCCTGACGACCTTGTCTCTAATGCAAAACCGCCGCATCGGCCTTGAACGCGCCAGCGTGCCCGTCGCAGTTGAAGTCGCGTTGCGCGACACCGGGGCTGAGATTATTTGGCTGCGCGACCCGTGCTCCTTTCCAAAAGCGCGCAAGAATGCAACTGAACAGGCGGGCAGCCGCGCCGCTCACCTGCGTGACGGTGTTGCCATGACACGTTTTCTCTGCTGGCTGGACCGTAAAAGCGGGGCAGGGCAGCTTAAAGAGATCAAGGTCGCCAAGCGGCTGGAAAAATACCGCGCCGAGACCGGAAAACTGCGCGATATCAGCTTTGACACGATCTCCGCTTACGGCCCGCACGGGGCGCAACCGCATTACCGCGTCAGCCGCGAGACCAATCTGACCCTCACACCGGGGTCGCTCTACCTCATCGATTCCGGCGGTCAATATGTGGATGGCACGACCGACATCACCCGTGTCATCGCGATTGGCGAGCCGACCGCAGAGCACCGCCGCGCCTTCACGCTGGTCCTCAAGGGCATGATTACGGTCAGTCGTGCCCTGTTTCCGGCGGGCACCACGGGCGTTCAAATCGATACGATGGCCCGTATGGCGCTGTGGTCCAATGGAATGGAATTTGACCACGGCACAGGTCACGGCGTCGGCTCCTATCTTGGTGTTCATGAAGGCCCGGCGAGCCTGTCTAAACGTGGCACCGTCGCACTCGAACCCGGAATGTTGCTCTCGAATGAGCCGGGCTATTACAAAGCAGGCGATTTCGGCATTCGCATCGAAAATCTCGTGTTCGTCAACCCGCCTTCCATACCTGAGGGTGGCGATCGAGAGATGATGAGTTTTGAAACATTGACGCTGGCCCCAATCGACTTGCGCCTTGTTGAACCGACCCTTTTGAGTGCGGATGAGATTGACTGGCTGAACCACTATCATAAGCGCGTTCGTGAGGAGATCGCGCCGCTGGTCGATGACAGCACACGCGAGTGGTTGGTTGCCGCCACAGAAGAAATTTCCTGAGAGGAGGGCGGCTACCCGCCCAACTCATCCTCAACAAACTGTCGCACAATCCGGCTGAACCCTTCATCGCGGACCATGCCGAGCGTATCAGCCCGCGTTGTCACCAAGCGACTGGGCCACCCGCGAACGATGCCTTGAATATGCGGGTCCAAATCATGATCCACCAGATCCCTCGCCTCATCGCCCCCTTCGGTGTGCAGCGCATCCAGCATATCGCCAACTGTAACCGTCAAACCGGGCAGGGAGATCACGCGATTATCCGCGAGCGCTTCCGGCGAAAGCTCCGCACACCGCACCAGATTTTCCACAGTTGTGCGCGGCGAGGCCAGCCAAACTTCCTGTTCAAGCTCAACGGGGCAAAGCGCGGGTTCGCCTTGCAATGGCTCACGAATGATCGACGAGAAGAACGAAGATGCCGCTTTATTCGGCTTGCCGGGCCTCACAACCACGGTTGGCAACCGCGCGCCGCGCCCGTCGATAAATCCGCGCCGTGTATAGTCATTCACCAGCAATTCGCCGATTGCTTTCTGCGTCCCGTAACTGGTTTGCGGCACCGTTGCCGTCCAATCCTCAATCGGCTGCGGAACGCTTGTGCTGAATGCCGCCACGCTTGACGCGTAAACCACGACCGGCATGTTCAATTCGGCCCGACATGCCTCTAGGATATTGAAAGTACCAAAGAAATTCGCGCGCATCCCCGCCACGAAATCGGCTTCCGCATGGGCGCTGACAACCGCTGCGAGGTGAAACACAACATCCCAACCCTGTTGAATAATCTTATCAACCGCTGCTCTGTCAGCAATATCAACGACATGGCTCTTGCAAGGCACATCCGCTTGTATTTCCGCAGGGGATACCACATCGGCCAACCCGATGTGCGTGATCGCTTGACCCCGCAACACGCCGTTATCCGCCAGTGTCTTAGCCAGCTTTTGTCCCAGAAATCCGCCGCCACCTAAAATCAGAATGCGCAAAGCCTTGGTATCCTTACCCGATACGTAAATCGTTATGCCCGCAGTATAGAAATGTCGCTTGGCACGCAATCGATTGAAGCATTCGCGGTATGCGTCCCCTCAACCAATCCGTACAAGAACAGGTTCGCCGGAACCAGTCCGGCGACCACTAAGGTACTGATTTTCCGCTGATGTCCGGCGGATCATGCAGCGCGTAAAGCGCCATTTCGTGACACTCTTTCAACGCGAAATCCACCGGATGCCTTCCGCGATCTCTGTGACCGGGCGGTTTTCCGGGCCGCATCGGGGCAATGTATTTGCCCGTCTCAGCCCTGACCGCCTGACGCTTCGCTTCCCAGCGCGCCAACCTTCGCGCCTGTTTCGGCACATTTGCCAGCGCAGCGTTCAAC
Source organism: uncultured Neomegalonema sp. (assembly GCA_937948985.1). Lineage (GTDB taxonomy): Bacteria > Pseudomonadota > Alphaproteobacteria > Rhodobacterales > Rhodobacteraceae > JAHDDY01. The sequence continues at coordinate 686 of CALFAK010000031.1, read as the reverse complement.
GCCCGCAGCCGCCGCATCATATGCGCCGCACTTACTTCATCATCCGGCGAGATCATGACAACAGGCTCAAACACCTGCACCTCGTCAAAGAACCGGATGCGCGGCACAGGCTTCCTGCCCTTCACAGACGAGCGCGGCTTGAACGATTTGCGCGCATCGAACAGCGCGAATGCCGGAACCCGCGCGACAGTATCGCCCGAAACGCGCGGAATAGCGGGCACAGGCCCACGCCGCACAGCCACACCCGCCTCAATCTTGAAAACAACCTTCACCACAACGACCAGCCGTCGGAACGCCGCCTCGGCGGGCCGCAAAACCCGCCAAATCCCCGTCCTGACATGCCTCGGCAGCACAGATCCATCGCCCGCCAATACGAGCAACGCGGCAACCATCCGCAGCAGCGCATCGCGCTGACGATCTATGCCCAGTGTCCAGTCCATGCTAAACGCGTTCCTTTCCGATACCAATTAAACATTATATGGCTTTAAAATAGAACAAAAGTCAATATAAATTAGAAAAATATGGGTTTTTGTGTGGAACATTTTGCCCTCTCGCCTGTTCGGAATGAAGAGACCAACGCCCGCCAAACGTTATATGCCTCACCGTCATTGCATATGATTGCATCGCCGGTCCAAACGATAAAGAAAACCTCACACGCAAAACCCCGCCAAAAATGGCGGGGTTCA
>CALFAK010000030.1 GCA_937948985.1 uncultured Neomegalonema sp. | reverse complement strand
TTCTGTGATCAGCTGATGAAGCTGGGCTTCACCGAAGCGTGTAAAGCGGGCATCTCGTTCGGCAAGGACGACATGGAAATTCCCGACACCAAATGGGGCTTTGTCGATGACACCAAGGAGCAAGTGAAGGCGTTCGAGGAGCAATACCGCGAAGGTCTCATCACGCAGGGTGAGAAATACAACAAAGTGGTCGATGCATGGTCGAAGTGTAACGACAAAGTCACCGATGCGATGATGAACACGATTTCCGCCGACAAGTTTGATCCGGTGACGGGCAAACGTAAGGACATGAACTCGGTTTACATGATGGCGCACTCCGGCGCGCGTGGTTCTGTAACGCAGATGAAGCAGCTTGGCGGAATGCGCGGCCTGATGGCTAAACCATCCGGTGAAATCATCGAGACACCGATCATCTCGAACTTTAAAGAAGGCCTGACCGTGTTGGAGTACTTTAACTCCACCCACGGCGCCCGTAAGGGTTTGGCGGATACCGCGCTGAAAACCGCGAACTCCGGTTACCTGACCCGTCGTTTGGTTGATGTGGCGCAGGATTGCATCATCGAGATGCATGATTGCGGTACGGACGTGTCGATCAACTGCGCTGCCGCGATTGACGGTGGTGAGGTTGTTGCGTCTCTCAGCGAGCGTATTCTGGGCCGCACCATTGCCGAGGACGTTATTGATCCGGCAACGGGCGAAGTGCTGTTCCCGCGCAACCACGTCATCGTCGAAGGCGAAGATCTTGCCGTTGAGAAGGCCGAAGTGCTGAACGTGAAAATCCGTTCACCGCTGACCTGTGAGGCGGAAGCCGGTATCTGTGCGATGTGCTATGGCCGCGACCTCGCACGTGGCGAGTTCGTCAACCAGGGTGAAGCTGTCGGTATCATCGCCGCACAGTCGATTGGTGAGCCGGGAACACAGCTGACCATGCGGACCTTCCACATCGGTGGCACGGCGCAGGTGACTGACCAGTCGTTCATGGAAGCGACGCAGGAAGGCAAGCTGGAGTTCCGCAACGAGAACACGCTGACCAACGCTGCGAAAGAAACGATCGTGATGGGCCGCAACATGCAGCTTGTCATTACCGATCAGAACGGCACGGAACGCGCTGTCCACAAGCTGATGTACGGCTCGAAACTGCGCGTAAAAGAGGGTGCGGAGATCAGCCGTGGCGACAAACTCGCCGAGTGGGATCCCTACACCCTGCCGATCATCTCGGAACAGGCGGGTAAAGTTAAACTCGTCGATCTTGTGCCTGGCTTCTCGCTGCGTGAGGAAACCGATGATGCGACGGGTATTTCCCAGCGTATTGTTGCCGATTGGCGCGCCGCGCCGAAGGGCATGGACCTAAAGCCGTCGATCATGACGCTGGATGAAAACGGCGAGGCGCTGACGCTGAAGAACGGCAATCCCGCGCATTACATGATGTCTGTGGATGCGATTCTCTCGGTTGAGGATGGACAAGATGTTGTTGCCGGCGACGTTCTCGCACGTATCCCGCGTGAGGGTGCGAAGACCCGTGACATTACCGGTGGTCTGCCGCGTGTGGCGGAACTGTTTGAGGCCCGCCGTCCGAAAGACCACGCGATCATCGCCGAAATTGATGGCTACGTGGAATTTGGCCGCGACTTCAAAAACAAACGCCGCATCTCCATTGTGCCGGAAGGCGACGAGGAGAATAAGGTCGAGTACCTGATCCCGAAGGGCAAGCACATTGAGGTGCAAGAGGGCGACTTCATCCAGAAGGGCGAGTACCTGCTGGACGGCAAGCCCGCGCCGCATGATATTCTTCAGATCCTCGGCATCGAGGCGCTGGCGGGCTATCTGATCGACGAAGTGCAGGACGTGTATCGTCTGCAAGGCGTGAAGATCGCGGATAAGCATATCGAGGTGATCGTGCGTCAGATGCTTCAGAAGATCGAAGTTGATGATCACGGCGAGACGACGATGCTCAAGGGTGAAACCGTTGACCGGATGGAGTTCGACGAGCTTAACCGCAAAGCGGAGCAGGAAGGCCGTCGTCCGGCATCGGGTAAGCGCATTCTGCTGGGCATCACCAAAGCGTCACTGCAAACGCGCTCGTTTATCTCTGCCGCATCGTTCCAGGAAACAACGCGCGTGCTGACCGAGGCTTCGGTTCAGGGCAAGCGGGACCGCCTGATCGGTCTGAAAGAGAACGTGATCGTCGGGCGTCTGATTCCTGCGGGTACGGGCGGTATGGCCGCGAAGATGAAACGCATCGCGGCAGACCGTGATCGTGAGATCATCGCAGCGCGCCGCGCAGCCGAGGAAGCGATGGAATCGCAAGCCGTTGGCGCTCTCGAAGCGCCTAGTGAGTCGAATTCCGCCGCTGACGCTGCTGAATAATGCTTTATGCCGCCTCTGACGGGTTCGATTTCGTCGGAGGCGGTAATGAGCCGTTAATCTGTGTTGATGAAATCAGAATAGATCTAAACGCAGCGTAAAATTTCCTAATTCCGATAAAATTGTAATCAAAAGCGCGGCCTTCGGGCGGCGCTTTTTTTTGTCACGAATTCAAGCTGTTAACAGGGACAATCTTCAAAAATGAATAAACCGTAAGTAAAATGCGAAACAATATTATCGCGCTAGAGGAAATGTTTACTTGGTAAGCGCAACGTAGTGGTCAAGGGCGAGCAGGACGCTCGCAAGCTCCAACAGAATGGATTGACCCATGACACGCAGATCGACAATCGCGGCTTTCGCAACAATCATGCTCGGTCTCACAGGCCAGGCAAACGCCAGTGGTCTTGCCGGGGTCAACGCATTCTCTTGTGGCAGCATGGTTGCCAAAAATTCTAAACGTGCCAATTGGCGGCCGGAATATTTCAGTGGGCGTCAGGCCTATTCGCCGCCCCGTGATGCCGCTTCCACCGTTAAGCTGCGCATCGTGTATGAACTGGCTGATAGGGTTGAGGTTGACCACTGCGGCGGAACGGTCATCGACAGTAATTGGATCGTGACCGCAGGGCACTGTGTCGCCGCTGACCGCAGCTGGAGCCATATCGAAGTAATTGCTGGCGATGACAATCTCGACAGCCCTCAAGCGATCAAGCGCGTCGTTAAAGACGCCATCTGCCATGCCGGATTTGAATATCAAACCCTCCAACACGACATCGCGCTGATCCGCCTCGACAAAGCGCTGCCTGCCAAGATCACAGCAACCGCGCTCGATTTTGAAGGTCAACCTTCGCTGCGTCCCGGTGAGCTGGGATTGGGTCATGGCTGGCCTGTGACCGGGCGTCGTGGCGGTGACCGGATGTTGAACCAGACGCCGCTGCAAGTCCGTGCCATTGACATGCGCAGCTACATCACGGTGACCAGTGCATCGACGCAGAATGAAGGTTTGTGCCGTGGTGAGAGCGGCGGGCCGTTGCTGTCCAATGGCCGCTATGGCCGTCGCCTTGCCGGTATCCTCTCAGGTATTCAACCTCATAACCAAGGCCACTACGGTCAAGAATGCTCGCGCCCCGGTTATGAAATGTACTTCACCCCGATCTCTGTGTATCGCCGTTGGATTGATAATGTGCGCTCGGTTTGTGCTGGTAACCCTAATGCCTGCGCCTCGTCCGGTGGTATGGCAATGGCCTATGCGCCTGTTCAATCTTATGCTCACCAGACTGTAATGGCTGCGCTTCCCGCGCAAAAACCACAGCAAAGCTATGAGCAGGAATACCAACAGCCACAGCAGCCGCAATACGTGGCCGCAGCACCAACCTATCAAGCTGCGACACCACGTTATCAGCATGTGCCAAACTACTATGAACCTGCGCAGACCTATCAGACTGCCGCACTTCAGGCACCTAAGCCGACCTACGTGAATGTGGGCAGCTATGGCTATGCGCAGCCTGCCCCTACCTACATCCCAATCGCACAGCCGCAGTATCAACCCCAATACCAGCCAACATATATCGATAGCGGCACGCGCTATGGCACGATGGCACCGATCTATGATGATGTGGTTCCAAGCCACGGGCACCAGGTTTACCAAAACGCCCCTGTCAGCAGCAGCTACGTGATCGCGTATAACTGAGTTTCCGCGAAACGCTTGACCACAAACGCCGTCCTTTCAAAAGGGCGGCGTTTTTGTGTGCGCTATCGTCGGATCAGCGTACCCGCACCATGCTCGGTGAACAGCTCCAGCAACACCGCATGAGGTGCGCGGCCATCGAGGATAACAACACCATCAACCCCGCGATTGAGCGCATCCATCGCCGTCGAGACTTTCGGAATCATCCCGCCCGCAATCACGCCATCGGCGATCAAGCCCTTGGCAGCCTCAATCGTCATCTCCTCCAACACGTTGCCAGTGCCGTCTTTGACGCCCGACACATCGGTCAGCAGCAGCAACCGCGACGCTTTGATGGCTCCTGCAATTGCCCCCGCCGCCGTATCACCGTTGATGTTGTACGTCTCGCCTTGCGTTCCGATAGCCACGGGCGCGATGACGGGAATCAGATCTGAATCGATAAACGTTTGCAGCATATCGGTGTTGATCGTCACCGGTTCGCCGACAAAGCCCAAATCGACCTCGTTGTTCGCGCCCGTCTCACGGTCGGTCATGGTGTGCATCAGTTTGCGGGCAACCATCAGATTGGCGTCTTTGCCGCTTACGCCAACGGCCCGCCCGCCTTCGAGATTAATCGCGGCGGCGATTTCCTTGTTGATCTTTCCCGCCAGTACCATTTCGACCACTTCCACAGTGGCCTGATCGGTGACGCGCAAGCCGTCGATAAAATCGCTGTTGATATCCAACCGCTTGAGCATCTGACCGATTTGTGGGCCACCGCCATGCACGATGATCGGGTGAACTCCGCATTGCTTCATCAGGGTGATGTCACGGGCAAAGGCGCGCAGCGATTCAGGATCGCCCATCGCGTGACCGCCCAGCTTAACGACAATCGCATTCCCGTCATGCTTTTGCAGATAGGGCAGGGCGACAGAAAGGGTGCGGGCGGTCGCGAGCATGTCACGTTTAGAGGCTGTATCGGTCATGGCTTGGTCCATAGCGGCTGATACGAAGCTGTTAGCCTTCCGCCATCAGCTTTGCAATCGCAGCCCGCACTTCGGTGATCCCTTCGCCCGTCTCTGATGATGTCAGCAGCAGGTCAGGGAAGGCGGCAGGCCGCTTGGCAATCGCGACGCGGGTGGCTTGGATAACGCTCTCCAGTTGCGGGCCTTTTGGCTTATCGGCTTTGGTCAGGATCACCTGATAACTGACGGCGGCGACATCCAGCATTTTGAGAATATCCTCGTCCACCGCTTTAATGCCGTGGCGGCTGTCGATCAGGACATAGGCCCGGCGCAGAGTGGCGCGCCCGCGTAAGTAAGATTTCAGCACCCCTTGCCAGCGCTCGACCTCTGATTTGGGTGCTTTGGCATATCCATAGCCCGGCAGGTCAACCATATAGAGTTGACCGACTTCAGGATGCTCAAGCGAGAAGAAGTTCAGCTGCTGCGTCCGTCCCGGTGTGTTCGACGTGCGCGCCAAATCTTTACGCCCCGTCAGTGCGTTGATCAGGCTTGATTTGCCCGCGTTTGAGCGCCCCGCAAAGCAAATCTCCGCACGATCACCTTCCGGTAATTGCGACAGCTGCGCGGCGCCAAGGATAAACTCGGTCCGGCGGGCGAACAGCAAGCGTCCGGCTTCAGTATGTGGGTTTTCTTCTTCCATGTCAGGCAGGTCTTGCGCCAAACAGCAGGACGGCGCAAGGGGGTAAACGTCGGCGGGAACGCAATGGCCCTGCGCTATTCTGGTTTCTTCTTCCCGCGCCAGCGTTTGATCTTCTCAATGATTTCGATTTCCGCCCCTTGAGACTTCATAATCGATCCTTGCTGGATGATCGTCAGAACGTTGTTGGCGGTCCAGTAAATCACCAAACCTGCCGGAAACGCGCCCAGCATGAAGGTGAAGAGGACAGGCATCCACGCGAAAATCTTCTTCTGGATCGGGTCCGGCGGCGCGGGGTTCAACTGCATTTGCAGCCACATGGTGACGCCCATAATGATCGGCCAGATGCCGATGCCGAGCGTCTTGATCAGACCCGTCTCAGGAATATCCCAAGGCAGCGCCCCGAAGAGGTTGAGGAACGAGGTCGGGTCCGGCGCAGACAAGTCTTTGATCCATCCAAAGAACGGCGCATGGCGCATTTCGATGGTGACAAACAACACCTTATACAGCGAGAAGAACACCGGAATCTGGAACAGGATCGGTAAGCACCCCGACGCGGGATTCACCTTCTCTTTCTTATAAAGCTCCAGCATGGCTTTCTGCATCGCCTGCGGGTCTTCTTTGTGTTTGTCGCGGATTTTCTCGGTCTGCGGTTGCAGCTTTTTCATTCGTCCCATCGAGACGTAGGATTTATACGCCAGTGGGAACATGACCATTTTCACGATCAGCGTCAGCAGGATGATGGCCACACCAAAGTTACCGACCAGCTTGTAAATCGTGTTCAACAACCAGAAAAACGGCTTGGTCAAAAAGAAGAACCAACCCCAGTCGATGGCATCATAGAAGCTATCCGCGCCCAGCTTCTCCTCGTACATTTTCAGCACATCGGCCTGTTTAGCCCCGGCGAAAAACTGGATCGTTGCACTTTGTGTGGCTCCCGCTGCTACGGCAACAGGCGGCATACGCACATCGGCACTGAAAACGGGCGCGGCATCACGTCCCGCCAGCTTGAAAGCACCCGTGAATGACGTACCCTTGGTCGGGATCAGCGCGGTCATCCAGTATTTGTCCGTCAGACCCAACCAGCCGTTATCTTCGGCGGTGAATTTCGCCAGACGCGCGCGCTCAGCGACATCAAGCTCGAAATCCTCAAAATCTGAATAATCAATGCTCTCGGTAATTCCGTCAAACCCGCCGATTGCGCCCTCATGCAGCAGGTACATGCCTTGGGTCTCCGGCTCCCCGTGCCGTGCAATCACACCATATGGGACCAGCGTGCGGGCTTCTTCTGTCTGGTTGCTGACGGTTTGTGTGATGGTGAACAGGTAGTTTTCGTCGATTTCGTATTTCTGCCGGAATTCCAAACCCGTATCATTCGTCCACGCCAGTGTTACAGGCTTGCCAAGGTCAAGTATGTCCCCTTCAGCCAGCGTCCATTCCGTTGACGGACCGGGCAGTGTTCCGGCATTGCCGCCTGCCCAACCGAACAGCGCATAATAAGCGGATTCCGCATTTCGTGGCGATAGCAGCGTCACTTCGGGCGAGGTCTTGTCGACTGTGATGTGATAATCTTTGAGGTTTAGATCGTCGATCCGGCCACCTTTCAACGAGATCGAGCCGTCTACGCGGGGGCTGTCGATGATAACGCGATCTGTCTCTTTCAGTGCCTCGACCCGATCAACAAGCGAAACCACCGTTTCAACGCCGCCACTCGGCACAGGGGCTTCGTCGAGGCCTTTTTCTGCGGCAATTTCCGCCTGAACTTGTGCAGCCCGCTCTAACTCCATCCGCTGCGGCCCGATCACGAAGACCTCCCACAGACCGATCACGAGAAAGCTGAGAACAGCAGCCAATATCAGGTTCTTTTGGTCGCCCATAGGGTTTGGCTCCGGGTGGAATGTTGATCGTCACAAAGATTAAGAAAGCTAGGGCAGGTTCAACCGTTCATCGCTTCAATCGTCAAGGTTTTTGAACGATTTTGCTCTTGATCGGTGGCACAGGGTCATGGCCGGACCCGCCACCGGGGCGACAGCGGCCCATCCGGCGCAGCGCAAAGCCGACGCCGCGCACAGGGCCATGCGTGTTGATCGCCTCCAACGCATAGGACGAACACGTCGGCTGAAACCGGCAATTAGAGGCCAAAAGCGGGGAAATCGCGTAGCGGTACACGTGGATCGGCGCTTTCACCACAGCTATGGCAACGCGCCTTATCACGCGGGGGTATCCTGCAATTTGCGCAGCGCGTATTCCAGATCGCCGCGCAGCGCCTGATAATCGCGCTCTATCGTCAATCCCGCACGGGCGATGAGCACATAGTCGCACCCCGTCTCGCCATGCCCGTGTAGCACTTCGCGCGCAATCATACGCATCCGGCGTTTTGCCAGATTGCGCTTTACGGCGTTGCCGACTTTTTTCGATGCTGTGAAACCGATTCGCATATCGCAATCCGATTCATCGGGGCGTCTGCGTCTTTTTTGCACGATCATGCCTTTGGTAACGGCTTTTTTCGCACGGGCGGCGGCGAGAAAATCCCGCCGCTGTGTCAATGTCTCAACCTGAGGCGCGTCGCGACTCAAACCGTTTTATCAAGCTGACAGCTTCTTACGGCCCTGACGGCGGCGGCTGTTGAGAATCTTGCGGCCATTTTTCGTCGCCATACGGGCGCGGAAACCGTGGCGGTTCTTGCGAACGCGGTTGCTGGGCTGAAAAGTGCGTTTCACGGGATCGCTCCTTGGACGGTGCTTAGACAATAGTTTTCACGGGCGGACTGTTAGTCCTCCGTAAGGCTCGCGTGATTAAGCGCCAAGCGCGCTTGTGTCAACGGTTTTGGTGTGGCTATCCCATCAAAACCAGCATTACGCCCGCCCCGATCATCCCGCCGATCACCCCTGTCAGCAGCATTGGCCATATCGGCGTTCTGCGTGGCGGCGGCGCGGGAGATTCGGGCAGCGTGGCCTGATCGATCATCGTCACCAACCGCTCCGCCACTTCGGGCATACGCGGGCCGAGGCTGGAAAGCGCGACAGCAGTATTTTTCAGGTCACGGGCGATGGCTTTGGGGCCGAGGTTTTCCAGCATCCACTGCTCGACCACGGGCTTTGCAGCGGTCCACATATTCACATCAGGGTTCAGATCACGCGCCACACCTTCGACCATCACCATTGTTTTTTGCAGCAATATCAATTGCGTCTGCGTTTCCATCCCGAAACGCTCGGTCACTTTGAACAACTGCCCCAGCAGACGCGCCATCGAGATATTCTTCGCCCCCAACCCGAAGATCGGCTCGGCCACGGCACGCAAAGACTGGGCAAACGCGTCAAGCGGCTGGTCGGCGGGCAGGTATCCGGCTTCCCGATGCACCCGCGCTGCCCGCTCGTAGTCCCGGCGCAGGAAAGACAGCAAGATATCCGCATAAAACCGCCGCGTCATCGGGTCCAGCCGTCCCATAATCCCGAAATCCAGCGCAACAATCGCTCCGTCATCTCCGACCAGCAGGTTTCCCTGGTGCATATCCGCATGGAACAGTCCGTCGTGCAGGGCATGACGCAGGAAGGTCTGAATTACCCGCTCGCCCAGATCGGCAACGTCGATTCCCTTGGCCCGCAGCGCCGGAATGTCCCCGATTGGCGTGCCGTTGACCCAGTCGGAGGTCATTACCCGCTGTTCGGAGCGTGTCCAATCGACAGCCGGAACCCGAAACAACGGATCATCCGCCGTGTGACCCGCAAACTCAGACGCCGCCGCCGCTTCCAGCCGCAGGTCGAGTTCGATGCGCGTCGTTTCCTCGAAATGATCGTAGACCGCGACGGGTTTCAGGCGGCGCGAGGACGGCAGTACCCACTCCAGCACGTGCGCGACAAAGCGGAACGCCTCAATGTCACGCAGAAAGTCACGCTCGATATTCGGGCGCAGCACCTTTACCGCCACCTCATGCCCCTCCGGCGTCCGCGCACGGTGAACCTGTGCGATGGAGGCGGCGGCGATGGCGGGATCGAAACGCGTGAACAACTCACCCACAGGCGCACCCAGCTCTTGCATCACCATCTGTTCGGCGGCGCTGTCGGGGAACGCGGCGACCCGATCCTGCAAACTGCGCAGCTCTGCCGCAATCTGATCACCCACCACATCGGGGCGGGTCGAGAGCATCTGCCCCAGCTTTACCTCCGCCGGACCCAGCGCCGTCAGCGCACGGGCGAGGGGCGGCAGGTCAGGGTTGCCGCGCTTGCCGAACGGTTTTGTGACAACCGCAACGCAAATCAACACCGCCCCGCTGATGCCGCCCACATCAAACCGCTCGCGCAATTGGGTCAACGCGCCGGAGCGGGCGAGTGTCGCAACAATGCGGAAAAGCCGGAGCAAATACCCCGGTACGCGCAGCAGTTTCACAGCTTCCAGCCGGAATGGAGCGCGGCCACGCCCCCCGTCATATTGCGGTACTTAACCTGCCCGAAGCCCGCCTCGCGGATCATTTGCGCAAAGCGTTCCTGTTCAGGGAATTGGCGAATACTTTCAACGAGGTACTGATAGGAATCGCGGTCATTCGCGACCATCTGGCCAAGGCGCGGGATCACGTTGAACGAGTAGGCGTCGTAGATTTTATCCATCCCCGCCACCGTTACAGCACTGAATTCAAGGCATAAAAACCGTCCGCCGGGCCGCAGCACGCGGAACGCCTCAGACAGCGCGTCTTGCACACGGGTGACGTTTCGGATGCCGAAGGCGATTGTGTAGGCGTCAAAGCTGTTATCCGGGAACGGCAGCGCCATCGCATCACCGTTGACCCACGCCAACTGCCCGTCAAACGCCTTGCCCTCCGCCCGCTCCAGCCCGGCGCGTAACATGCCTTCGGTCAGGTCGAGAATGGTGACGTGGGACGGGTCGCCGGGCTTATCGTTGGCGCGGTCGAGGATTCGGAACGCGATATCCCCTGTGCCCCCGGCCACATCCAGCATCCGCATCCCGGGGCGCGGCGCGAGCCAGTCGATCATCGCCGCTTTCCAGATGCGATGAACCCCGCCGGACATCAGGTCATTCATAATGTCATAACGGTTCGCCACAGAGGAGAAAACGCCCTGCACAAGCTCGGGCTTCTCATCCTCGGTCACATCACGATAGCCGAAGTGGGTGCGTTTGTTGGTGCTGCTCATGGTGTAGAGATAGCCCGCCGGACCATCGTTCGCCACGAGAAAAATACGCCCGCGTCAACGTGGGTCAGATTCATCATACCGCCCACTACCCCCAAATAACCCCCCTTAACCCCAGCACATCGGCATCCCGCGACAAAACCACGTCTGAGCTTATCAGCACCGCATTCTCTTCCTTTGCGGTTGCGGCAATGATCCTGTCAAACGGGTCGCGGTGCGCCCATTGCAGGAGCGACGCTTCAAGCAATACCGATGGGGAGACGGCAACGACGTGGATGCCGCTTTGCGCTGCTGTTTCCGGCAGGGCGCGCACCACGCTCTCTGCGATTGGCAGCTTGCCCACGCGGACTTTTTGCCCGATCTCGAACAGGCTGATGCCGCTGATGAAGACGTATTCCGCGCCTTCAATCGCATTCCGTGCCGCCTCCGGCAGTGTGCCGAGTGATGGGGACAGCAGGTACAGCAGGGCATTGGTGTCGAGAAGGACGCGCCGCACCGCTCACCCTTCCCACAATGCCAGATCGTCCTCTGACATCGGCTCGTGCCAATCAACGCCTTTCAGGCCATCAAGCTGACCTTCCAGCAGGCCATAGCGGATTTTGGTGTTTTTAATCGGCTCGATGGTCGCCACCGGCTTGCCGCGACGGGCGAGAACCACGGTTTCACCTGACTCAACACTGGCGACAATCTTTGAGAGATTACGGGCCGCGTCGGCGATATTGACAGTTTCCATGTGGGCCTCCTTGAACTCACAAATACATACGTAACTTACGTATAATTGTCAATCACCGCCGCAACCCCGCCCTCAATTCCCCCAACGTAAACGCCCCGAACAGCCTTGCGCTGAGGGCGTAGGTGGTCATGCCGAGGATGATGAGGCCAAAGACACCGGCAACGCGCGCCAGACCGCTGTTGAGGCTGTCGCGCAGCAGCCATGCTAGGCCCATCAGCACCGCGCCCATCACCACGCTCGCCAGCGCCAGTCGCGGGACTTTGCGGGCCAGCCGCGTGTCGATGGCGTAGCCGCGCTCGTACAGCAGCACCCACAGCCAGATGACGTTGACCCACGCGGCGATGCTGGTCGCGACGGGGATGGCCATCCACCCGAACCACCACGCCCCGGCCAGCGCCAGCACGGTGTTGATCCCCATCGCCCACAGCGACAGGCGCAGGGGCGTCTTACTGTCCTCGGCGGCGAAAAACCCCGGCGTCAGCGTCTTGTTCAGCACAAACGCGGGCAATCCCAGCGCGAACAGCGCAGTCGCCAGCCCCGTCTGCGAGGCGTCATAGGCGGTATACGCCCCCCGCTCGAACATCGCGCGGGCAATCTCGGTCGGGATCAGGATCAGCGCGACGGTGGCGGGCAATGTCAGGGCCAGCGCGAACTCCGCCGAACGGTTCATCGCGTTATTCGCGCCCTCCGCATCGCCAAGTTTGATCCGTCGCGAGAGGTCGGGCATCAATACAATCCCCACCGCAATGCCGACCACCCCCAGCGGCAGCTGATACAACCGGTCCGCATAGGTCAGCCACGAAACAACGCCGTCAAAGAACGACGCGATGATCGATCCAACCATCAGATTGATCTGCATCGCCCCGCCCGCCAGCGCCGCAGGCGCGGCCAGCAGCAGCAGGCGCTTCATATCCGGCGTGATGCGCGGGCGCTTGAACGCGAAGCGCATCCCCGCCTTCCGCGCCGCTCCCCAAACCAGCGCAAGCTGCGCAAAGCCGGAGAACACAACGCCCAGCGCCAGCCAAACCTCGATCTGCCAGCCCATCAGCAACGCCGTGCCGGAGAAGCCTATGACGAAGATGTTCAGCAGGATCGGCGCCCCCGCCGCCACCGCAAACTTGCCCAGCGCATTGAGAACGGCGCTGAACATGGCGGTCAGGGATACCAGCATCAGATACGGAAACATGATCCGCGCCAGCAGCACGGTCAGCTCGTACTTATCTGGCTGTGACGTGAACCCGGCGGCGAGCAGGTACATAAGCACAGGCATCGCCAGCGTCGCGATCAATGTTACCACGAATAGCGCGCTGGCCAGCATCGCCAGCGCCTCCTCGCCAAACCGCTTCGCCTCAGCCTCGCCATCGGTCAGGCTTTTCGTGAACAGCGGCACAAAGGCGATGCTGAACGCGCCCTCCGCAAAGATACGCCGGAAGAGGTTGGGCATCCGGAACGCCGCATAAAACGCGTCCGCCGCATCCCCCGCGCCCAGCGTCGCCGCAATGATAATCTCCCGCCCCAGCCCCAGCACACGGCTGATCAGCGTCATCCCGCCAACGGTCAGAAACCCCCGCCCCAGACTCACAGGGCGGCCTTCTGCGCGTCCGCTTCGGTTTCGTCATTGAGAACATCGTAGAGCGCTTTGGCAATGGTGTTTTGCCTGTTCTGGTTCATCACCTTATGCCCGAACATGTCCTTGACATAAAACGTATCGACAGCACGCTCTCCGTATGTGGCTATAACTGCAGAGAAAATACTGATCCGCTGATTGGCGATGGCATGTGAAAGATCATGTACCAAGCCCAGCCTGTCCCGCCCTGTCACTTCGATAATCGTGTACAATTCCGACGCCGTATTGTCGAAATTCACCGCCGGAGGAACGGTGAAATTCTCCTCACGTGTCTGTATCGTCTGGCCCTTGCGCTCCTCAATGGCAATATGAGGCGTAATCTCCCCGCGCAGGACTTTGGCGATGGTATCGCGCAAGCGCTTCAAGCGGTGCGGGTCATCATAAACCTCACCGTCTTTGTCTTGCAGCCATATCGTTGCGATGGCCAACCCGTCCGATGTGGTGAAGGTGCGTGCGTCCACGATGGACGCTCCGGCCAGCGAAACCGCCCCCGTAATGCGCGAAAACAGCCCCGGATGATCCCCCATCGCCAGCGAAAGGCGCGTCGCCGCGCGGCCCTCATCCCCGGACACATCAATTGCCAGCCCATCACTATCCGCGTCCTTCAACATCCGCGCGTGCAACTCGTGCACATCGGTGTCGAGGCCCAGCCAATAGGGCGGATAGTGGCGCTTCACGAACGCCTCCACATCGCTGACATTCCAGCCTGACAGGCGTTCGGCAACGGCATCCTTCGCCTGTTGCAGCCGCTCCTGACGCGTCTCGTTGAGCGCCGCATGGCCTGCACTGAGAACCGTCTGCGTCTCACTGTAGAGCGTGCGCAAAAGCTGCGCCTTCCAGCCGTTCCACACCCCCGGCCCGACTGCACGGATATCACATACCGTCAGCACCAGCAGCATTTGCAGCAACTCGCGGCTCTGTACGATATCCGCAAAGTCGCGGATGGTCTTAACGTCGGCAAGATCGCGCTTTTGCGCCGTGTCAGACATCAGCAAGTGATGCCGTACCAGCCAGACAACCCGCTCGGTCTCAGCACTCGTCAGGCCAAGACGGGGGCAAACCTCCTCCGCAATCCGCGCACCGACGATGGAATGGTCCTCCGGCAGGCCTTTCCCGATATCATGCAGCAGCATCGCGACGTAGAGAACACGGCGGTTTAGCGACCCATTTTTCATGATCTCGGTCGCCTTGGGCGCTTCATCCCGCAGCTTGCCGCCTTCGATCTCGCTCATATTCCCAACGGCGCGGATGGTATGCTCATCGACTGTGTAATGGTGGTACATGTTAAACTGCATCATACAAACGATGCGCTCAAACTCCGGCATAAAGCGGCCCAGCACGCCGACCTCGTTCATGAAGCGAAGGGCGGTCTCAGGGTCGCGCGTGTCGCACAGGATCTTGAGAAACAGCTCATTCGCATCGGGGTCCGCGCGCAATGTGTCGTCGATCAGCTTGAGATTGCGACGGATGATTTTCAGCGTCGCGGGATGGATGGTCGCGCCCGTGCGGCTTGCGGTCTCGAAAAGCCTCAGAATTTCAATAGGTTTATCACGGAAAAACCTGGCATCTTCAATTTGCAAACGCCCGTGTTCCAGTTTGAGCGTATCGCCGTCATTACTTCCGCCGAACATAGAAAATAAACCCCAGCCGCCACGCCTTTGCGGTGCTTTCTGCTGAGCCTCAAGTGCCGCGCAGAAGATGCGGGTCAGATCGCCGACTTCTTTGGCGACGGTGAAATAATGCATCATAAACTGCTCGACGCCGCTTTGCCCCTCATCCCCTGTGAAGTACATGTTTTCCGCGACTTCGATTTGCTTGTCGAAGGTCAGTTGTTCGCGGGCGCGGCCGGCCAGATAATGCAGCCAGAACCGCACCGTCCAAAAGAACTGTTCCGCGTCCTGAAAACGCTTGTTTTCCTTGGCTGTAAACACCCCGTGCGCCACCAGTTCGTCTGTGGTTTCAACCTGATAGAGGTATTTTGCGATCCAGAACAGGCTGTGCAAATCCCGCAGCGCGCCTTTGCCTTCCTTGATATTCGGCTCCAGCAGATAGCGGGAATCCCCCGCCCGTTCATGGCGTGATCGCCGTTCGCCCAGCTTGGCAGCGGCAAATTCAGCGCCTGTATCGGCGAATAGCTCATCGCGCAGCCGTTGCTTCATTTCCTCATAAAGCGCGACATCGCCACAGATCAGTCGTGTTTCCAGCAGGGATGTACGGATCGTCATATCCTCGCGCGCAAGGCGGATGCAGTCATTTGTGGAGCGTGTCGCCTGTCCGATTTTCTGCTTCAAATCCCACAACGCATACAGCACCGTCTCAACCACGGACTCTGTCCACCCGGTCCGCTTGTAAGGCGTCAGGAAAAGCAGGTCGATATCAGAACCCGGCGCCAGTAACCCCCGCCCGTAACCGCCGACCGCAACCACGGCCACCCGCTCGCTTGATGTGGGGTGGGGCAAGGGGAAGTTTCGCTCTCCCAGCGCGAATAATTCTGATATTATAAAGTCTTGGAGGTTTGTAAGCGCTTTGCCGGCTTCGATCCCGGCAAGGTTTTGGCCTTCGAAGGTCGTCTGAACACGCGCGCGCCCTTCATCCAGCAGCGTCATGAGCGCGGCGCGAACCGGCGTTCCGTCGGCTATACTTGCATGATACACATCCAAGTCGACCAAGCTGCCAATATCCCCGAACGCGGCTATCGCGCCATCGTCGCCCTTCGCGCCAGATCCGGCAAAGGCCGCATCTGTGCTCACTGGCTGTACCCTGTGATGCTGGTCACGCGGCGGTTAAAACCGGTTGGTGCGGCTTGCAGCACTTCAAACTGTCGCCGTCCCACTTTCAGCATCGACAGCATCCGCTCATTACGGCCATCCGGCAAAAAGCGGAACAGGCCGCTCATACCCCTGAAACCGGATGCGGTTTCGATGTCGGGAATCGAGAAAGGTGAGCGTTTGCCCGCACTTGCCGCTTGCAACAATGCTCCGGCGATCGCGACGCCATCATAGGCCAGTGTCGCTATGGCCGGTGGTTTGCTGCCATAGGCGGCGGTGTAGCGGCTTTCAAAATCCGCCTTCAATGCCGGATCAAGGCCCGGAAACCAGCCATCGCGCAACGTTGCTTCACGGAAGGTCTCTTGATCATCCCATATGCCGAGGCCGAGATATTTCACCTTGCTTGGCAGCACCTCATTATAGGCCAGATACGCCGCTATCGCTTGCAGGGATTTGCCGCTGGTCGCCAGCATAACCGCTTTCACGTCAGGGTTGGCCGCGTAGAATTCAGCGAAGCGTTTGGCGGTGGCATCGGCGCGCGAAAAATCACTGCTGATCGGCTGTGTTGTAGCAATTTCAACGCCGTAGCGCTGCGCCGCGTCTTGCATCGAGCGGAAGACAATGCCGCCATAAGGTGTATCCGGCGCAAGCAGAGCAATCTTCCGTAATCCGCGTTGGGCGATATAGGAAACCGAGCGCTCAACCTCTGCGCTGGGCAGATAGCCGACGCTGTAAACCCCGCGCCGCAATACGGCTTCATCGGTGGTAAACGCGATCACCGGAATCTGTGCATTCTGGGCGATGGGCGCAACAGCCGCCGCTGAACCGGAGAATAGTGGTCCGATAATCAACTTTGCCCCGTCGCGCACGGCTTGTTGTGCGGCGATCGAGGCTTTCTCCGGTGATCCGCCGGTATCATAACCGCGTAAAACGATGCGGCGATTGCCCAGCTCTTTAGCGGAAAGGGCGGCGGCATTCGATAACCCCTTCGCAAGCGCCCGGATCGCGGGGCGGGAGTCTGAATCCGGCGTTAGAATAGCAATCGTGACAGGGGCATTGGGGTCGTAGGCCGCGCCACCAAAAGACGGTGCGGGGCCAACTTGCGCTAGTTCTGCGGTGTCGTAAGCGGTATCGGGGGCAAAGCTGCCCGGATAGGGGTTTTCCACCGCCTGCGCATCGCTTGGATCCAGGATGTTCGCGGGTTGCGGCGATACTGCTGCCTGTTCCTCGGCCACAGGGGCACCGATTTCAAGGATCGGATCGGGCGTGGAAACATCAGGCTGATCGAAGGGCGATGGCGGTGTTTCGAGGGCCGCCACTTGCTCAAACTGGTTTGTTTCCTGGTCTTCTGCAACGCTCTCTTCTTCTTCAACCTCGTCTTCGCGCCCGAATAGAAGATCGAGATTGAGTGCCAAATCGGGTGTCGGATTGGCTTCGCCAACGGTGGCGCTGTAGTCATCCGTTACGGTCTCATTCGCTGCATAGCGCTGGGAGAGCGGGCTTGGCTCGACAATTTCCACCTTTTTCGGGGCCGGCGGTGTTGGCGGACTGGCCGGGGCGGTCAATGGGGGTTCGACGATCGCGACTTCGGGCACCTCAAGCGGGGCGGCTTGTACGGGCTTATCGGGTGCGGGCGGTTGCTTTAAGGCTGGTTTTCGGGGCTTTTCGGCCTTCACCACGGGCTGCGGGGCGGGCGGTTTGGGCGCTGCGGCTTTCGCAACGGGAGCGGGTTCGGGCGGCTTAACCTTCGCAACAGGGGCGGGTTTAGGGGCGGTAGGCTTGGGTGCGGCGACCTTTGGCGGGGCCGCAACAGGCGCGGGAGGCGCTGTTTTCGGGGCTTCCACCACCGGCGCTTGCAGAGGCGGAGGCGAGGCAGGCGGGGCCACACGTTGCGCGCAAGCCGCTGTCGTCAATGCAAGACCAAACAGCGCCGCAATCGCCGGAGACCGTTGTAAAACCTGAAACTTCCGCATAAAAACCTCCGCTCAACCCTGTATTTTTGCCACCTGTATCATAAACGGTGGATAGTTACTCTGTCCTTATGGGGCCAAATCACTTTACAACACCGTTTCCGGCGCTGAAATGAGGCGCTTTTCTTTAACAAAAGCAAAAACGTGGCAAAATCACAACTCCGGTCCGGATTAACACTGGTTGCGACGCCCATAGGCAACGCGAGCGACATCACTTTGCGCGCTTTGGATGCATTACGCGACGCTGACGTGTTGGTCTGTGAGGATACACGCATGGCCCGCAGGTTGATGGACATGCATGGCATTACCCTCAACGGGCGACCATTGATCGCTTATCACGACCATAACGCTGCCGCTACGATGCCAAAACTGCGCCAATACCTGCACGATGGCGCGACGGTCGTGTACCTGTCCGATGCGGGTACGCCATTGGTCGCCGATCCCGGCTACAAACTCGCGCAGGAAGTCATCAAAGAGGGCATCGCTCTCTCTTCCACACCCGGTGCGTGTGCCGCTGTCATGGCGCTCACGCTATCAGGGTTGCCGAGCGACCGCTTCATGTTTGCCGGATTTCCACCACCGAAGCGCGAAGCGCGCCGCAAATTCCTCTCGGAGTTCAGCGCGGTGCCGGGCACGATCATCTTCTACGAATCGCCCCGTCGCCTTGCCGGATGCCTTACGGACATGGCCGGGGTTTTCGGCAATCGCGAGGCGGCGGTCGCCCGCGAATTGACAAAGATGTTTGAGGAGGTCAGGCGTGGCACGCTTACCGATCTGGCCGCGCATTATACTGAAGCGGGCGCGCCCAAAGGCGAGATCGTGCTGCTGGTCGCACCTCCCGCCCCCGTGCCCGCCGCGACGGAAGAGGTTATCGACACCGCACTGCGTACCGCATTGCAAACTCTGTCCGTCAAAGACGCCGCCCGCGAAGTCGCCACGTATCTCAACCTCCCCCGTAAGGTGGTGTATGAGAGGGCGCTGGTTGTGAAGGAAGCACTCTAGTTGAGCGCGAATGACTCCAACCGCCGCGTCGAAAGACGCTGTTACTTAACTTTAACCAGCTCGACATCGAACAACAGCGGTGCGCCGCCGGGGATGACGCCCGGAATGCCGCGCGGGCCATAGGCGAGGTCGGAGGGGATGGCGAAGCGGTATTTCG
Organism: uncultured Neomegalonema sp.; assembly: GCA_937948985.1. GTDB lineage: Bacteria > Pseudomonadota > Alphaproteobacteria > Rhodobacterales > Rhodobacteraceae > JAHDDY01. The sequence continues at coordinate 28,522 of CALFAK010000030.1, read as the reverse complement.
CACCCTCTTTCATCAACTGCACACCTTCGGTCCAGCCGGGGATAACGCCGTTAAGAGGGAATTCGATCGTTTGTCCGCGATCATAAGAGCTGTCGAATTTCTTACCATCGGTCAGCGTGCCCTCGTAATGCACTTCGACCGTGTCAGTGGCGGCAGGGGACGCGCCTGTTCCTTCGCGCAGCACTTCGTATTGAAGGCCGCTTTCGGTGACGGTAACGCCGTCTTTTTTCGCGTTTTCAGCTAGATAGTCCATACTTGCCTCGGCTTTTGGAATGAGCGGCAGCGCCACGAAAAACGATAGCGCCAGAGCGGTCAGTGTTTTGCGGAATGTCATCGGTTGGTCCGTTTCTTCATAGTGGAAAGGTTAATGAGCGAACGGCGCCGCCAAATCAAGCGGGGTCATTCATGCGGATCGTTTCGTGTCTCTAAAATGTGGTGCAATTTTGTATGACCACTTTCTAAACACCGTGCCTGAATCAAAGGTTCATACGCCGGGCGGGAAATACACGAATGCTCACGGCGTCAAGGCAATCGTTTGGGCGGCATTGCTTTTCGATAATTCTTATTATAATCGCATTAAGTTCTGTGATCACGTTTTCGTGTGGTCTATTTACAATAGAAAGTGTGTTTACCTTTACGCAGATAAACTGGGGCATGACAAAATTATTTTTTTCCGACACCCGGGGCACAGTTTCCCTGTTGATAGGTGGCCTGCTAACCGTATTGGTTGGTGCCATTGGCTTTGCGGTTGAATTCGCGCGAGGGATAGAAATACGCATTGACATGCAAGACGCCGCTGATGTTGCAGTGATTGCAGCGACGCGCAATTATGCTGAGACAGGGAAAGAGAAAGAGGCTTCTTTGCTGGCGGAAAAAATATTCCGTGACAATTTCCGGTCAGCGGAAACGGTACAAATTGCACGCATCACATTTGAGTCGGTAAACGGCACTGAAGGTTCTATACAAATTGATGCGACCGTGAATCCTTTTTTCAGTCCGTTTGCTATCATGAAGCCAAGCGTTAAGGCATCAGCGGCCATCGCGAAAGAGTATCTCGACGTATATTTGCTTGTGGATCGTTCTCACTCAATGCTTTTGGCCGAGGAAGGCCCGGACGTGGATGATCTTATGGCACTGACAAAGCCAATGTTGCTTGCTGATACAGAAGGTCGCCATATCAGTGAACCTGAAGGCTGTGCGTTCGCCTGTCATACCTTGGAAGGTTGGGAGGCGGACGGGAAAAGTCTGTACGAACATGCCACGGAAAACGGCATAGTCCTGCGGTCGCAACGTATGACAAACGCCATGCGTGATGTGATTGCTGATACTTTCGTGGACGATCACGATACCACGCGCGTCGGTATCGTCGATTTTTCTCTCTTACAAGAACTGTCGCTGATGCCAACGCGTGACCTTGCTTCTTTGGAAGCGGCACTTAATCGTGCAGATGACAATCTTGGCCCGACGACACATTATCCCGAACTGATCAATTTCATTTTGACTGAGATGGGATCATCAGGATCCGGCGGCAGACCGGATGATGCAAGGCGTGTGTTGGTTATGGCAACGGATGGTGCACATAGTTGGTGGGCCGCAAATGGTGATGCTTTTTATGATGTTATCGACCCGGCACAATGCCAGCAGCTGAAAGATGCAGGCTACACACTCGCTATTCTTAATACCCGTTATGATCCGCTGGATCACAGTCAAAGGTATGATAATTTCGTCGGGGCGAATGCGCACCTCTATGCGCCGGCGCTCAAGAATTGCGCTAGCGAAGACCTGTATTTTGAGATCGGATCAGGGGAGGACATCTCTGCCGAATTTCGTAAAATTGCAAGCTCGATCGAGCCGGCGCCAATGATACGGCTGACACAATGAGAAGCACCGGATCGCCCCTGCGATTGTTACCTCCCCGTTCCGTGATTGCTCACGGCGCTTGATATCGCATGAATGCATCCTTTATGAGTGGTATTGGTAAACTCGGCTTCGTGTTATTTGGTTAGTGGGGCAGACAGTGGGCGCAGGACCGATAGACTATCTGGAGCTGACCCGTGAGGGCTTGCGCAGTGTTATGGCCAAGTCTTTGGCGCATACCATCGAACACGGATTGTTCGACGAGCAGCATTTCTTCATCACCTATCTGACCACGCATAAAGGCGTCGTCATGCCGCAGTGGTTGAAGGCGCAATTCCCTGAGCAAATCACGATTGTCCTCCAGCACGAGTTCCGCGATCTGGCGATTATGGATGACCGTTTCACCGTAGGGCTGAGTTTCAGCGGCAAGCCCGCGATGCTGGTTGTGCCTTTCGCGGCGGTGAAAACCTTCATGGATCCCAGTGTGAATTTCCAGATTGATATCCCGATGCCCGACCCGGAACCGGGCTTTGAGATCGACGCCGCCCCTGAAGCGTCTGGCGGAACCACAAGCGCGGATATCGAAACCATGCCCGAACGCGCGGAAGCGGATGACACGGAAACACCCGCCGGCACACCCTCAGAAGCCGAAGTCGTCAGCCTGGACGCGTTTCGCAAGAAATAGCGCCGCCATATAGAGCAAGCCCCGCCCATCCGCAGGTGACGACGTGACTTGCGCCTCAACACGGATGCCGGCCCGTACCAATAACCCCCTCGCAATCCGTAATTCGACGCGCTAATACCCCCGCAATGACTCAAATTGTGGGAGAGATAGTCCGATGGTCAGTTCAAATGTGCGCGTGGAAACCGATTCCTTCGGCCCGCTGGATGTTCCCGCAGACCGCTATTGGGGCGCGCAGACGCAGCGCTCGATCCTGAATTTCCCGATCGGTTGGGAGAAGCAGCCCGTCGCCATCGTCCGTGCGCTCGGCGTCATCAAAAAGGCCTGCGCCACGGTCAACGCCCGCAACGGTGATCTCGATCAGGGCATTGCGGATGCCATCTGCGCCGCCGCGCAAGAAGTGATCGACGGCAATCTCGATGACCATTTCCCTCTGGTGGTTTGGCAAACAGGCTCCGGCACGCAATCCAACATGAACGCCAACGAGGTGATCTCGAACCGCGCGATCGAGATATTGGGCGGCGAAATGGGCAGCAAATCCCCTGTCCATCCCAACGACCACTGCAATCGCTCGCAATCGTCCAACGACACCTTCCCCACAGCCATGCACATCGCGGCGGCCATGACCGCGCATAACGTGCTGATCCCCGGCCTTGAGAAGCTGCGCGCCGAGTTGGAGGCCAAAACCAAGGCGTTCGACGCGATCATCAAAATTGGCCGCACCCACACCCAGGATGCCACCCCCCTCACACTCGGTCAGGAATTCGGCGGCTATGAGTATCAGGTCCGCATGGGCATCTCCCGCGTGAACAACGCGCTGGAGAACATCTACCCCCTTGCCCAAGGCGGTACGGCGGTTGGCACGGGCCTCAACACCCGCGAAAATTTCGCGGCAGGCGTGGCCGATGAAATGGCCGAAATCACGGGCCTGCCCTTTGTCACGGCAGAAAACAAATTCGAGGCGCTCGCCGCCCATGACGCGGTGATTGAGATGTCGGGCGCGCTCAAAACCGTCGCCGCGTCGCTGTTCAAGATCGCCAACGACATCCGCCTGCTCGGCTCCGGCCCCCGCTGCGGCCTTGGCGAGCTGAACCTGCCTGAGAACGAGCCGGGTAGCTCGATCATGCCGGGCAAGGTCAACCCCACTCAATGCGAGGCCATCACGCAGGTTTGCGCCCATGTTATGGGCAACGACGCTGCCATCGGCTTTGCAGGCTCACAAGGCCATTTTGAGCTAAATGTTTATAAACCGATGATGATATACAACCTACTGCAATCAATGCAGTTGCTCGGCGATGCGGCGGTTGCCTTCACCGATAATTGCGTCAGTGGCATTGAGGCGAACGAGGAGCGGATTTCCAAACTGATGCGTGAGAGCCTGATGCTCGTCACCGCACTGGCCCCCGAAATCGGCTACGACAACGCCACCACAGTCGCCAAAACGGCGCATAAGAACGGCACGACCCTGAAGGAAGAGGCGCTCAATCTGGGCTTCTGCGACGCTGAAACCTTCGAGCGGGTTGTCCGCCCTGAAACAATGATCGGTCCGAAAGGCTAGCGCTCCCGCTGCCCTTGGGGCCAAGTGGAGAGTGATATGACGCGATTTCTCGTAAGTTTTGCCCTGCTGACCTCGCTGTCAGGCTGCATCGGCACAGTGGTCGGCGCGGCGGTTGATGTTGTCGGCGGCACGGTCGGAGTCGCGACCGATGTCGTGGTCGGAACTGTGGATATTACGACTGATGTGATCGGAACCGCCGTCGATGTGGTGGTTCCGGGCGGTTCTAACGAGGAATAACTGTTTCTTGAACTGGACACTGGCGGTTAAGCGCTGCATCTTCATTCATATATATTGAACGGAGATTTGCCCGATGACTGCCAGCACCGACGCCCCTTTCGCCCGTGGAAAAATCTACGACGGCATCATTGATACCATCGGTGGAACCCCGCTTGTCAGGCTCAGCAAGCTGGCGGCGGCGCATGGTGTTGATGCGGAAATCCTTGTGAAGCTTGAATTCTTCAACCCGCTGGCCAGCGTCAAAGACCGCATCGGCGCGGCCATGATTGACGCGCTGGAGGCATCCGGCGCACTCAAACCCGGCGGTGTGGTTATCGAGCCGACCTCCGGCAACACAGGTGTCGGCCTCGCCTTCGTCTGCGCGGCGCGCGGGTACAAGCTGGTCCTTTGTATGCCCGAAAGCATGTCGGTCGAGCGCCGTAAAATGCTGGCTCTCCTCGGCGCGCAACTCGAACTCACCCCGAAGGAAAAAGGGATGAAAGGCGCGATTGCGCGGGCCGAGGAACTGCTTGCCGCAACCCCTGGTGCGATCATCCCGCAGCAGTTTGAAAACCCCGCCAACCCCGCCATTCACGAGCGCACAACGGCCCTCGAAATCCTCGCTGATACGGACGGCGAATTCGACGCTTTCATCTCCGGCGTCGGCACAGGCGGCACGATCACGGGCTGTGCGCGGGTGTTCAAGGGGCAGGGCCACAAGGCGCAAATTATCGCTGTGGAACCCGAAGACAGCCCCGTTATCTCAGGCGGCAGCCCCGGCCCCCACGCCATCCAAGGCATCGGCGCGGGCTTCATCCCCGGTAACCTCAACACGGCGCTGATCGACCGCACCATCACCATCGGCAACGCCACCGCATTCGAGATCGCCCGCGAGGCCGCCCGCACCGAAGGCCTCCCCGTCGGCATCTCGTCCGGCGCGGCACTGGCGGCGGCACTGGAAGTCGGCGCGGAACCGGAGATGAAGGGCAAACGTCTCGTCGTCATCATCCCCAGCTTCGCGGAACGCTACCTCTCAACGGCGCTGTTTGAAGGGTTGGGTTGATAAGCGGCACTGCAATATAAACAGCTGTCCCGCACTTGATGCGGGACCTTTTTGATAACGCACATTGACCAAGAGAGGCCCCGCATCAAGTGCGGGGCAGAAAATCCATCGCTACCGCCAATAGAAATTCACCCCAATCAGTCTTTCTTCGCCATCGAATTGATTGCCGCCTGAAGGTCGCTGATCTGCTTTTGCAGCGTTTTGATCTCGTCGGATGATTCTTCTTTCGCCGCCGCCTTCGCGGGTGCGGCAGGTTTCGCAGGTTCCGCACCGGGCATTCCGGGAACCGAACCGAACGGCGTGAACACCTTCATCGCATTCTGAAACAACTCCGCATTACGCTCGGTCATCGTGCGCATCGCATCGACCGCCGCCTCCCCGCCGAACGTGCGTGTGAATTGCTCCTGATTGGCAGACAGGTTTTCAAGGCTCATCTCAAGATAGCTCGGCACGAAAGATTCCATGCTGTTGCCATAGAATCCGATAAGCTGGCGTAAGAAATTGATCGGCAACAGGTTTTCACCTTTCGCCTCTTCCTCGAAAATGATCTGGGTCAGCACGGATCGGGTGATGTCTTCGCCCGATTTGGCATCATAAACGACGAAATCTTCACCGCTCTTGACCATCACGGACAACGTATCAAGCGTCACATAGCTGCTGGTCGCCGTGTTATACAGACGGCGATTTGCGTATTTCTTGATCGTAATCGGCTCAGGTCTGCCGTCTGATTTCGATGAACCACCTGATTTCGCGTCTTCGTCGCTCAGCATTGCATCACTCCCGGGGCGGCTGTTTCAGATTCTACTCAGCCGCTATGGATTTATCTTCGCACTTGCGGTTTTGCGGCGCAACATTTTTCCGACGCATGATGTGCAACGCAACATGCAGAAAATATGACGTTTTTGTTAACAGGTGATAGTATCGGCGCAAGACTTGAAAGGCGGAAAAACGCATGAGCACAACGCGCGGCAAGAAGGATAGCGAAATGCTGCGCCATACCGCCCGCGCGCGCGGCTTTCGCTCTGACGGCGCGGCCATACTGATGCAATTTCTGAAAAACGGCCCGATGAAAGACCTCGCGGCTCTGCTGGAAAACACCCCGGACTTGGGCAAGGTCACCACTCTCAGCGACAGCATCGCCGACATGCTCTCCGGCCTGTCCCGCTATCAGGCCCACCCCTACCACACCGCAACCCCCGCCTCCCGGTGCCTCTGGCGCAAAGGATCGTCACGCTTGCTGGCCTATGAGGGGTCCGGCCCGCCCGTCCTCGTGGTGCCCTCAATGATCAACCGCGCTTCGATCATGGATCTGACGCCAGCGCTGTCGCGGATGCGCTGGTTGGCCCGCAACGGCTTTCGCCCCTACCTCTTCGACTGGGGCGTGCCCGGTCCAGCGGAGACGTGGTTTGAGATCGGTGACTATCTCGAAAAGCGCCTGCAACCGGCCTTTGAGGCAATTTTGCGCGAAAGCGGCGGTCCCGTGCATCTGATCGGCTATTGCATGGGCGGGCCGATTGCGCTGGCACTCGGCACACGACAAAGCGCGGACATCGGCAAGATCGTCACGCTGGGAACCCCGTGGGATTTCAGCTATTTCCCCGAACACGCACGGTTTCGCGACAACCAAAAAGCGCTGGAGGCATCGCTGATGACGATGGGCGGCCTTTTCGGCGCGATCCCGCCGCTCGTCACCCATTCCTTCTTCGCCATGCGCAACCTTGAATCCGGCGCGCAAAAATTCCAACGCTTCGCCCATATCGACCCCGCCAGCGCCGAAGCCCGCCGTTTTATCGCCGTCGAAGACTGGCTGAACAACGGCGTCCCGGTCCCCATGCCCGTCGCCAGGGAATGTTTCTCCGGCTGGTTGGTCGATAACGGTTTGATGACCGGAGAGTGGGGCATCAAGGGCTTGCCACTGGACCTTTCCGCGCTCACATCGCCGATGATGGTTGTGGTCGGCCAACGCGACAGCGTCGTGCCGCCGGCCTCCGCACTACCTCTTGCCGAAGCGATCTCCCACGCGCGCCTGTTAGAGCCGCCCAAAGGCCATATCGGTATCATCCTTGCCCCTGACGCAGACGGGCCGGTCTGGCATCCCGTCCGCGATTTTCTGATGGAGACTGATCCATGACCGCCCCGATCTACGTCCTGGGCTACGGCTCGCTGATCTGGGATCTTGACGATCTCGCCCCCAAAGTGCGTGGCGACTGGCGGATGAGCGCAGGGCCGTCCCTGCCACTGGAATTCAGCCGCATCTCGCCAAAGCGCAAACAATCCCTTGTCGTGGTGATCGACGCCGTCCACGGCGATCCTTGCCCGACCCATGCGATTGAGAGCATCCGCACCACGATCCCCGAAGCCATCACCGACCTCGCCGCCCGCGAGCGCACGGTGGAGGCCCATATCGGCTGGGTCGATATGGCCAGCGGCGACCATTATTCGATGCGCGAGGGCGTCTCCCCGCTGGTCCGTGACTGGTGCGCCGCCGAAGGGGCCGCCGGAGCGGTCTGGACCGATCTCGATGGTAATTTTCAGCAGGACACAGGCACTCCCTTCACCTTGCCCGATGCCATCGCCTACCTGCGCGGCCTTGAGGGCGAAAGCCTCGCCGCCGCCCTCGAATACATCAACGGCGCACCTGCCGGGACCGACACCCCCCTCCGCCGCGCCCTCGCCGCCGATCCGTGGTGGCGCGCGCTGTCCTGACACGATAAGCGGGAGGGTAAGAATTCGCGAAAGGCCGCCCGTGACCGCCCCGAAAAACCCGCTTATCGGTTTCGCCGCCGCCTTCGCCGTGCTGCTCATATGGTCGTCATGGCTGGTGGCCAGCCGTTTCGGCGCGGTATCCACACTGACCGCGTATGATATGGCCGCTATCCGTTACGGAATTTCCGCTCTTATCGCCTTGCCGGTTGTGCTCTACCTGAAGCCGTGGCGGACCATGTCCCTGCCTCGCATCGCGTTGCTGACAACTCTGCTCGGCCCGCTTTACATCCTACTGGTTTTCGAGGCATTCAAGCACGCCCCCGCTTCGCATGGCGGCATCTTCATGAACGGCATCCTGCCCATCGTGACCCTGCTGATCGGCTGGATCTGGTTGTCAGAGCGCCTCACAGCCCGTCGCATGGCGGGTGCTGCCCTGATCCTGATCGCAACCGCGCTGGTTGTTTCCGATGGCAGCAGTTTTGACATCGTTGAGACATGGCTGGGCGACGTGATGTTCGTCGGCGCGGCGTTCTTCTTCGCCGCCTACCTCGTCGTCAGCCGCGTGTGGCAAGTCACGACGGGTCAGGTTCTGCTCTGCAGCTCGGTCCTGAACGCGCTGATCTTCGTACCGCTGTGGTTTCTGTTCCTGCCCACGGGCCTGTCTGGCGTCGGCACGGACCTGTTGATGCTGCAAATCATCTATCAGGGAGTGGTGCCGAACCTCATCGGCCTGCTCCTCGTCGCCCTCGCCGTGAGGCATATCGGGTCCGGGCCTGTGTCCGCAGTCATGGCCGGCGTCCCCGCCCTCGGCGCGGCGCTGGGCGCTGCATTCCTGGGCGAACCCCTCGGCCCGCTCAGCTGGTTCGCGATAGCCCTGCTGACGGTGGGCATTTGCATGATGTCAGTCAATCGCAAGCGGTCAGATTGATCGTGACTCCGACAGGAGTGAAACGAGGACCGGATAACTTATGCGGCTAACAAAAAATCAGGGCGCCTAACGTATTTAATCAGGACGGATAGCGCTTTACTACAATTCACTTCGCTCGAAATCGACCAGAGCCCCTGACGCTGTAGCAAAAGATAAAAATAAAGCCATTATACGCCTTAAAGTGGTATCTCTTCATTGTAAGAGGATAAATTATTCGATTATAATCGAATATAGCCAAATTCTTGAACGTGTATGAATTCGCTTAATTCAAGTGCACAGTATTCAACGGGTGCAGAACCGACTTTCACTCCATAATGCTGTTGGGAGACGATCACATGGTATTCACGGTAAACGCTGCAAATTATTCCAGCATCAACGCTGCCATCGCAGCCGCCCATAATGCGGTTAAGAATGACGCAAATCCTGATGCGGTCGTTCAAGTCACCTCGAACATGACGTTCAGCGAAACGCTGATCGGGATGAGCCACGTAAAGCTGGAAATCACTTCAGGGGCAACCCTGACACTGGATACCAATCTCGGTGTAACCCCACCGGCCTACGATATCAGCAACACCGAAGGTGCGGGGCTGATCGGTAGCGGAACATTCGATATCAACGGCAATGCCCTCTACGGCGTGTTGGGAAGCGCGTCGGACAATCCAAAAATCGGTAATATCAACGGCACAGGGGCAAATCCTGATTATCTGAAAATCGTCGGATGGAAATACGGTGTCGTGATCGAGTCCAGCGCAACGACGGCTGCAAAAGATGTCGAGATCACCAATCTTGAAGTGACCGAGCCGAACCACGACGATGTGGTTTATCCGATCTGGGTCAACAGCAAATCTTCCGTCAATGGCCAATGGGTTGACGGCATGACCATCGACGGCCTGTTGGTGGATGGCGGGCAGCCGGATGCGATGAATCCGGGGCAGAAAATCGGTGGTGCTTACGAAGCCGATAATGGCTTCACCGCTGACCAGGTCTCAATCCACGGCGTACATGGCGGTACAATGAACAACGTGGTATCCCTCAATGGCGGTGAGGTCGGTATTACGGTCTCGCGCGGCTCGCGGGATATCGTCATCACGAATTCCCATGCCGAAGGTGCGGACGGGCACGGCTTTAATATCGGCAGCGGCACTCATGCAATCGATATTGCGCCGGCTGATGCCATTGCATTGCGCAACGCGGATGCCGCCAACGGCTCAGCGCGGCTGAGGGTCACTGTGGACCGCAATAATGACGGTGTTGTTGATGCATTCGGGTTTTTGCAAGATGCCTTCAATGATGGTCGCGTTTGGCTCGAAGATATTGGTGGCGGGCGTTTTCAGGTTGGTGACACGCTGGTGTATGACAACGGGACACCGACGACCGCCGATGACATCACTACGGTTATTTCGGCGATGAATCGCACTGAAAATATCTCGATGAGTAATGTTTCCGGTTTGAATAACGGTATCAATGTTGAGAACGCCAGGGACGACAACGGCGAGTTACTGCAACTGGCCGATTTTTATGCGCAACAGGCCGACAACGTCACGCTGACTGATGGCACATCTGAATCCCGCGACTCCAGCTTTGCAGACCCATCGCAATTGCGGTTGGGGATCACGGCGCTGTCTGCGGATATCACGCTGGGCGACTTCACATACCTGCAGACGTTCAACGACGTGCCCCAGAGCAAACCGCACGTGCCGATCACAATCTCCGCCGATGGCACGATCACCTTCACTGACGATAGTACGGTGATGGGCACGACGGGTGATGACAACCTGTTGAGCGGTACCAACCAGACGGGCGACGAAATCTACGCGATGGCTGGTGACGATAAAGCAATCGGACGCGGCGGGCATGACACGCTTTTCGGGGGCGATGGTAATGATACGCTCATGGGCGGTGCCGGCAGTGATACCCTCTACGGTGAGGCTGGGAATGACAGCTTTTTCGGCGAGACAGGCAATGACACCTTGGTCGGCGGCAGTGGCGATGACAAACTGTTCGGTGGTTTCGGGGATAGCACACTGGGCAATTCAGGGGCGGATTCCCTGAATGGCGGGGCCGGTAACGACACGCTGACGGGCGAAGACGGGAATGATATTCTTGAAGGGGGCACAGGCGGTGACACCCTTCGCGGGGGACAAGGCGACGACTCGCTCTACGGTGATGCGGGGGCGGACACGCTGGATGGTGGCCTCGGTAATGATTACATAGAAGGCGGTGACGCCGCTGACCGCATCACGGGTGATCAGGGCAACGATACGATCCTTGGCGGCGACAGCAATGACTCCATAAGTGGTGGATCGGGCAATGACAGCATCGACGGTGGTGCGAAGAGCGACCGCCTGTTCGGTGATGAGGGCCGCGACACCATCAACGGCGGTTCCGGCAACGATACGATTGAGGGTGGCATCAGCAACGATTTGCTGAACGGCGGCGCAAATACGGACACGATCCGTGGTGGCGACGGCAATGACACGCTGATCGGTGAACAGGGCAATGATCTCCTGTACGGCGAAGTTGGCAGTGACAGCCTGAGCGGCGGCCTTAACTCTGACAGCTTGTATGGCGGCGGCGGGAATGATCGGATGGCCGGCGGTTCGAGCGGTGATTATCTCGATGGCGGTATAAATACTGATACTCTCTGGGGCGATGATGGCAATGATATCCTGATCGGTGGTCAGGGGAATGATCGCCTTTATGGCGGTACAGGCAGCGACAGCATTAATGGCGGCGAAAACTCCGATACGTTGGAGGGGGGATCGGGCAATGATCGGCTGTTCGGCGGCACCAGCGGCGATACCCTCAACGGGGGTGCGAATACCGATACGCTGATGGGCGAAGACGGCAATGATCTGCTGATCGGTGAGCAGGGCAATGACTCGCTGGATGGCGGTAGCGGCAGTGACAGGTTGCTGGGCGGAGATAACGCTGACAACTTACACGGACAGGTCGGCAATGACACTCTGAGCGGTGACGGGGGCGATGACTTGCTTAATGGCGGTGATAACTCGGATACGCTGTATGGCGGGTCTGGACGGGATTCACTGCTTGGCGGATCCGGCAATGATAAGCTGTTCGGCGATACGGGTAATGACACGCTCGACGGTGGCACCAACACCGATACACTGACGGGTGGCAGCGGTAATGACCGGATGACAGGTGGTGCGGGTACGGACCAGTTCATCTTCGACGATGGTTGGGGCGATGACGTTATCACCGATTTCAGCACCGTCGGTAATGAAGCGATGAACTTCGTCGCGGTGGCCGGAGTTGACGATATGAGCGACCTTACAATCACACGAACCGGCGGGAACACGTTGATTGAATTCGGCACGGACAGCATCCTGCTCGAAGGCTTCACCGCGACCCTGAGGGACGGGGAATTTGTGTTTTAGACTCATCCGCGATCAGGTTGGTCCATAAAGTGTCAGAATTCACGCAGGTCTTGGTGGGAATTCTGACTCAAGTTGAGCGCGAATGAGTCTAGAGCGATTTGGAGTGCCGCGCGATCATGTTGATTGCGTATCACTCCAACAGCCGCAAAGTGATGTTACTGAGCTGCTAAGAAAATACCGTAAGCGTCTATGCGCCACCGAACGGCAATGTCGGCTCCCGCCACCCGACAACACCGCCCGCATCTTCGGGTTCGGCTGCATTTTCAGGTACAAAGAAATCCAGTTGCAACTTGCTGCCCGGTGTGACGGCGTATTGATCGAAATCAGTCACACCTTCCGCCGCCAGTGTCAGGTCATCAAGACAGAACCACCCGCTGAAATCCACGGGCTTGCGCAGGATCGCCAATGCCGCGTCGCCCATAATCTCAGGCGTCCGCGATTTCGAGGCCATCGAATCCCCGCCCAACAGATTACGCACCGCCGCCGTGTCGATGGTTGTGCGCGGCCACAGGCAGTTTACCGCGACTTTGCCCGCAAACTCTCCCGCCCAACCCAGTGAAAGCAAGCTCATCCCGTATTTGGCGAGGCTGTAGGCCGGATGGTTCTGGAACCAGATCGTCCGCATATCGAGGGGAGGCGACAATGTCAGGACATGTGGGCGCTCTGACTTCAACAGGTGCGGTAAACAGGTTTTCGTAACCGTGAAAGTACCACGCGCATTCACGCCAAGCATCAAATCGAACCGTTTGAGGTCAGTCTGCGCCGTCGGGGTCAGGCTGATTGCGCTGGCGTTGTTGACTACCGCATCCAACCCGCCAAACTCCGCCACCGTCTTCTCGACAGCCGCCGCCGTTTGCTCCTCGTCACGGATATCGCACAGGATCGGCAACGCATTCCCGCCCGCAGCGCGGATTTCCTCGGCGGCCGTGTGAATGGTGCCGGGCAGCTTCGGATGCGGTTGGTCGGTTTTAGCGGCAATGGCCACATTTGCGCCCGCCGCCGCGCAGGCTTTTGCGATGGCGAGGCCGATGCCCCGGCTGCCGCCTGAAATAAAGACCGTTTTGCCGTCCATGATGTGCGCTCCCATTGATTTACAATGCACTATAGAGCAGGTTTCGGGTCACGGAAACGCTGTCGTTGCGGCACTCATGCAAAAGACTGCGATCAAAGTGTTGGACTACAGATGAAATTTCCAACATTGTACGTATGACGATGCTCTTTGGGGCATTGGGGCACGTTTTCGGCCACTTAACCTAATGGGGAAATATTATGAAAATTCACACTAATGCAGCTGTTGTACTTGCTGTTATCGCGCTCGCCGGGTGCAGTACTGGCAAGAAAGACAAAATGGTTGCACCAGAACCTGCGCCCGCCGCAGTAACCGAGCCTGCACCGGCGGCTGATGCCAACCCTGCGGCAACGAAATGCCTCGAAAACGGTGGCTCCATCGTTCAGTGGGCAACGGACGGTGATCCGGTTGACGCGTGCCGCACCAGCGAAGGCAATGAGTACAGCCTTGACACAGCTTCATTTTTTGAGAGCTGATACGTCATATCGGGTGTGGTCTATGCCGCGCCCGGTACCGCCTCAAACCAATGCACCCCGCCTCGCGTCACCCGCACAGCCCGCTTGGTCGCGACCATATAGTTGAGATGCGCGACCGCTTCGATTATCGCAAATCCAAGTAATTGATCCGTAATTTTACGATCATACAGCACTTCAAAACAGTCAATAGCGCGACAAGGCGATTCCAATACAGTGCCCAAAGCGTGCAAAGCCGATGCATGATGCGTGACAAGCTGTGCCAATCGCGTGCGCACCCCGTAAAACGGCTCGGTATGTCCCGGCAGCACGAATGCATCCTCCGGCAATGTCTCGGCAAAATACGCGCATGATGCGAGCCAATCGCCCAACGGATCGCCCTCCGGCTCGGTCGGATAAACACCGATATTCGATGTGATCCTCGGCAAGATCTGATCACCCGCCAGCACCAGACCATCCGCCTCGCACCACAGCACCGCATGATCCGCCGCATGGCCGTTGCCGATCAAAATCCGCCAGTCGCGCCCGCCCGCCGTGAACACATCCCCTTCGATCAGCCGCCGGAACCCCACGGGCAGCGGCGAGCATACGCGTGAGAACCCGTATTTCGCCCGCGCCTTCATCCGCTCCAACTCGGCCGCGCCATAGCCCGCCGCGCGATAGAAATTCACCGCTTCCTCAGGCGGCTCGTCCCAGCGGTCCAGTTGCAGCGATTTGGCGTATAAAAAGCCGACCCGCGTCATCCACAGGCTCGCCCCCACGGCTTCGGGCCGTGACAGCAGCCATCCGGCGAGTCCCACATGGTCGGGATGAAAATGCGTTACCACCACGCGCGTAACCGGCTTGCCCGCCAGCGGTCCGGCCAGCAACCCCTCCCACGCCGCGCGCCCCTGCGGCGTGTCCATGCCGGTATCAATCACGGTCCAGCCGTCGCCCTCGTCGATCAGGTAGATATTCACATGATCCAGCGCCATCGGCAGCGGTAACCGCGCCCAATGCACCCCCGCCGCAACCTCGATCATCGTGCCGGAGGCGGGCGGCTCAGGAAACGGAAACCGCAACCCCGCCGCCTCAGCCTCGGCAATCTTATCGCTGCGTGTTTTCATGTGAATGCGTCCCGCTGTGCTGTTGAGCGTAGTTTCTGCCATAGCGGCTGGCGTGTGTCATGCTTGAGCCGATTGCTCAAGTCAAAGCGAAGACTTTTCCGGTGCTCAAATGTTTCACCTGATCGACCCGGTTTCCGTTCCTGTGGAACTCGGAAACGATGTTGTGGCGCTTGACCGCGTGCTGGCGTCTTTGGGCTACGAGGGCGATCTGGACGCCATCATGCCACAGGAGCGCAGCGGGCGCATGTTCAGCAACGGCTCGCTATGCGCACCTGCTTTGACGAGATACGGGCGCGTGGACCGCTTCAAGCGCGGGACATCGCAATCAAGATCATGGAAGCGCGTGGCAATGATATTCACGACCGTAAGCACCTGCTGGCGGTTACAGCCAATGTATCGCGTTGCCTTCGCAAAGAGCGGGCGCGGGGGATAGTGCAATCAAGCGAGCGTGAGGGGAACGGGCTTTGATGGGAGTTGGTGCGGCGATAAACGCGAAGGAAAAGCAGGGCAACGCGGTGTTGTGGGAGATGTTGAGATAAGGAATTATTCCTATTGCCCGCTTTCGGTTTTCTTTTTTCGTGCCGCCACCGCGCGTGGGTGAGGCTCAATACAGGCCTTTTGAACCGCTATCTTAGCCGCAAGGTTACTTTCCCGTAGATGCCGCTTTATCGAGGCGATCTCTAAGGAATTGTAAAATGGTGTGTCCGTCTGGTGGCATAGGGGCACCGCTTCCTTGCCAGTCGGCGAGGAACTTTGCTTCTTGTTCTGTAAGGCATCTATCTTCATGACCAATAACCTCCAACCAAAAGCGGTCGAACCCCTCTCCGTATCGTTCTCTAAGACGATACAACGTGTCTTTGATAACCGCAAGGTTCGTATCTAGTCCATTAATGTGTGCTAAAGCAGAAAAAATTGTCACACTGCCGCCACATTTGACAATGTGGCTCCGAAGTGCGGCAAATGTGCCGCCGGATGACACGACGTCATCGACAATCATATAATGCTCGTTAGGTCTTACGATTCCCCTAAAATGGGGCTGACATAAAAATCGAGAGAAACGATTAAGCTTAGTTCTCCCAACTCTGGCTACCTGAATGATTTCGTCATCCGGCTCAGCATCAAGCTGATCACACAGATAGGCTTGAAAGGCAGCGGGAATGGCATTGGTTGCTCCGCTATTGTGCAGATCGATATCTTCTGAACCAGTGTCATCGAAAGAAGGAAGCGGCCTAACTATTCTCAATGGCTTATTTAAACCATCAGCAATGTCAAAAATTCTATCTATGGCAGCATGGGAAACATTAGTTTTTACAACTGCGACGGCTGCATCATAATCGTTGTCGAATTTTGCCTCTTTGTATCCATCTGTCTCTTTTAGCTTCTGGTACCGTGAATGGACTATGATT
Organism: uncultured Neomegalonema sp.; assembly: GCA_937948985.1. Classification (GTDB taxonomy): domain Bacteria; phylum Pseudomonadota; class Alphaproteobacteria; order Rhodobacterales; family Rhodobacteraceae; genus JAHDDY01. The sequence goes on along the minus strand of CALFAK010000030.1, from coordinate 12,060 downwards.
TTTTCTGCGTAAGCATCCCAAGGCTGTCTCGGGTGGTTAACCCTTACATGGCCGTTCTGCCAGTTCATAATTGCGCCTTCTAGTTTCAGCTCGTTACTTTTCTATCACACATTCCCGCGCTGCCAATACCCTTTCTAGTTGCGCGAAACAGGTGCGGCAAGCGCCCCGCCGATCAGCTTAGACTACAGCGCCTTGTTGTCTTCGCGGCGGAAATCTTCGCGCCATGTGCAGGGCGATCTCTTGAAAGCGGGAGCTAATCTATCAGCGTCATTGTCGGGCTTGCCCCACGCGTGTCCGGCAGTATGCTGATGTTATATAGTCTTGTCGTACCGCAATTTGATCGCGGTATCCATTGTTCCACACGCCTTGCACGATGGACCCCGCGAACAAGTCGCGGGGTGATACCAACGGTGATTGATCGTGACTCGTATGGGATTCCCAAAGAGCCGATGATCTGATTCAGTATGGCAAAGGAGATTTGCCATGCCTTCCAGCGTTCCTCTTCGAGATGATTTCACGTCCACTGAACTGCGCCGATTTGCGAGCCGGTGCTTGGATGCAAACCAGGCGCGCAGGCTGCTTTCACTGGCCGCTGTTTATGACGGTATGAGCCGTGCGGATGCTGCACGGATCGGCGGGATGGATCGCCAGACGCTGCGAGACTGGGTGCATCGTTTCAATGAGGAAGGCCCGGACGGCCTGAAGGACCGCAAGGCGCCAGGTCGTGCGCGGTATCTGAGCGAAGCACAGATGGCGGAACTTGGTGAGGTTGTCGAAACCGGACCTGATCCGGTGACAGATGGCGTGGTTCGCTGGCGGCGGGTCGATCTGCAGAAGGTGATCAAGGAACGCTTCGGCGTGGCCTATAGTGAGCGGGCGATCAGCGACTTGCTGAAAGCCTTGAACTTCTCGCATATCAGCGCGCGGCCCCAGCACCCGGCTCAAGACGAGCGGGTGATCGAGGCGTTCAAAAAAACTTCGCCAGAACTCTCGCCGCGCATGTAGGCGACCTGCCGACGGGAACGCCTGTCGAGATATGGTTTCAGGACGAAGCCAGACTGGGCCAGAAGAACGGGCAGGTCCGGCAGTGGGCGAAGAAAGGGACGCGGCCTCGCCAGCCTGCCGATCAGCGCTACAAGAACGCCTATCTGTTCGGAGCCATCTGTCCGAAGCGCGGCGTCGGAGCCGCCATGATGCTGCCGAAGGCAAACACCGAAGCCATGCAGATGCACCTCGACGAGATCAGCCGCCATGTTGCGCCATCGGCGCACGCCGCGCTCCTGATGGACCGCGCCGGATGGCATACGACGGGAAAGCTGTCGGTTCCGGAAAACATCACCATCATCCTGCTTCCGTCTCGTTCGCCAGAACTGAATCCCGTCGAGAACATCTGGCAATACATCCGCCAGAACTGGCTCTCAAACCGCGTCTTCGAAACCTACGACGCCATTCTCGATGCCGGGTGTGATGCCTGGAACAAGCTCATCGGCCAACCCAGCACCATCTCATCAATCGGAATGCGAGATTGGGCACATATCGGTCAGAAATAAATGCCGTTGGTATAAGAAGAAAGCCCGGATCGTTTGTCCGGGCTTTTTGCCTTGTTTAGCGGTCACCCTCGTGCTTGTTCCGAGGGTCCAGTTCCATTGGAATGTTGCTCTGGATTTTCGGAACAAGTCCGACAATGACTGTGAATATCGGTTTAAAGCGGGACGAGTAACCGCTCAATCAACCCACGCTGCACCCCGCCCCAAGGCGCGGCCTGTTCGATCTGTCCGCACAGCGCCATCAGCCGCGCGTCCTCTCCGAACGCCGTTGCCAGATGCACACCGACGGGCAGACCCGCGCTGTTCCAGTGCAGTGGCAGCGAGACGCAGGGCTGGCCGCTGGCGTTGAAGGCGACGGTGAATGGCGAGTAGTCAAACACCCCCGTTGGCCCCGTCCGGTACTCAATGAAGTCATCGTAGTGCGGCGCATACTGCCCGATCGCGGCGGGCGGTGCGCCCATCGTCGCTGTCAACAGCACATCGCAATCATCGAACACATGCGCCATCCGCCGTCCGAAAGCGTGGATTTCCTCGATACATTCCAGATAATCGGCCCCCGAAACCGTCTCCGCCAGCCGCAGTGCCGCCAGCGTTGCAGGTTCCAGCAGCGCGGGGTTCAACGCCGCCCCCGCCAACTTGCCCCGCACTGTCAGCGCTGTTCCGCACGCGACGATCTTGGTCCAGGCCAGCATCATCGCCTCAACGCCCGGCCCGCCGCCGAAATCGCGCTCTTCAACATGATGGCCAAGGCTGTCCAGCAGACGCGCTGTGCCCATCACCGCCTCCGCACAATCCGCATGGATCGGCGCGCCCGTCAGCGTATTCGTCGTAAATCGCACCCTTAGCGGCCCCGGCGTCCGCGCCAGCGCTTGCACATATGTCCCGCGCATCGGGGGCGCGAAGTAAGGCGCGCCAACATCTGGCCCCGCCACCGCATCCAGCAACGCCGCCGTGTCGCGCAGGGAGCGCGTCAAAAAACCGTCCACCGCCATCCCGGCCCATCCCTCACCGGAATCCGGCCCGTCCGGCAGCCGCGCGCGCGTCGGCTTGAACCCGACCAAGCCGCAAGCCGACGCCGGAATTCGCACCGACCCGCCGCCGTCGGACCCGTGCGCAGCCGGAACAATACCCGCCGCCACCGCCGCGCCCGCCCCGCCGGACGAGCCGCCCGATGTGTGGCTCAGGTTCCACGGATTGCGCGTCGGGCCACCGTAAACCTGCGCCTCCGTCACCGGACCAACGCCGAACTCCGGCGAACAGGTCCGCCCGAACGGCACAAGGCCGCAGCTCTTCAGGCGTAAAAACATCTCTGAATCATAAGACCAAACCGAATCCGCCATCAGCCGTGATCCGCTATGGGTCGGAAAATCCCGCGCCTCCGCCCCGAGGTCTTTCAGCAGGAACGGCACGCCCTTAAGCGGTCCCTCCGGTAACCCCGCTGCAATGGCCCCCCGCGCCACTCCTTCGCGCAGATTTACCACCGCGTTCAGCGCCGGGTTCAGCGCCTCAACCCGTGCCAGCGCGGCATCCAGCAACTCACCCGCCGAAACATAACCAGCCGAAACCAGCGCTGCCAGCCCGACCGCGTCATGCGTACCATACTCCACGAACACGCGCGCTTAACCCGCCGCGCGGCTGTCTGGCAGATATACCGCCAGCACACAGCCGTTTTCAGAATACGAGTTATGCGTCGTCCCGCTGCGCAACCATACCAGATCACCGGGCACATACCGCGTGCCGTCATGGTCAACCAGATCGCCTTCGATCAGCAGAAACTCCTCGTTCCCCACATGCTCATGCGCCACTGTCGTCGCGCCCGCTTGCATCCGGTAGACATGAAAGCCATGCCCCTTGCGCCCGCCATTGACCTGCAAAACCTCACCATCGGGCTGTCCGTTCTCGCTTACTAAAGGCTCGAACGTGCCCGTGTGAATGTTGGCCACACGGCGGTCCTCGGCGAGAATGGGTGGCATCTCAGGCATTCTCAAATCCTTCCAGAACATTGACCGTATTCACACCAATTTCCGCCACCGCATACCCGCCTTCCATGACAAACAGCGTTGGGAGGCCCAGCTTACCGAGTTTGCGGCCATAATCGGTGAAGTCGTCACTCGTCAATTTGAAAAAGCTGATCGGGTCACGCTCGAACGTATCAACCCCCAGCGAGATCACCAGCGCGTCGGGCGAGTACATCATAATCCGCGTCAACGCATCATCCAGTGCCTCAGACCACTTGTCATAAGGGCAGCCCGGCGGCAGCGGATAGTTTGCATTGAACCCGTCCCCGCGTCCTTCGCCAGTCTCATCCATCCCGCCCAGAAAATGCGGAAACGCATCATCGGGATCGCCGTGGATCGACAGGAAAAACACGTCGTCCCGGTCATAAAAAATCGCCTGTGTCCCGTTGCCGTGATGGAAATCCACATCCAGCACCGCAACCCGTATCGCCCCCGCATCCCGAAAAGACTGAGCCGCGATGGCCGCGTTGTTGAGGAAGCAATAGCCGCCGAACATATCCTGCGCCGCGTGATGCCCCGGCGGTCTGCACAACGCAAATGCCGCCCGCTCACCGCGTTTCACCGCTTTCGCACCCGTTACCGCAACCTGCGCGGCGGCATAGGCGGCCTCCCACGTGCCCTCGCTGATCGAGGTTTCCGAGGCGAGGCAGTAATACCCCAACTTTCCGTCGATATGACGCGGCACCTTCATGCGCGGCATACGGCGCGAGGGCCACGTCGTCGCAATGGCCTCGCCCGCATTACCATCTGCCTTCCATTCGGCCCAGCAGGTTTGCAGGAAATCCACGAAATCCGCATCATGCACGCGCAGAATCGGGCCCATACCCCAATCATCCGGCTCGACAATATCCGTATGCCCGCGCTTGCGGAGTTCTGCGAGAATATGCTCGACCCGCTCCGGACACTCATGCGGGGCGATCAGCTCGCCACCGCTCAATTCTGTCTTCGATGCGCGCAAGCGGTGGCGGTCGGTGTGGATGATTTTCATGCCGTTCTCCGGTCATAGCGATGTCGGACGAAGGCGTGTCTTACGAGGGGTTTGCCCGCCCATCAACCTCGGCAATAAACGCCAGAATTGCCGATTTTGCCTCCGGTTCATCAAGAAACGGCACATGCCCGCGATTGCGGACGGTAACAACGGTCATATCGGGTTTTGTCCGCCGCATCTTTGCGACAGTTCCCGTGGACAACAGGTCTGAATTCTCACCACGGATCAGCAGTGTCGGCTTGTCACCCAATCCCCGGAACTGCGGCCAGAAATCTGAAACACCGACAGACGCACTCAGCGTCGCATCGCGCAGTTTCGGGTCATAATCCAGTCCCGGTCTGCCGTCCTCATCTCTGAATGTACGATGCGCCCATGCGAGCCAATCCGCCTCCGTGAGATCTGTGAATTCGCTCGAATTGCTTTTTTTCAGCGCCCGGACTGCATCATCCCATGTGTTCAGCGGCGTTGGCGTGATGCCGAGGTATTCGACAATCCGCTGCAATCCGGCAGGTTCCAGCTCCGGCCCGATATCGTTCAGCACCAGCCCGCCAACCAGATCAGGGCGTACCCCGTTCAGGATCATCCCCGCCAATCCACCGCGCGACGTACCCACGATTATGCAGGGCCGCTCGAACTCTTGCGAGATAAGTGTTAACGTATCGCCGACCTCGCGCACGAGGGTGTAACTGGTATAATCCGGGTCGAAATCCGACTTCCCCCGTCCCCGCGCATCTAGCGAAATAACACGGCGATCCGGCATCAGGGATGCGGCCAAATCCGTAAAATCCCGAACGTTACGCGTCAGCCCCGGAAGGCAAAGAACAGGCGTGGCTTGGCTAAACCGCGATCCGTAATCACGGAACGACAGCGTTAACCCGTCCGCCGTCCTTAACGAACGCTCGGCAAATTGTTGGTCTATAGACAAGCCTTGACCTCACGCACGCCCGTCCGCCACCCCACATGACAGACGGGCATAGATTGCAGTGCATTTGGCATATGTGCAAGGGGGTCGGGAACAAAAATGACCCAAAATGAACTTATCTCAGCCGTGCGCGGTAAACCGCCAGGCCTTCGAGCACGCGCTGCACATAGTTACGGGTTTCGCGGAAGGGAATATGCTCGATCCAGTCGATCAAATCGATTTCACCCGTGCGCGGATCACCAAATTCTTTCAGCCAGCGATTCACCCGTCCGGGTCCGGCGTTATATCCCGCAATGGCCAGCGGGTAAGAGCCGTCGAAACGTTCCAGCAATTGCGACAGATAACATTGCCCGATCCGTGCGTTGTAATTGCGATCACTGCTCAGCAGTGCCAGATCATAGCGCACACCCGTCGCGCGGGCGGTGATTTTGGCCGTGCCGGGCATCACTTGCATCACACCCCGCGCCCCGGCACCACTGCGCGCCTTGGGGTCAAAGCCGCTTTCCTGACGGGCAATGGCAAGGTTCAATGCGCGTTCGGGCGCGTCTTCACCCTTGCAGCCTTGACGGGGCAAGGACAGAATCGGGTGCGAGATTTCGGGAATGAAGATCGACTTGCGCCGCAGCTTGCTGCCCATGCCCACACTGATGCGGAATGCGCCCAACGCTTCGGCGGCAAGGCCAAGCGCTTTGGCTTCTTCGGGCGTTTTGCACAATTCGAGCGCATCGTAGAAAAACAACCGCCCCTCTACAATCGCACCACCCAGCGCCAGCGCTGACCCGACCGCAACGCGCGGATCGTTCACACACCGCCCGCCACGCGCTTGAATTGGTGCGGGCACAGCGAAAGAAAGATCATTGTGCAGCCGCTTGGCGGATAGCTGACCGTAGAAAGCACTTGGATAAACCGCCGCTTTCTTATGCCATTGCTGCGCGAGCGCGACCTGACCCATCTTCGCTGCCGCTTCTCCGGCCCAATAGGCCGCGCGGGATTTGCTGACGGGGGTTACGACGCCCTGATAAAGCCGATCAAAATGTCCCAGTGCCCGCCTTGGATCATCCAGCTTGCGCAGTGCCAACCATCCCGCTTGCCACTCCATGTCGGCAAAATCGACCCCTTTTGTCAGACCATGCGGTGTGGCCAGCGCATAAGAGCGGCGGTAGTCATTTTTCTTGAATGCGCCCCGCACAAACACGGCCCGCTCATCAGCCCAGCTTTCGGGGCGGCCCAAACGGCCATTGGCGGAACTGCTGATAACCATCGCCTCGGCGCGGGTCGTCAGGCCTTTTTTCTTGCGCCAAACCATCCGTGCATAGGCAAGGCCGGGGTCATTGCGCAGGTTCGGCGGAACCCGGTCGATTAACGCATCAACATTGCCTTTGCTGCGCAGCAGCGCGATGCGCGCCTCGCCCAACGCCCTCAGAGGACGCGATACGCGTGATAGATGACGGTTTGCGGCGGTAAGACGGTTTTTCCATATCAATCCGTCCAGTCGCTGATCGTGCAACGGGGTCAGCGTACTGCGAAACTCGGCAAGCAATTGGCGCTCGTTGCTGGTTGACAGGCTTTTGTTCAACCACGCATCGCTTGCCGCCTTACGGGCGTCGTTCACCCGCCCCGCGCGTTTGAGGGCACTCGCATAGCGCGTTGCGCCAACGCCTGTTTTGGGTGGAAAGCGGTCAAAGAAACGGATCACAGTCTGCGCCGGAACCCCCGCGCCTTCCAGTGCGTATTCGCCTTGCACCTGAATTGTCGATTGCGAAGGCCAGTCGGGATGCGTCTCGACCCAACGGACCATGCGTGTGAAATTATCGATGCCGGGCTTGCGCAACCGCATCCATTCATAGGCGTCCATTACGACCGGATTGCCTGTTGATCGTGCGAGATCGCGCGCCCGTACCCACTTCTTATCCTTTGCTGCCTCAACCATCCGTTCCAGCACGGTGCGGTCAGCTTGCGGTATATTCGCCGCCGCCCCCGCACTGCCCGTGAACAACAAGGAAGCGGCAAAAAGACTCATCAGAATGGGACGCAGCGGGAAACGGGTCATGGTACTCACACTTTTTACTGCAGACGAAAAACGATAACAGATGGACAGGCCGCGCGAAAGGCACGAGCTTTGTTGCGGTTCCGGCCTTGGCAGAGTAGGGTCCGACTTCTTTTCATAACCCTCAAGATACAGGCGCGTTTCGATGTCCGATCTCACCAGCACACTCTCCCGGCTTCGCGGTTCTTTTGTAGCGATTGTCACGCCCATGAAAAACGGCGCTGTGGATGAAGATGCGCTGAAACGGTTAATTGATTGGCATATAAAAAACGGAACAAACGGCCTTATCCCCGTCGGAACCACCGGAGAATCAGCCACGCTGTCCCATGAGGAGCATCACCGTGTTGTTTCCCTTACGGTTGAGCATGTTGCTGGCCGGATTGCGGTGATTGCGGGGGCCGGATCGAACAGCACGATTGAGGGCATCGGCTTTGTCCGGCACGCCGCCGAGGTTGGCGCGGATGCCGCCCTTGTGGTTACGCCGTACTACAACAAGCCGAATCAGCGTATGCTGATCGAGCATTACCGCACGCTGCATGACTGCGCCGATATCCCGATTATGATCTACAACATTCCGGGCCGCAGCGTCATCGACATGACCGATGCAACGATGGCCGAGCTGGCCAAGCTGCCCCGGATTATCGGTAATAAATGCGCGACGGGTGATCTCGCCCGCTGCGGTCAGGAACGCCTCGATTGCGGTAAGGATTTCGTGCTGATGTCCGGCGAGGACGCCACGGCGGTCGGTTATAATGCGATGGGCGGCGTCGGTTGCATCTCCGTCAGCGCCAATGTCGCGCCCGCCGCCTGTTCGGCGATGCAAGCCGCGTGTCTGGCGGGTGATTATAAAACCGCGCTCGAATGGCAGGACAAGCTCTACCCCCTGCACCGCGCGATGTTCATGGAATCCAGCCCCGCGCCCGCGAAATATGCACTTTCTTTGCTCGGCCTCTGCGAAAATGAGATGCGCGCCCCTATCTATCCGGTAACGCCTGAAACCGAAGCCGCGATCCGCGCAGCAATGGACGGGCTGGGATTGCTCGAAAGCTGATATGGCCGCGAAGAAGAAAAAATCTGACGATAACAACAAGCTGATCGCTGAAAACCGCAAGGCCCGCTACAGCTATGCCGTGGAGGATACGGTGGAAGCAGGGCTTGCGCTCATGGGGTCGGAGGTGAAATCCCTGCGCCTTGGCCAAGCCAACATCGCCGAAAGCTATGCCTCGCCGGAGCGGGGAGAGATGTGGCTGATCAACAGCGCGATACAGCCCTATAATCAGGCCAAGCACTTCAACCACGAAGAACGCCGCCCCCGCAAACTGCTGCTCAAACGCCGCGAGATTGACCGGCTGACCCAAGCCCGCGACCGTCAGGGGATGACGATTGTGCCGCTGAAAATGTACTTTAACGACAAGGGCACGGCCAAGCTGCTGCTCGGCCTCGCCAAGGGTAAAAACGTCGCCGATAAACGCCAAACCGAGAAAAACCGCGACTGGGACCGCCAAAAAGGACGGCTGATGCGGGAAAAGGGATAGTGGTCGCTTGCCAAGCTACCCCGCACTGATGCGGGGCGTCTTGTGCAAAGCACTCAACCCTTCACACGCCACGGCACCGCAAACTTATTCAGCACCGCTTCCGCCGCCGCGCGGTCCGTACCCTCGGCAAAGTCAATCACGGCGATCAGGCCTTTGAGCTTGTCTTTCTCGACCGTCATCGTCGCGGAAACACCCTCTTTGCCCAAGGATTCGATCAGCACCCGCTCAATCGCCATCTTGCGCAGATCCGGCTTGAAGATTTTGCCAACGGCGGTTTTGGGCAGTTCATCCAGCACTTCAACATGCACAGGGCGCGCGGCACGCTCGCTGACATGCTCGGCGGCAAAGGCGATGATCTCGTCCGGCGTGGCGCTTGCCCCCTCCTTCAACTCGACAAAGGCACATGGCAACTCGCCGGCATAGGCATCCGGCTGGCCGATTGCGCCCGCAAAGCCGACAGCGGGGTGCGTTGCCAGACATTCCTCGATAATGCCCGGATCAATGTTGTGACCGCCACGAATGATCAGATCTTTCGCTCGTCCCGTGATCCAGTAATACCCGTCCGCATCAATCCGCCCCAAATCGCCGGAGCGCAGCCATTTCTTGCCGTTCGGATCGGTGACGAAGACATTCTTGTTCTTGTCTTCCTCCTTATAGCCTGGGAAGACATGCGGCCCGTGGATGCACAACTCGCCGATTTCATCGGGCGCGCAAGTCGAAACATAACTGCCATCATCACCGATCATCATCGGCGCCATCTCGGTATAGGGTAGCGGATAGCCGACCGAACCGATCTTACGCTCGCCCGCCGGCGGGTTGACCGAACACACCACCGTCGCCTCGGTTTGGCCAAAGCCCTCAAGAATACGGATGCCGGTTTTCTGCTCGAATTGCTTGAACAGCTCGACAGGTAAAGGCGCGGAGCCGCAGACGGAATAGTTCAGCGTCGACACATCCGCATCAATCTCCCGCTGGTTCAGCGCAGCCAGCGCGGTTGGCACTGCCATGAAGAAGTTGACCTTATATTTTTCGACCAGCTTCCAATAATTGTCGATCACGCCTTCGCCACGGAAGCCCGCAGGCGTCATCAGCACCAGATGCGCGCCGTTCACTACGGCAGCGGCTCCCATCACATACGCGCCAAAACAATGGAACAGCGGCAGACAGCAAAGAATCGTGTCTTTCTCACCGAACACACCGTCATTGACCGCATGGGCCTGATACAAAATCCCGCCGATGGTGTGTTGCGCCAGCTTCGGATCGCCCGTCGTGCCGCCCGTGTGGAAATAGGCACAAACCCGGTCATGACCTCCCGGCGGAATATCGAATGTCAGCTTGTCTCCGGGCTGCGTGGCCAGTGATTTGTCCCAATCGATGATCTTCGCCTTATGCTCGGCTTTCACCTTTGGCCGGATCAGCGGAATGATCCATGACAACGGCGCGCCGATGTAGTTGAGCATATCAACTTCGATCACCGTCTCCACGCCCGGTGCATCTTTCAACGCTTCCGCCGCACGCTCGGCAATATCGGTTTTCGGGAACGGCTTCAGCGTCACCAACACTTTCGCATCCGCATCACGCAGGATCGCTGAGATTTGTTCAGGCTCCAGCAGCGGGTTGATCGGGTTGACGATGGAGGCGGTTTGCCCGGCGAACAATCCGGTCAGCATTTCCGGCAGGTTCGGCAGCAGCAGCGCCACAGAGTTTTCGCCCTGCGCCCCCAGACTGTGAAACAGGTTCGCGGCGCGGGTGATCTGGTCCAGCAGTTTGGCATAGTCCCAATCATAACCCTTGGACTTGGGGTCGCCCTTCAGCTGAAATGTGACAGCCTTACCCCCGGGATCGCGCTTTGCCGCATCAACGACGGTCTCATATGTTGATGTCGCGCTGTAGCGCTGTGATAGAGGGGTTTGTTCAATAAATGCGATATCTTCTTGCGTCGCAATCTTACGTTCCCAAGCCACGGCCATGCTAAATCTCCCTGACGCCGGATCATTGTCCGGTTTATTATCTATACGTCAGATGTTGCACGGCTAACGTCGGGGCGCAACCGCGCCCCGACGTAACCTTTTGCCTCACACTTGTGTCAGTCGCGGGGCGGAATCCGCAAAACCTGACCGGGATAAATCTTATCCGGGTGCGTCAGCATGGGCCGATTCGCCTCAAAGATGTCTTTGAAATGCTTGCCGCTGCCATAATGCTTTGCTGAGATGCCCCATAAAGTCTGCCCTTTGGCAACCGTGTGGAATTCTGCGTCTGCCGTGTCGTCCTTGGTGTCGATCTGATTATTCACCCGCGCCACCCCGGCGATGTTGCCAACCGCCACGATAATTTTCTCGCGTAGCGCTTTTGACATCGCCTCCCCGCGCAGCTCCACCTCGTCGCCATCGACTTTGATATCAAGCTCGTCGGCTTCCAGACCGTGTTTCTTGACCTCTTTTTTCAGCGCATCCGCACTTGGCGCGGCGTCACTTTTGCCGATTCCCAGCCGTTTGCCCGCCCGTTTGACGAAGTCGATAAATCCCATTGCCTCAATCCCTATATGTGCTTTGTGGTCGGAACGGACGATGAATCTTTACGCCGCGCAGGTCAATCTTTCTGATCTTCCAACCGCCGTCACCTGCGATTTGCGACATATCTGCACGAAGGACGCAAAAAACCCTTCCCAAGCCGCCCCGCCTTTGCTATCTGCGCCTCCTGCCTAGACGTGCGGTCGTGGCGGAATTGGTAGACGCGCAGCGTTGAGGTCGCTGTGGGGTAACACCCGTGGAAGTTCGAGTCTTCTCGACCGCACCATTTAAAATCAATAGCTTAGGCAAAAATAGATTTCAGTCCTCACACTACACGACTCTGTGTCTGAGTTTTGTTTTTCGGTTGAGTCGTAGCCACGGTTTGAAGGCTTCCTTGCTTCCGGCTCTGAGAAAGTTCCGGAGCATGTCGAAGCCTGTTCTGAACCATGATTTAGCGAAGTACCCGTGGTTCTTTCGCGGTGGTTTTTTGCAG
>CALFAK010000029.1 GCA_937948985.1 uncultured Neomegalonema sp. | reverse complement strand
ATTGGCGATCCCGCCAGGATTCGAACCTGGAACCTACTGATTAGAAGTCAGTTGCTCTATCCAGTTGAGCTACGGGACCGTTGGGAGAGTTAGTGAGACCAGGGGACGCGACGGTTGAAGGCGAAGTTGTCACCGTAGCCGCGCGGGCGGTGCTTGCGTTTTCGCGGCTCTTCCACTTGCACCGCATAGCCATGCTTGGTGGCATAGTCCAGCGCAGCCTCTTTGGTCGGGAAAGTCAGCGAAACCTGAGACGATGTGTCATTCGAGCCGACCCAACCCATCAGCGGATCAACCGGACGCGGTGCGTCGGCGCTGAGTTCCAGCTTCCAGCCGCTGGCTTTTGCCATGCCGGATGTCATGGAGCTTTTTGAGGGCTGAAAGATACGCGCGGTCATGGCACACCAATGCTGTGGATCTCATTGCGCGTCTTATCGCGCGTCTGCGGTCGCTGTGCAAGGGGTCACAGTGCGGGTTATGCGAAAATCGGTTGACGGAGGACGGCATACTTGGCTTATCGCGCATTAACTATCCCCCGTCAAAGCGGAGCGCCCGATGTCCACGCCCAAATCCACACCAAAAAAAGTTGTCCTCGCCTATTCCGGCGGTCTTGATACGTCGATCATACTGAAATGGCTGCAAAAAGAATACAGCTGTGAAGTCGTGACCTTTACCGCTGATCTGGGTCAGGGTGAAGAGCTGACCCCCGCACGGGACAAGGCCAAGCTGATGGGGCTGGCGGATGAGAATATTTTTATCGAGGATATCCGTGAGGAATTCGTGCGCGATTTCGTCTTTCCGATGTTCCGGGCGAATGCGGTGTACGAGGGGTTGTACCTGCTGGGGACGTCGATTGCGCGGCCTTTGATCTCTAAGCGGTTGGTAGAGATTGCTGCGGAGACGGGCGCGGATGCGATTGCGCACGGGGCGACGGGCAAGGGTAATGATCAGGTGCGCTTTGAGCTGGCTGCCTATGCGCTGAACCCGGATATCAAGGTGATTGCACCGTGGCGGGATTGGGATTTGACCTCGCGCACAAAGCTGATCGAATGGGCGGAGCAGCATCAAGTGCCCGTGCCGAAAGACAAGCGCGGCGAAGCGCCGTTCTCTGTCGATGCGAATCTGCTCCACACCTCCTCCGAAGGCAAGGTGCTTGAAGATCCGGCGGATGAAGCGCCTGATTATGTTTATCAGCGCACCGTGGCCCCCGAAGACGCGCCCGATACGCCGGAATATATTGAAGTCAGCTTTGATAAGGGCGATGCGGTTGCGATCAATGGCGAAGCGATGTCGCCGGCGACGATACTGACCAAGCTGAACGAATACGGCGGCAAGCATGGCATCGGGCGGCTCGATCTGGTCGAGGGGCGCTATGTCGGGATGAAGTCGCGCGGGATTTATGAGACGCCGGGCGGCACAGCCCTCCTGGCGGCGCATCGGGGGATTGAGCAGTTGACGCTCGACAGGGGTGCGGCGCACTTGAAAGACCAGCTGATGCCTCAATACGCTGAGTTGATCTATAACGGCTATTGGTACAGCCCTGAGCGCGAGATGCTGCAAGCGGCCATCGATAAGTCTCAGGAGCGGGTCAACGGCACTGTGCGGCTGAAGCTGTATAAAGGCAGCGCCGACGTGGTGGGTCGCTGGTCCGATGACAGTCTGTACTCTGAACAGCACGTGACGTTTGAGGACGATCAGGGCGCGTATGATCAGAAGGATGCGGCGGGCTTTATCAAAATCAACGCGCTGCGCCTGCGTTTGCTGGCCATGCGGGATCGCCGGATTGGCAAGGGGCGCGAGGAAGTGCCGGACGGGAACCTGACGCGGTTTGATTGAAGGCCTCAGCCTGATTGAGGGCACCCCTTACCATTGGCCAATACTTCAAGCTGGATATTGCGGTCGCTGAGGGCGCGTATCTCGGATTGGATACCGTCTGACAGATCAAGGAAAAGTGGCGAGACAAGCAGCAGGCCGATGTTATTTGTCTCACTGAATTCTGACTCTTGAGCCAAGTCCAGAACACGCGCCTGATTCACTTCTTTCTCGGCCTTGATATGCGCGCAAGTCAGCTTGTCGTCATTAGATTTTGTCACCGGGACGGGATCGGCGACACGCCCGCCGCATCCGGAAATTAACGAGATGAATAAAACCACAGGAAACACACGCATTGGCAGGCAAGCTCCGTTAAATATTTGAACTTTCGTTTGTATTGTATACCGTGTGCTGAATTACAATCAAACGAGGCTACACATGTTGCAAAATATTCTTCGCGGTTTCAGCGTTCTCATCGCAGTGGGATTTCTGTCAGGTTGTGCTCAGGGAGCGCGAACCTCGGCAATGGTCGCCCCGCTCGATACCGCACGCCTTGTGCAGCCCGGCAGCCCGTTGTCGGAAACTGTGCGGGTAGCTTCGGTCTCAGGCGGGACCGAGACGAGTGCTTTGCTTACCTCGCAGATTTCCACAGAAGCCTTTCGGAGCGCGCTGGAGCAGTCGCTTAAATTGAACACGATGCTTGGTGGCGATAATGCGCCTTTGGCTGTGGATGCAATCATGCAGGCGGTGGATCAGCCTTTGCTGGGTGTGAGTATGACGGTGACGACAACTGTCGCCTACAAAGTGACCAATACGGCGGGCCAGACGGTTTTTAGTGAAACGATAACCACGCCTTACACAGCAGCATTTGGTGATGCTTTGCTGGGGGCTGAGCGTTTGCGTTTGGCAAATGAGGGGTCAGCCAAAGCGAACATTGCGCAATTTATTGAGAAGCTGAACGCTGCAGCGGCAAATAATCCAACAGCCTTTAACACAGTGATTTAGGGGTATTGCGCTCCTTCGCGGGGATGACGAAATTGCTCGACATAACTGTAACGTTCATTACGAAACGCGAATAATCCCCGCCTCCGTCACCACACCGTCCAGTCGTTGATCGGTTGGCTCAATCGGCACTTCCGCGACTTCCTGCGCCGCATACGCGTAGCCAATCGCCGTCGCCCCGCCCGCCGCACGCAGCTTTTCGAGTGTTCGGTCATAGAAGCCGCCGCCATAGCCGAGGCGATAAATCCGCCGATCAAATGACAGCATCGGCGCGATCAACAAATTCGGAACTGTCTCAGCCGCTTCCTCCGGTATCTCAGCCCCGAACGCCCCAACGATCATCGTACTTTCGGGCGTCCAGACCCGAAAACTCAACGGCATATCCGCACCATCAATCACCGGAACGCACAGCTTGACGCCCCGTTCATGTAGCGCGAGCATCAGCGGTGAGACATCCAACTCGCTGAAAATCGGGCGATAAGCGGACACAACGGCACCGGGCGTGATTTCGACATTCTCCAGAAAATGCCGCATCGCGGAGTCCGCAGCATCGGGGTGTGCGGCTTTGGCCACTTTCCGCCGCGCTTTTGCCTCTGAACGGGCGGTCTTTTTAATCTCAATCAGGTCAGTCATCAGTGGCGGAACCATTACAGCCGTTGGAGGGATAAGATCCCCGCTAGCCTGGATAACCAGGTGGGCACCATATACTTAGGACCACGGTCCAGAGCAGAGACAGTTCCCGCAGAGAGATTTATGGCTGGTGGGTTCTTGCTCCTGACAAACTGCACAGCCCCGCCGCCGTCTGATATAAGCCCTGCCCTGCCCGATTGCCAGCACATTACAGTAATGCCGCAAATAAGGTCGAGCCGATCGCACCTATGCTCAGATGCACCCGTAACCGCCTGAACCAATCCGGCAGGTCACTACGCAAATCGTAAAGCAATATCAATGCGAAACCGAACGCGGACAAAACCAATCCTGTCGCCTCCCCAACCAGTACTGCGATCCACCCAACCAGCGCTGCCGCATTGGAAATAACAAGCGCAATCCCCGCGTTCGGCTTACGCATAACCCTGCCCCAAACGACACCACCGAGAAAGGAGAGGATAATGGCCGCATAAGTCAGCAAGAAAAACTCCACGCGATAGGCTTCGTCCGCGCTTACAAGAATGCTCAGAATTGCCAATCCTATAAAAGGGACCAACCCCGCATACCCAAGCCCCAGCGCGGTATGCCGCGTATCTTCAAACATTGCGCCCCCACATCGGGTTCAGGCGCAACATTGTGAAATTAAGAAATGCCGCAAAACTCACCCACGCGAGATAAGGTAAGAGCAAGCACGCCGCCGTCGCATTGATCGGATAGAATAAAACAACCAAGGCAACGATGGACAGCCACAATAACCCGACCTCAAACAACGCTAAATCCATGCGTTTCTTGCCGAAAAACAGCCATGACCACATGAAATTCAATACAAGTTGAATGCCGTAAACGATCAACGGCAATGTCACCGCCCCTAATTCTTTCCAGATCAGCCATCCCGAAATCGCAATCATAACATACAGGATCGACCATGCGATCGGGAACAGCCAATTGGGCGGCTGCCAGCTTGGCTTGTTAAGCTTTTCATACCACGGACCCGGCGAATATTTCGCCCCTGAAAGCGCGGTCAAAAAGATCGCCCCGATGAATGGCAAAAGTGAGATATAATCTGTCATAAGGCTCGATTTGGGGCGATAATCCGTTTTCGTCAATCGCAGAATGCTCACCGTACACGGATCACCGTTCCGCCGGATGCCCCAAACGCGCCATTTTCAACCGCATTTTTGCCACCGCCAACCGCGCACAATGGCGGATCATGTTCGAGCGTTGAATGCCCGAAGGATAGCCGCCCCCAGGCGAGACAAATCCGCGTCGCCAAAATTGATCTGCAATATCAATAACCTGAGGCAACATTCCCGCTTGTGTCAGCATCTCCGCCGCCCAACAATCCGCACTCATTTCCTGGTCCCGCACACCATGTTGTGCCGTAAACCGTTTCACCAAGCCATGTCGTGTGGTGTGTTTCATGCGATGATGGGCGCATTCGTGAGCGATTAAAAAGCGGCGATGAAAGGCCTGTCGCGGCTCTGACAAGGAAGGGTCAAGTATAATGACGAAATTACCGTTCTGATCCTGATGGGCCTGAGATAATCGGTTTGTGCGTTCCACAACAATCGGATAACCGCATTCAATATCGTATCCTTTAAATGGCTCATTAGCCGCCTTCGCAGCGACATTCTGGAACAAAGTAAATACAAATACCACGGCAAAAATCCGCATTACCATCGCGTAAGACCTCCCATCCGAATTCATCTTCAAATGGATCATAAAAAGCTCTTAGCAAATCAAAATTGACAGAAGCGACGCTGGGTCATAGCGTTGTACTTGTCGAATAAGAAATTTTAGGGAGGCCATCATGGCTTGGACTGCACCGAAAATCGAAGAAGTGACCTGCGGCATGGAAATCAACATGTACTTCCCGGCTGAGGGCGAAGAAACACTGTTCTAAGTCCCTGTAGGGAAACAGTTTTCAAGCGTGCTTCTGCATCAGGAGCACGCTTTTTTTATGCAACCAACGGGCTTGCGGGGAAGCGTGAACATGTCTACCGGAGCGATGAGCGCGCAGAATCTGTCACAAATGATGCCACAACCCCCACAAACGCGAGAGGGTTTCGAGGCAAGATTGCGCCAGATCGGTGCCAATCGCTATCATGATAAGCACCCTTTCCACCATTTGCTCCACTCCGGCCAATGTTCCGCTGACCAAGTGCGTGCATGGGTCATCAACCGCTACTATTATCAAAGCCGCATCCCGATGAAGGACGCCGCATTTATGTCCCGCATCAGCGATCCGGCTCTGCGGCGTGCATGGCGTTCGCGAATCGAGGACCATGACGGCACCAACGAACACGATGGCGGCATCGCACGCTGGCTGCGTCTTGCCGAAGCGGTCGGGCTTGATCCCGACTACGTCGCCTCAGAGCGCGGGATTATGGCCGGAACGAAATTTGCCGTCGACGCTTATGTGCGCTTCGTCCGTGAGATGCCGCTGCTCGACGCCGTTGCCTCCTCGCTCACCGAGCTTTTCGCGCCCAAGATCCACTCGCAACGGATCGAGGGGCTGCTGAAACACTACGATTTCGCCAACGAATCGAGCCTCGCCTATTTCAGCACCCGCCTGACCCAAGCGCCTAAAGATGTCGCCTTCGGCCTCGCCTACGTGCTGGATCACGCGGATACGCTCGAAAAACAAGACGCCGCCGCCGCCGCGCTGACCTTCAAGACGGATGTGCTTTGGTCCCAGCTTGACGCGCTGCACTCGGCCTATGTTGATCCGGGCCGTATCCCGCCCGGTGCGTGGCAGCCGGACGAAGGTTTGCTCTAATGCGAACAATCGTGAAAAATCTAAACAAGCCAAGATATTGCCATCCACAGCTAAGACGGGGTATCTATTCTCCAGCATTATCTGGCAGCAGCTGCCGCTTCGATCATAACGCAAAGGCCAGTGGAATGATGGGCTCCACCCCTGCGCGCGGAACGACGACTTTTTCTGTGTGCGTAATAATCGGAAATATGAATGCGATAGGATTTGATTTCGGGCTGCGTAAAATTTCGCACGCAGGCTTTTGAAATGAGCATCCCCGAAACCGCCACGCCCCGTCTTCTCAGCGGTGTGCGCACGAAACATGACAAAGTACGCGGCAATTGGGTGCTACTCGCCCCCGAACGCGCCGTTAAACTTGACCAAATCGGCGTCGCCATCCTTGAGGAGACGACAGGATCGCGCACGTTTGGTGACATCCTTGATGCCCTGAGCACCAAGTATAACGCCCCCCGCGAGCAAATCTCCGGCGATGTGCAAAAATTCCTCACCTCGCTGATCGACCGCCGCATGATGGAGGTCAATTGATGGACGCGCCGCAGCCCCAACCAACCGCCGAAATCACCTACGGTCCCCCCATCGCCATGTTGGCGGAGCTGACCCACCGCTGCCCGCTCTCCTGCCCCTATTGCTCGAATCCGCTCGAACTCACCCAACGCGAAGCCGAGCTGCCGACCGAAATCTGGATCGACACCTTCCGTCAAGCCGCCGAACTCGGCGTTCTCCAACTCCACCTGTCGGGCGGCGAGCCGGCGTCACGCCGCGATCTTGAAGACCTGATCACCGCCTGCCGCGACCACGATCTCTATTCCAACCTCATCACGTCGGGCATCGGCCTGACCGAAAAGCGCCTCGCGGGTCTCAAGGAGCGCGGCCTTGACCATGTCCAGCTCTCCCTGCAAGGCGTCGATGCGGCGATGGCCGATATGATCGGCGGCTACAAAGGCGGCTACAATCGCAAGATGGATGTCGCGAAATGGACCACGGCCCTCGATTTGCCGCTGACCCTCAACGCGGTCGTCCACGAGAAAAACATCGACCGCCTGCCCGAAACCATCGACATGGCCGTCTCGATGGGCGCGCGGCGGCTGGAGGTTGCCACGGTGCAATTCCACGGCTGGGCCGACAAACACCGTGCCGCCCTTATGCCGACGCGCGAACAGGCAAAGCGATGCGGACAGCGCGTGGCCGAGGCACGCGCGCGATTGAAAGGCGTCCTCGTCATCGACTACGTTCCCGCCGACCACCACGCAGATTATCCAAAGCCCTGCATGGGTGGCTGGGGGTCCACGGGCCTCAACATCGTTCCCGATGGCCGTGTCATGCCTTGCCACGCCGCCCACACGATTCCGCATTTGGTGTTCGAGAATGTACGCGATACGCCACTGGCCGACATCTGGAACCATTCCAGCGCCTTCAACGCCTATCGCGGTTTTGATTGGATGCCGGAGCCGTGCAAATCCTGCGACCGCAAGACCCGCGATTTCGGCGGTTGCCGTTGTCAGGCGATGGCGATTGCCGGGGATGCCGCCGCGACTGATCCCGTCTGCATCAAATCCCCCCTCCATGCGCAACTCCAAGCGCAAGCCGAGGCGGACGCCCATGCCGACGGCCCGCTGACCTACCGCAAGATGCCCGCATGAGCGGCAAGTGGTTCACCCGCGCGCGCCTGCGTCCCTCCCGCCGCACGGTCCTGTGGATGTGCCCCGCCGCCTTCGCGACCCCGGTCTGGTCCACCGACGCCACCACAATTCGCATCGCCACCCTCAAATTCGGCACGGTGAATTGGGAACTCGACACCATCCGTCATAACAGCTTCGACAGCGATAACGGCATCAATATCGACGTGCTGGGCCTGGCCGGATCATCCGCCGCTAAAATCGCGTTTGAGGGCGGTTCGGCGGATGCCTTGGTCGCCGATTGGATTTGGGTAGCGCGTCAACGGGCGGCGGGCAAAGACTATGTCTTCATCCCTTATTCGCGCACCGTCGGCTCCCTTATCGCCGCCTCTGATCGCGGTTTTGAGAATATCCAAGACCTGCGCGGCAAGAAAATCGGCATCGCGGGCGGCCCGCTCGATAAAAACTGGCTGATCCTCCAAGCCTATGCGGCCAGCCAGGGCTTTGACCTCAAAGCCGACACCGAACAAGTCTACGGCGCACCGCCCCTGATCTCACAACAAGCTCTCAGCGGCGGCGTCGATGCGATCATCACCTATTGGCACTATGAAGCCAAATTGCGAACCAAAGGATTCACCCCCGTGATGGGCGTTGAGGACGCCGCCACACAGCTGGGCCTCACCACTGAAATCCCCCTCCTCGGCTACGTCCTGCGCGGTGAATTCGCCCGCAAAAATCCCGCTGCTGTTGAGGGATTAATCCGCGCATCCCGCTCCGCAAAATCCCTGTTGGCAGAGGACGCTACCGCATGGGACCGCCTGCGCCCCCGCATGAATGCCGCAGATGATGCCGAGTTCGCCGCTCTCAAAACCGGATTTCGCAACGGCATCCCCACTGAGGCTCCCCTCGACCCCGCCTCCGCCGCCACGCTCTTCGACATAATGGCCGAACTCGGCGGCACAAAGCTGGTCGGCGATGCAAAAAAACTCCCCGATGGCGTATTCTATGCCGCAGAAGAGTGATCGGCCCGGCTGGCAGGTCAGCTTGCTGTCCATCGGGGTTTTTCTGCTGCTCTGGGCGCTGATCGCCTTCGTAGCACAGTCGCCGCAGACCCTGCCAACTCCGCTAACCGTCGCCCGTCTGACCATCGCCGAACTGATCTCCGGCGAGTTGCTCCACCACCTTGGCGCGACCCTGTTGCGCACGATTGCCGCCTTCATCATCGCCATGACCATCGGCGCGGCCATCGGCCTCGTGATGGGAACGCGGCGGCGCGTCAATGCGTGGGCTGACCCTTGGCTGATCGGCCTGCTCAACCTCCCTGCCCTTGTCACCATCGCACTGTGCTACATCTGGATCGGCCTGACCGAAGTCGCCGCAATCGCTGCCGTGGCCATCAACAAAATCCCGCTGGTCGCCACTCAGATGCGGGAGGGCGCGCGGGCATTGGATCGCAGCCTCAACGATATGGCCCATGTTTTCGGTCTCACGGGAATCAAGAAACTCCGCCACGTCGTAATCCCCCAACTCGCCCCGTATTTCGCCGCATCAGGACGCACGGGCCTGTCGCTGATCTGGAAAATCGTGCTGGTGGTCGAGTTTCTGGGTCGCTCCAACGGCGTCGGCTTCCAAATCCACCAGTATTTCCAACTGTTCGATGTGGGCCGCGTCCTCGTCTACGCCATCAGCTTCATCATCGTCATGCTGCTGGTCGAGACGCTCATCCTGCAACCGTGGGAGCGCCGGGCCACAATGTGGAGGCGACCCGATGCGCGTTAACGTCACCCGCAAAGCCTATGGTGACACCACCATCCTGCGCGATTTCACGCTGGAGGTCGCCGACCGCGAACGCGTCGCCCTGACCGGACCATCCGGTATCGGCAAATCCACCCTGCTCCGCATCATCGCTGGCCTTGATGCCGATTTTGAGGGCCAAGTCACAGGCGCGGGCCGCATCGCCGTCGCGTTCCAGGAACCAACCCTCCTGCCCTGGCGCAGCGTCCGCGATAACCTCACCATCGCCACCGGATGCACCGCCCCGGAGGCCGACACCCTTCTCAGCGCCGTCGAGCTGCCCCATACCGCAGATCGCTTCCCCGGCACATTATCGCTCGGCCAAGCCCGCCGCATCAGCCTCGCCCGCGCCTTCGCCGCACAACCTGACACGCTCCTCCTCGACGAACCCTTCACCTCCCTCGACCATGAAGTCTCCGCACGGATGCAGGATTTGCTATCGGCTTTGCTGGAAGCAAGACCCATACGCTTGATCCTGGTGACACACGAACCTGCGGAGGCGCAGCGTATCGCGGATAGAGTTATTCTCCTCCCCGCTACCACTGCTTAGACTCCAAACCCACACAATGCCTGACTTTAGCATCGGCAATACAGTCTCCAGAATTCATCACATAACTTGAAAAATCTTGTTGAGAAGCGCCCCTTTCAACGATAAAGAATATTAAGTGTGCAGTGTACATATGTTCTAAGTTGTTACAAATAATCCTATAACCATCGAGAGTTGTCCCAATGAGATTAACGCCTATCCTGCTTGGTATCGCATTCACGACTTCAGCGCTCGCCGAAGGAGTTACGCCTGTTGTTCCGGCAATACCCGGCGCTCAAATGGATTTCAACCTTACCGCTGAAGTGACCGGAATTTGCGGCGTTTACAGCGTGACAAACGCCAGCACGACCACGTCATTTGACGTGGATTTCGGCGATCTCGGCGTCGTCCCGACAACCACATTTGTTGAGGCGGAGGCGCCCGGCGTCGGCACAGATGTCCCCCTTTCCTATACCTGCAATCTCGTCGGCGGCTTTTCACGCACGGTGACCTCGGACAATGGTGGCTACCTGTTCCGTGAAGGGACAACGGGCGGGACGGGCGACAAGATCGCTTATCAAATGGCACATAGTGGCGATAACGGTCTCAGCTTCGCGTATCAGCAATTGGTGTCACCCGTCGTGACGGACCACGTGAATGTCGCTTTTCTCGATGGTGAGGTTGGCTCGGTCAGCTTCCGGGCAAACGGCGTGTTGAATCTCGCCGGCGTTGAAAGTTTCTCAACGGGCGGCACGGTGCCTCACACAACAGCATATGCAGGCGATTACGCGGATAAGGTCACCATCGCCATTACGGCGAACTGACCCCGTTTTTCCCGATTTATTTATCAGGTGACCTTCATGACGGTTTCCGGTTTCTTGCGCGGTTTTTTAACCGCGCTTGCGATTTCATGGCCGCTATCCACCGCAACGGCGTTTGAAGTCTCTCCGATGCGTATGGTTTTGGAGGCTCCCGGCGTCGGTGCGGCAGGGCGCGTGACCGTGCGCAATACCGAGCAAACTTCCGTCCCGATAGAAATCCGTTTCGAGCGCCGCTTTGTCGATGAAAACGGTCAGAACCGCTATGAACCCGCCGATGATGATTTCGTGTTCTTCCCGCCCCAAACAATCATCCCGGTCGGTTCCGCTCAAACATTCCAGTTCCAATATCTCGGCGAACCTTTCACCGATAAAAGCCGCGCATATGTAATGCGCGTGGCGGAGGTGCCGTTGGAGGTCAAATCCGGCGTCGGTCTGCAAGTGGTCTACGAATTCGGCGTCGCTGTCTACATCGCCCCCCCTGACACCACGCCGGGGCTTTCAGTGCTTAGCGTCAGTCAACGCGCGGGCGGTTATGAATTGATCGTCGAGAACTCAGGCACACGCCACGCCGTTCTCGGCCCGCAAGGTCTGGCTGATATCCCCGGCGTGTCCGCCAAACTCACGACTGTGACACCATCATCGCTGCGTACGGTTGAGAACCCGATCATTCCGCCGCTATCAACACGCCGCTTCATCGTCACGCCTGCCACACCGGGTCAGTGAGATACAATCGCCTCCTCATTTGCGTGTTGGGGGCGATGCTGTATTCACCTCATCCTGTCAGCGGCCAAATCAGTGGCACCCCGTCCCCTGTCAGGAGCGAACCCGCCACCGCTAAAACCGTCGAAAAACGCCCTGAAAAACCAAAGGTTTTTGAGATCGTTCTGCCCGTTCGGCTCGATGATCGGGTTATCGGCCCGGTTCCGGTGCGCAGCACTACAGACGCGCTTCTCGGCATAGATGCGCACAGATTGGCCGACGTTTTGGCGACGGAAATCGACGATAACCTGCTCACAGCATTACGTGACCTCGATACGGGGATCGTGCCTTTGGAGGGGGTTGAAGGCTCCGGCCTGACCGTCTCATTCGACCGCCAGGCCCTCGCCATCAAAGTCGAAATAGCCGACACCGCACGCGCCACACAAACCCTGAATCTGGCTTCCGGCACCCGCTATAACGGGTACGAGCTGACGCAGCCTGCAAACCTGGCCATCGGCCTGGACGCCGACTTGGTTCTGGGCAGCGCCTTGGAAGATACGAACTCTGATGCCGCATCCGTTTTTTTCAACAGTTTCGCCAATATCGGCGGCTATAACGGTGTCTATCTCAACGCATCAGGATCGCTTGATTTACTGGCGGATGCGGATCAACCGTCCCTGCAGCGTGACCGCCTTACCCTGTTCAAAGACGACATCACCAACGCCGTGCGTTATTCGTCGGTCGATGTTTTTCTCGACCAGCCACCATTATCGGGCAACCCGACCCTGCTTGGCTTATCAGTGGAGCGTCGGTATGACGAAATCAACCCGGACCGCACAACACGCGCGCTAAGCGACCGCAGCTTAATACTTGATCGCGCGGGTCTGGTAGAAATCACGGTGAACGATATCGTCGTCAAACGCTTCACCGCCGGACCGGGCCGGGTGGACCTCAGCGATATTCCATTTGTCGGCACCGGAAATCAGGTTGTTATCACAGTGGAAGACGCCTTGGGGCGACGCGAAATCGACACCTTCAATTTCTCATCGCATGAAGACCTGCTGGCACCCGGACTGTCAGAATTCGGCCTGTCTGCCGGATACATTCAGCCTGATGTTGCCGATGGTATCGAATGGCAAACGCAAGATCCGGCAGGAGTTGGTTACTACCGGCGGGGCATCACAGCGGGCCTCACGCTGGGCGGATTTGCGTCTGGCCGCGACCGTTACGCGAGCTTCGGTGCGAATCTTGTGGCTGCCGTACCGTTTGGCGTGCTGCAAATTGATGGCGCGGCGGCGTTTTCCGGCGACACAGAAACACGCGAGACCAGCTTTGCGATGCAAGCGTTCTACACGGCGGATCTCGATTCTCTGATTGCGCCGGGGCATCAATTCGACTTCCGCCTCGCTTTCACAGGCGAGGATTTCCGCACCCTTGAGCAACCTGACAGCGCGGTGCGCGAGGACCGTATCAGCGCCAATGCCACTTATCGACTTCCGTTGAATGAGCGGACCACCCTCACACTGGCGGGGGGGTATGTGAAAGAGGTTGAACGCGAAGCCCGTCTCAGCATCGGCCTCTCTCACCGTTTTCAGCAATTCGTAGGCTCACTGCTGTTTCAACAAAATTTTCACGAGACCGAAAGCGATGAAACCGCCCTATTCGCATCCCTCTCCTTCCCGTTCTGGAATAATCACCGTTTCCGCGCGTCTCACAGTACGACCGACAGGCGCAGCGTTGTCGAGGTCGAAAGACGAGGCGACAAGCCCATTGATGACTATCAATACCGCCTGCGCGCAGAGCATGACGAGGGCGGTGTGATTTTATCCGGTGACGCCGGATATACCGGCAATCGGTTTTTGGTCTCCGGTACGGTGAGTCATGGTACCAATGACGATGCACGCGCCACCGTCGGCACCTTACGCTTCGGCTCTGGCATCGCTTTCGCCGATGGACATTTCGGGATCGGGCGAAGAGTCTCCGGCGGCTTTGTTATGGTATCACCGCACGAAACCCTGTCAGAATCGACCTTGAAGGTCAGTGCGACACGACAACAAACACCGCAAGCGCGCAGCGACATTTTTGGTCCGGCTCTCGTGCCCGTCGGGCGCCGTTATGGCATCGGTGAATATGCGGTCACAATCGAAGATGCGCCACTCGGCTACGATATCGGACCGGGCAGCTATGCCGTACGTAGCGGCGCATTATCGGGCTTTGCCGTAACCGTGGGCAGCGACGCATACCGCTCGGTACGCGGCATTGCACAGGATCAAAACGCGGAGCCGATTGCCCTTAAAACCGGAACACTGATCCGCTCCGATGGCGGACAAGAACCAACAGACATCTTCACCAACCGCACGGGCCGCTTTGCCGCGACGGGGCTGGCACCGGGCGCGTATGTTTTGCAGTTGGATAAGCTGCGTGCAAAGTTTGTGGTGCAAGACGATAACGAAGCCTTCGCCGATCTTGGCGTTCTGGTATTGGAATGAAAATGGCCACACGCATAAAAATCGCCGGGGCCGCTGTTGCGCTGCTGATATCGGCCACGCAAGCACTTTCCTGCGACCTGGTAATGCGCGCAACCGGCACCATCACCTACGCACCCGATTCACTCGCACGCGAAGCGGTAAACCTGCACTTAACAGCACGCGGTGATGCAACAACCTGCGGCGGCGCCACAATATCAATCGAACCGCTGACCGGAAACGCGTCACTGCAAGGCATTGGCGACGCGCTGCCGATAGAAGGCATCAACAACCCCTTGGTTCAAAATGTCGGTGATATCTTCCATCTCACCAACCAAGCCCGCATGTTGCTGGTCGAACAATCACAACTATCGGTCTCACTGGGAGAACTACCGCCCGAACGCTTTGTTCCCCCCGGCCCCTATCGTGCGCAGTTCAGGCTGAAAACTGATGGTACGGTTTCTGATGATGCCGAAATCGTCGCGCAAGTCCGCTTCGCAACCCGCCTCGCCACGGATCAGGCGCGCGTGATCAGTTTGGATTTCAACGAGGCGGTCACAGGTAAAACCGTGTCCAGTGATTTTCTCTACCAATCCAACGCACCGCTTTCACTCACCGTACGCTCCGACAACGGCGGAAACCTGACCCACACCGACAACCCCGCCCTCTCCCCCATCCCTTATCGCGCAAGTGTCGCAGGGCGTGCCGTCGCATTGGATGGCAGCGGTACGGTATCGCTCGGCACCCCAACCGGAAACAATGGTATCGACAGCGCCCGCGTGTCATTCACCATCGGCGAACTCCCGCCGGCCTATGCGGGTCAATACGAAGACAGGGTCACCATCGCGCTGATAGGTTTTTGAGCTTTGTGACCGCAATCTTGACAATATTATCAATAAGTTGCTTTGAATCAACGTTACGGGGAATATAAAAACCTTAACTAACGCTATAGTTATTCGCTTATCGGCAAAAAGTCGTATACGTAATATTAACCAGAGGCTTAGATGTACGATAAGAAACAAGTTATTGGAGGTCCGATTGTTATAAACGGTAGAACTCTGTCGCTTTCTCGCGCGGTACGAGCAGGAGATTTTGTATATTTAACTGGACAAATCCCCATGAAAGACGGGGCGGTCATGACCGACGGTAACATTGAAGATCAAACACATGCGGTACTCGGCGATATTCATAACACATTGGCACTCGCTGGATGTGAGTTATCCGATGTGGTGAAATCAATGATATGGTTGCGTGATCGCAACGATTTTCCGGGATTCAACGCGGTTTATGGTGAGTATTTTCCAAATGAACCACCCGCACGGTCAGCGATTGTCAACGAATTACTTGTAGACGTGAGAATTGAAATCGAAGTCATCGCCTATAAACCAGAAGTGAGCGCTTAGTGAGTAATACGTCTTTTCAATGGTACGGGCCGTGTACGGCACCTGTCATTGCATTAATCCACGGTTTGGGTCTGACGAGAGATGTGTGGCTGAGCCAGATTGGCGAATTGAGCGCGCGTTACCGCGTGCTGACCTACGATCTTTACGGCCACGGCAAAAGCGGTCCCTCACCCACCCCGCCCAGCCTGAGCGTGTTCGCCCAACAATTGGCGGCGGTCTTGGAAAATGCAGACGTGCTGGAATCTGCAGTTGTGGGTTTTTCGATGGGCGGCATGATCGCGAGACGCTTTGCGCAAGACTACCCAAATCGCGTAACCGCCCTTGCCATCCTCAATTCACCGCACAAACGCTCGCCGGAGGCGCAAGCGAGAATCGACTTGCGGGTGCAACAGGCATCTGAAAACGGCCCTGAGGCGACGATCGAAGACGCTCTGGAAAGATGGTTTACCCCGGAATTCCGTAAAAAATCACCCGATGCAATGGCCCGCTTCAGAACATGCATTCTGAACAATGATCCGGCGCTTTACACCGGTAATTACCGCGTTCTTGCGGGTAATATGGACGAGATTATCGCACCATCCCCACCTATCGCCTGCCCCAGCCTCATTATTACGGGCGAGGATGATTTCGGAAACAATCCGGAAATGGCGCACGCAATTGCGAGTGAGATTCCAAGATCAGAAGTCGCTATCTTGCCGGGACTGCGTCATATGACTATGATTGAAGACCCGGCGGCGGTAAATAACGTTCTATTGCCGTTTCTGTCTAAACATCTCTCTCCCCAACCTCTTAGAGAGGTAGGGAAACAAACTTAATCGAGGGAGACGGCGTGTGGCGGGCGCCTTTGACACACAAGCACTGCGCAATGCCTTTGGCGCTTTCGCCACGGGCGTAACTGTTGTCACCACACGCGAAGAAAACGGCACCCCGCGCGGATTCACGGCCAATTCTTTCACATCCGTATCGCTGAACCCGCCTTTGTTGCTGGTCTGCATCGCCAAATCGGCCGCCAGCCTTAAAATTTTCGAGAACGCCCCGCATTTCGCGGTGAATATCCTCAGCGAGGATCAAAAAGCCATCTCCGGCCTTTTCGCTTCGCGCCAACCCGACAAATTCGAGCATGCGGCATGGAAGCCCGGCCCCGATGCCGTACCGCTGATTGATGCGTCCCTCGCGTGGTTTTCCTGTACACGCGAGCAATGTGTTGATGCGGGAGACCATGTCATCCTGATCGGCCATGTCACAGATTTCGATACCCGCGCAGGCAATCCTCTCGGCTATTTCAGGGGAAATTACTTCTCCCTCGGCCTCGACCAGCCTCTCGTCGAAGCGGTGGCGCGCGATACAAAATCCGTGATCGGGGCAATCCTTGCGCGCGGCACAGAAATCTTACTCGATATCGATCCTCAAACAGCGGCGCTTACAGTTCCGAATGCTCAATTCGGCGAGAAAGGCGAAGGCCTCGACACCCTGATCGCCGCCCTCGCCGCGTGCGGTATGAGGGCTGAGATTGACTTTCTTTATTCTGTTTACCGCAACCGCGCATCTGGGGCGAATGGCATCTATTACCACGGCATTGTCAGTGGTGATGCGCCAGCGGGACGGGCGTTTTTCGACATCAACAACATGCCGTGGGAGCGCGTGACCGATGCGGCTCAGCGCAGCATGTTACAGCGCTACAGCGGCGAATACGCGCATGGCAGCTTTGGCATTTATGAGGGCGACGAGGATACGGGCCGCGTTCGCAAGATCGGGAATCAGGGATAAGATATGAAACCGCAAATCCGCAAACTCGTCACATTCGACGAAGACATCCTGATTGAGGGGGGCCGTTCTGCCAGCCCGCCCCTGCGTATGATCGCCGTCGCCGCCGTCATCAAAAACCCGTGGCACGGACGCGGTTTTGTGGAGGATCTGATGCCGGAGATTCAGGCGATGGGTCCGGTACTGGGCGAACTGCTCACCGCCCGTATGATCACGCTGGCCGGGTCGGGCGACGCGATTGAGGCTTATGGCAAGGCGGCGATTTGCGGTGGTGATGCGGAAATCGAACACGCCTCCGCCTTGATCCACACGCTGCGCTTCGGGAATTTCTATCGCGAGGCGGTTGGGGCAAAAAGCTATCTGGGCTTCACCAACACGCGCGGTCCGGCGAATACGCAGGTGCAAATTCCGCTGATGGACAAGCACGACGCGGGGCGGCGGTCGCACTATCTGACGGTGCAATTCTCAATCTACGACGCCCCGGCAGCGGATGAAATTGTCCTCGCACTGGGCGGCGCCACGGGCGGGCGCCCGCATCACCGGATCGGCGATCGCTATGCGGATTTGAAAATGCTGGGCCATGATGTTGAGAACCCCGCCGCCGTGTGACAGGCTTTCCGACACGAACAAAACGACCAACCACGTCGGCCCAAGGTAGAGGGATCGGCGGCAAATAAAAACGCCAATCTGAAGGAATCAACCATGAAGTTCCAACTCGCAGTCAACCTGGAACGGGTCGACGATACACTGTCGATGGATGAAGTCGCAAACCACACGCTCGATATGGTCAAAATGGCCGATAAGGGCGGGTTCAACATCGTTTGGGCCGCCGAGCACCACGCGCTGGAAATGACAATCGCACCGAACCCGTTTCAAATCCTGACATGGTGGGCCGCGCATACCGAGAATGTCCGCCTTGGTCCGGCAGTGGTCGCCGCACCCTACTGGCATCCGATCCGCTTGGCGGGTGAGGCGGCATTCACCGACCTTATCACCAATGGCCGCCTTGAGTTCGGCATCGGCTCCGGTGCATACCAGCGCGAATTTGACCGCATGGCCCCCGGTGTGAAGCAGTCTGACGGTTGGAAATACATGCAGGAAAGCCTGCCCGCAGTGCGCGCGCTATGGGCAGGCGATTACGAGCATGAGGGCGAATACTGGAACTTCCCGACCTCAACATCCGTGCCCAAACCCGTACAAAAGGAAATCCCCGTCTGGGTCGCGGCCCGCGCACCCGTATCCTTTGATTTCGCGGTTGAACATGGCTGCAACATCATGTCATGGCCCTTCACCCGTCCGTTTGCGGAGGCCGAAGCGTATAAACAGCGCCTTGATGATGCGATGGCGAAAAATCCCGGAGCAAAGCGTCCCATCTTCGCAATGATGCGCCACACCGCGCTTTATGACAGCCCCGATGACAAGATGGTCCCTGTTCAAGCAATCCGTCGTGCCTTGGGACAATTTGAAAACCTGTTCAAAAACCTCGGCGATGTGGAGAACGGCTTCCCGAAACAAATCGCGTTGGAAGATTTGGAAAACCGTGACGAATTTGATGCGGACATGCTGACCGAAAACCTGATGTTCGGCACACCCGATCAGGTGATCGAAAAACTCAAACGTTATGAGGCACTGGGCGTGGATGAATTCATCTACTACGCCAGCATGGGCCTTGGCCTGAAGGAGCAAAAACGGTCGCTGGAGCTGTTCTGCGAGAAGGTCATCCCGGCTTTTGCATAAAAATTCCCCGGATACGCACTCGATGCGGTAGATCAGGGATTAACAATGGTTACAATCAACTTCGGACTTGTTCCGAAGGTCCGGTTCAAATGGGAAAGCTGTAGCGGATTGCCGGAACAAGACCGGCAATGCCCCTAAAAGTCTCACCTTCGCGCCTGTGATAATTCGTGCGGAGTAATTCTCAAATGCACCGCCCGCCATCGACCTCCATACAAATACCCGTAATCATCGCCGCCTCATCGGAACATAGAAAACACGCAGCGTTGCCCATATCTTCGGGTGTCGAAAAACGCCCCAGCGGGATCGTGGACAAGAACTTTGCCCGCATCTCCGGCGTGTCCTCACCCATGAATGATTTCAGCAACGGCGTCTCTCCCGCAACGGGATTGATGGCATTGACCCGTATCCCCAGCGGGGCAAGCTCAACGGCCATCGAACGGGTTGCGGTTATCATCCAGCCCTTGGTGGCATTGTACCAGCTCAGGCGCGGACGCGGGCTGACGCCGGCTGTCGAGGCAACATTCAGGACATTGCCACCGCCCGCCGCTTTCATAACGGGAATAATGTGACGGGCGGTCAGGAACACCGATTTCGCATTCACCGCCAAAACCCGATCAAACTCCTCCTCAGTCACATCCTCCATTGCCATCGGCAGGTGGGTGATACCCGCGTTATTGACAAGAATATCAATACCGCCGAGCGCTTGCCCCGCAACATCGGTCAGCGTCCGAACATCCGCATCAAGGCTCATATCCGCCTTACAAACATGAACTTCGCCCGCCAATTCATCCGCAAGGGCGATGGCGAGGTCGACATTCACGTCGGCAATCATCACCCGCGCGCCTTCGGTGAGAAACTTGCGCACAATACCAGCGCCGAAACCGGATGCGCCGCCCGTCACAATGGCCCGTTTTCCCGCCAAACGCATGATTGCCCCCCTTTTTATGAATTGCGTTTTTGGTCGTGCTAATCCTAGCACGCAGACCATTGCCCACCAAGACCACACCCGCAAAGGCAACATCGCGTGACAGTACAACGTCGATTTTGCGTGACTCTTTGATCTATCCAAAGTCAATTGGGGCAAAAGAACGGGAGGATATCAAATGAGACATTACACGAAACTTCTGAGCGCGGCCGCTGTCGCGCTGGCATTCGGCACCGCGCCCGCATCGGCAAAAGACTGCCCGCGCGGTGATCTGGACGAGCGCTATTGCGATTGGAATGGTGATCTTGTCGCCGATGCCCCGGCGAATCCCGATGAATGGCTCGACCCGGATACGCTGGTTTTCGCCTATACACCTGTTGAGGATCCGGCGGTTTATAAGACGGTTTGGTCTGAATTTCTGGATCACTTGTCCGAGGTGACGGGCAAAAAAGTCGTGTTCTTCCCGGTCCAATCCAACGCCGCACAGATCGAAGCGATGCGTTCGGGCCGTTTGCACATTTCGGGCTTCAACACCGGATCGAACCCGTTGGCCGTTAACTGCGCGGGCTTTAATCCTTTTACCATCATGGCGTCGAAAGACGGCAACTTCGGATATGAGATGGAAATCATCACCTATCCGGGCAGCGGCATCGAAAAGGTCGAAGACATCAAGGGCGGCAAGCTCGCATTCACTTCACCAACATCCAACTCAGGCTTCAAAGCACCATCGGCGATTCTGAAAGCCGATTATGAGATGATCCCTGAGCGTGACTTTGAAGCGGTTTATTCCGGCAAGCACGACAACTCGATTTTGGGTGTGGCGAACAAAGATTACCCTGCCGCCTCGATCGCAAACTCGGTCCTGCGCCGGATGCTGTCGCGTGATGTGATCACGGCGGATCAGGTGAAAACGATCTACAAATCGCAAACCTTCCCGACGACAGGCTTCGGCACTGTCTACAACCTTGACCCGCGCCTTGCCGCGCAAATCAAGCACGCCTTCTTCAGCTTTGAATGGGAAGGCACTAAACTCCAGGAAGAGTTTGAGAAATCGAATGAAGGCCAGTTCCTGAACATGAACTATCAGCAGTTCTGGGACGTAATCCGTAAAATCGACACGGCAAACGGCGTATCATACGCCTGTAAATGACCCACTGCGGGGGCGGGCAATGACCCGCCTCCCTTATCTTGAAAGTGAGTCATGCTGCATCTTCAACAACTCTCCAAAACCTATAAAACGGGCGACAAAGCCCTCAACGATGTAACGCTTGAAGTGCCCGGCGGGCAGGTTCTCGCACTCATCGGACCGTCCGGTGCGGGTAAATCCACCCTCATCCGCTGCATCAACCGCTTGGTGGAGCCGACATCGGGCAACGTTATTCTCGACGGGCAGAACATCACCAAACTCGGCGCCCACGGCCTGCGTAAGATGCGTCGCCGTATGGGAATGATCTTTCAGGAATACGCGCTGGTCGAACGCCTGACCGTGATGGAAAATGTCCTCTCCGGTCGCCTTGGCTATGTCGGTTTCTGGCGCAGTTATTTTCGCAAATATCCGCAAACCGATGTGGACGAGGCTTATCGCCTGCTCGACCGTGTCGGCTTGCTCGAAATGGCCGATAAGCGCGCGGATGAGCTTTCTGGCGGACAGCGTCAGCGTGTGGGCATCGCGCGGGCACTGATCCAAGACCCCGCCCTTTTGCTGGTGGACGAACCAACCGCGTCACTGGACCCGAAAACCTCCCGTCAGATCATGCGTCTGATTTGCGAATTATGTCGCGAGCGCGATTTGGCGGCGATCATCAACATTCACGACGTGAAACTCGCGCAGATGTTCGTTCAGCGGGTGATCGGTCTCACCAAGGGCGTTGTCCAGTTTGACGGGCCACCCGAAGGTCTGACCGAAGAAGTCCTGACCCGCATCTATGGCGAGGAAGATTGGAAAGAGACCATCGAGAAGATCGAAGAGGAAGACGAGGCAGAAACGTGAGCGTCGCGCTGTCAGAACGTGTCGGACGCGAATGGCGCAAACCGCCGTTTATCAAACGCGCGTGGTTACGTTGGGCGCTGCTTATCGGCGCAGTGGTTTACTTTATCGCGGCTCTGTCGTCGCTCGATGTGAACTGGTCACGGGTTTACGAGGGGCTGGAACGCGGCTGGAAATTCGTCGTCGCGTTTTCCAGCCCGGACTTCAGTTCACGTGCCGCTGATATCAAGGAAGGCATGATCGAAAGCGCGATTATGTCTATTGCCGCAACGGTGGTCGGAATCGTCCTGTCCGTGCCCGTGGCCCTCGGTGCCGCGCGCAACATTGCCCCTCTGCCGATCTACCTGATCTGTCGCGGGATTGTCGCGCTCAGCCGTGCGCTAAACGAGATCATCGTTGCGATTTTGCTGGTCGCGATCTTCGGTTTCGGCCCCCTTGCCGGATTTCTGACCCTCAGCTTCGCCTCCATCGGCTTCCTCGCCAAACTGCTCGCCGAGGATATCGAAGACCTGGATCGTAGTCAGGCGGAGGCTGTAAAGGCAACCGGCGCGTCTTGGAGCCAGTGGATCAACTATGGAATACAGCCGCAAGTCATGCCCCGCCTGATCGGCTTGTCGATGTATCGTCTCGACATCAATTTCCGCGAATCCGCCATCCTCGGCTTGGTAGGTGCGGGCGGGATCGGTGCGACATTGAACACGGCCTTTGACCGATACGAATTCGATACTGCGGCGGCAATCCTGCTCATCATCATCGCTGTGGTCATGGTGCTGGAATACTTGTCAGGTATCATCCGCGCGAGGGTTCAATAGATGCCTCAGATTTTGACAGGAGACGGCACAAAAACCTGGATGCTGCGCGACCGTAAGAGTCAGTTCACCCGCTGGGGTGCCTGGATGATCGGCACGATCATCTTTCTGTGGTGCTGGAAGCAAATCTCGGATGCGACGACGTGGTTTTTCGTCTGGGACGCCCCGCGCATTGCGGCGGACATTGGCGGCAGAGCGATTCCGCCGCGCTGGTCCTATATGGAAAAGCTGTGGGAGCCGCTTTGGGATACGCTGAACATCGCCACGTTGGGTACATTTTTCGCGTTACTGATGGCGGTTCCGGTGGCATTTCTGGCCGCGCGCAACACCACACCAAGCGCGCTGTTAATCCGCCCCATCGCACTGCTGATCATCGTTTCGACCCGGTCGATCAACTCGCTTATCTGGGCGCTGTTGCTGGTGGCGATTTTAGGGCCGGGCGTTTTCGCAGGTATGATTGCCATCGCGATCCGCTCCATAGGTTTCTGCGCAAAGCTGCTATACGAGGCGATTGAAGAAATCGACACAAAACAAGTCGAAGCGATCACCGCAACCGGAGCAAGCCGGTGGCAGGTGATGGCATACGGGATCGTGCCTCAGATTATGCCCGCTTTCGCCGGAATTGCCGTGTTCCGCTGGGACATCAACATCCGCGAATCCACCGTGCTGGGTCTGGTCGGCGCTGGCGGTATCGGTTTGCAGTTGAAGGGGTCATTGGACACGTTGGCATGGCCGCAAGTCACACTGATCCTGATCGTCATCTTCGGAACGGTGATTATCAGCGAATGGATTTCCGCCAAAGTGCGCGGGGCCATCATCTGACATGGCCAATGATGTTGATTGGGCTTTCGATCAATACGAAGCTGTTCGCGATGCCCTGCCCCGTGCGCGCCATGAAGGCGAACCGGAAAGATTTGACCACCTTAGCGCTGCGCTGGAACCGTATGATCTGGTGATGCTCGATGCGTTCGGCGTGCTGAATGTCGGCGAGACTGCGATTCCGGGTGCAGTTGACCTGATCGCCTCATTGCGTGCGCGGGGCAAGCGCGTCGTAATCGTCAGCAACAGCGCAAGCGTTCCCACGGCGGTGAGTTTGCAAAAATTCCATCGGCTCGGCTTTGATTTCACAGCCGGGGAGATCGTGACGAGTCGTGACGCGCTGAAAATCGGATTAGAGGGACATCCCCCTATGCGCTGGGGTGTGATGGCGACGGCGCAATCGCAGATTGAAGAGCTTGGTATCGATTGCTTTGCATTACGTGACGATGCTGCGTCGTACGATGCGGCGCGGGGTTTTGTGCTGCTCGGCAGCGGGGAATGGACGGATGCGCGGCAAGATCTGTTGTCCCGCGCCCTCAGCCAACGCCCCCGCCCCGTGCTTGTCGGCAATCCCGATATCGTCGCCCCGCGTGAAACCGGGCTGAGCTTGGAACCTGGCTATTACGCGCATGATCTGACGCGGCGGACGGGGTGTGCGCTGGCATTCTATGGAAAGCCGTTCGGAAACATCTTTGACATCGTCGCACATCACCTTGGTCCGATTATGCCATCGCGCAGCGTGCTGGTTGGGGATACGCTGCACACAGACGTACTGGGCGGTGCGGCCTATGGCATCAAAACGATCCTGTTGGAGAATTATGGTCTGTTCGCCGGGCGCGATGTGCAGACAT
This sequence comes from uncultured Neomegalonema sp., assembly GCA_937948985.1. Taxonomy (GTDB): domain Bacteria; phylum Pseudomonadota; class Alphaproteobacteria; order Rhodobacterales; family Rhodobacteraceae; genus JAHDDY01. Next base: position 25,326 of record CALFAK010000029.1, on the reverse strand, counting down.
ACATCGCGCGATCGGGCATTGTGCCGGGTTCAGTTGTGCGGGGGCATTAACTCCGCACCAGCTCCATTGCCGGATCGTAGGGTCCGGCGGGGATGATTTTTGCGGGGACATGTTCACCCAACACGTCGATGGTAAGGGTTGCGCCTTCTGCGAGCGACGGGTCGACAAAGGCATAGGCGAGGTTTTGCGCGACGCGGTGACCCCAGTCGCCTGAAGTGACTGTGCCGACAACCTTATCGCCGATCATCACCGATGCACCGCCATGTGCAGCAGCCGTTTTACTATCGAGGACCAGTGAAACGAAACGCTTGGTCAGCCCCTTGCCCTGCCTCTCCGCAAGCGCGGCCTTGCCGATGAAGTCCGGCTTGTCCATCTTCACAAAGCGGTCGAGGCCCGTCTCGAACGGGTCGAATTCGGTGAGAATATCGGCTTTCCAATGCAGGTACCCCTTCTCCATCCGCATCGATTCAACCGCATGGGCACCGAAAAGGCGCAAGCCGTGAGCCTTGCCCGCCTCGCGCAAGGCCATATATGCAGCGTAGAGGGAGGCGTTGGGGATATGGATTTCATACGCCAACTCGCCTGAGAAGCTGACGCCCATCACCGTTGCGGGCGCATAGCCGATGAAACATTCGCGCACTGAGAGCCACGGGAAGGCGGCTTTTGACCAATCATCGCGACTTACTGCGCTGAGGACAGCGCGGGCCTTAGGTCCGGCCAGCACCAGAATGGTTTGGTCATTCGTCAGAGAGCGGATCGAGACATCTTCATCCGCGCCGATATTCTGCGTCAACCAGTCCATATCATGGAACTCCGCCGCCGCCGCAGAGCCGTACCAAATGCGCGCAGGGCCGCGATCTGAAGCGGGGATATTGGCGATGGTCGCTTCGGCTTTCAACATTCCGTGGTGGTTGAGCAGGTACGTGAGGCCCACGCGCCCCTCCTTGCGGGGCAGACGGCCACAGACCATGCGGTCGAGGAAGGATTGGGCATCCGCGCTGGTAATCTCGAAGCGGTTGAAGCCGTTGACCTCGCACAGGCCGACGGCGTTTTGTACGGCGGCGACCTCGGCGGCAACGATGTCGAAACTCTCATCGAATTTGAAACCGTGGGTGACGTGAAAATCAGGGGTTGGTTTGAAGAACTCGACGCGCTCCCAGCCGTTCACCACAGTGAACTCTGCCCCCTCTGCGGCCATAATCGGAGTCAGCGGGGTTGTCTTGGCGTTGCGTCCGACAGGGCGGTGTTCATTGGGGAAGTGGAAGCGGAATTCGTTTTGGTAGTCTTCAATGGCTTTGAGCGCGGTCAACTCGACATTGGCGTGACCGGTAAAGCGGCGGGGGTCGATGCACCATGTGTCGTAGCACGCCTCGCCATGCACGATCTGTTGCGCAAGCAGCCAGCCGTGGCCGCCACCCTCGCCCAGCCCCGCGCGCAACCCGATGATGCAGTACGCATTGCGCTTGCCGGGGATGGGTCCGACGAGGGGCGCGCCGTCGATGGTGTAGGTGATCGGGCCGTTGATGACGGTGGTGATGCCAACTTCAGTCAGCGCGGGCATTCGGGCGAACGCGCCCTCCAGAACGTCGGTGATACGGTCGAGATCATCCGGACACAGGGCGTTGACGAAATGCGGATCAATCCCGTCCATGCCCCATGTCTTGCAGTCTTGCTCGTAGAACCCGACCAACAGGCCGTTCTTCTCCTGACGGCTGTAATAGTCGCTGATCGGACAACGCAGCAGCGGCATCCGGTGACCAGCCTCGACAATTGCGGGGATTTCCTCGGTGACGAAATACTGGTGCTCCATCGAGGTGACGGGGTGTTGGACGCCCATCATCGCGCCGACCTCGTTCACACGATACCCGCAAGCGTTGACGACGATCTCACAGGCGATATCGCCCTTGTCGGTGTGGACGGTCCAAGAGTGGTCTTTGTGTTGGGTCAGGCCCGTTACGGGCGTGTTGCGATAAACCTCCGCACCGGCTTTACGCGCCCGCCGCGCGAGCGCTTGGCACAGCTGTGCGGGATCAATGTCGCCGTCATTGCCATCCCACAACCCGCCGACCAAGTTATCAGTCGAGATCAGCGGGTGACGGCGCGCGCATTCTTGGGCGTCAATCACCTCAAACTCAACATCCATTCCGCGCGCCATCGAGGAGAAATGCCGATAGCCCTCCATCTGCGCCTCCGTATTGGCCAGCCGGATGCCACCGTCGCCGTGGTGGTAGTTGACGGGGTAATCAGGATCGTCGCGCAGCTCTTTATACAGATTGATCGAATGGGTTTTCAGGCCCACCATCGTCTGGTTCATGCCGAAATTCGTCACCTGCGCCGCCGAGTGCCAGGTCGTGCCGGAGGTCAGCTCGTTACGTTCGACGAGGACAACATCGGTCCAACCCTCTTGGGTCAGGTGGTAAAGCGTTGAACATCCGGCGATACCGCCACCTATTACAACAACACGTGTTTGCGATTTCATCGGATGTGCTCCATTCCACAAATTCATTCCGGCGGAGGATGCCTTAGGCATACGATGGCTGACAATCGATTGCACTACGATGCGGATTTATCGAAATAATGATTTGGATAATCCGCATAATCTAAGTCAATACCTCGAATGCCCGCCCCAGAAACGGCAAGCGTTGTTCTGCCTCAGGCAGCACATGCGCCGCCAGACAATCGCGCATTTCAACCGCAATACGCTCCGGCAAATCACCCAGCGCCCCGGCGCGGGCGTGCAAAGCCAGACGGCGCGAAAATCCCGGCAACGGCAGGGCTTGCGCCTCCACCAAACCGGGTGCGGGATACGTGCTCAGATACGCGAACGCCGTCGTGACCGCCCAGCCGTCCAGCGCGCCGACGGTCTCCAACAGCGCCCTGTTGCTGGAAAACTCGAAGCGTTTAGGCGGGCGCAGTCCTGTGCGCCGAAGCTGTGCCTCGATATGCCGTCCGATCTGCAACGCGCTTGTATATCGGATGAGGGGATGGGCGCTCATATCGGCTTGTGTCTCGAAAGGCGGCAAACCCGCCGCGCGCACCAGGATGAACGGATCGCGTAAAACAGGATGCATTTCCACCCAATCCGCATCCCCGACCGTATCGACCGCAAGCATCAGATCTACCGCGCGGCTGGCCAATGCATCATGGTTCTCATGGCTCGCTCCGCTGGAAAACGAGAACGCGATATTCGGATACATCCGTGTCAACCGCTTCAACATCGGCGCGGTCACGGTTGCGTCCAACTCCTCAATCGTGGCCAGACGCAGGGTCATCGGCGGGGCTTGATCGGCCAGCGCCAGTTCCGCCTTCGCCGCGCCAACCCCATCGAGCAACCCTTTCGCGCGGTCAAGGAACAGTGTACCCGCCTCGGTCAACCGGAATGTCCGCGCCGAACGCACCACCAGCCGCGCTCCCAGCGCCGCCTCCAGATTCGACAATTGTTGTGAGACGGAAGACGGGCTGATCGCCAATTGATGCGCCGCGCGCGTTACCGACCCCGCATCCACGGTCGCAACGAACACCTGAACGGCGCGAAAGGTGAAGGCGGGTTCGTTATTATGCATTTCGGAATCTATTATTCGACTTTGCCTGATCTTGTGTAACGCCCTTGCACGGGAATGTCCCGTGGGAAAGGGTTCAGGCATGACAACAGGACGCAAAGCAAAACGGGCAGGCGGGCGAAGCGAGCGATTGGCCCTGCGTGCGGCGCCGCCTAAGATCAACCCCGCCCCACCCGGACAGATAGGCGGCCAATACAGGCCGTTGAACGAAGCGGACCTCACCAACATCTACCAAACCGCCCTGCGCCTGCTGGATGAATTGGGCATGGGCGAAGTGCCTGAACGGTTGGAGCGGGATTTGGTCGCGGCGGGTTGCTGCTCCGCGAACGGGCGGGTCCACATGCCCCCCGCGCTGGTGGAGGACATCATTGCGGGTTCGGCCAAGCGTTTTGTCCTGCATGGCCGCGACCCCGACCGCTCCATCGAAGTCGGCGGCGACCGCGTCTATTTCGGGACCGGAGGCGCGGCGGTGAATACGCTGGATATGGAGACAGGGGTTTACCGCTCTTCAACCCTGACCGACCTGCACGATTTCACGCGGCTGCAAGACACGCTCGACAATGTGGCGTGGTTCACCCGCTGCTGCATCGCCACCGATGTGCCTGATATTTTCGAGCTGGACGTGAACACGGCCTATGCGCTCGTGAAAAACACCAGTAAACACACCGCGACCGCCTTTACCGTGGCCGAGCATGTCGATCCGATTATCGGGATGCTGGATATTGTGGCGGGGGGAGAGGGTGCGTTTGCCAAGCGTCCCTTCATGAAAACCCATATCAGCCCTGTGATATCGCCCATGCGTTTCGGTGAAGACGCGGTTGATGTCGTCTATAAATGCATCGAGCATAAAATACCCATGTCCTGCATCACAGCGGCGCAAGCGGGGGCGACCGCTCCGGCGACGATGGCGGGATTTCTGGCGCAGTCACTGGCGGAGACGCTGGGCAGTTTGGTGATGGTCAATGTGATCTCGCCCGGTTTCCCGATGATTTTCTCAAACTGGCCGCTGGTGATAGACCTGCGCAGTGGCGCGTTCGCGGGTGGCGGGGGCGAGACGGCGCTGCTGAACGCGGCGTCTGCACAGCTGTCGAACTGGCTCGGCCTGCCGTCGGGTGTCGCGTGTTCGATGACCGATGCCAAAGCGATTGACGCGCAATATGGTGTCGAAAAAGGCATGACCAGCCTTGCGGCGGCGCTGGCCGGGGGGAACCTGATCTACGAAAGTTCCGGCATGACCGCCGCCCTGCTCGGCGCGAGTTTCGAGGCGTTTATCTTGGATGATGAGATGCACGCGATGACCTATCGGGCGTTGCGCGGGGTCGAGGTGACGGAGGAAAATCTGGGCTTTGATGCCATTTGCGACGCGGTGCTGGGGGATGGCCATTTCCTCGGCGGACAGCATACCTACGCGGCAATGGAGCGGGACTACTTCTATCCCCAACTCGCCGACCGCGAGGAACCGAGAACATGGGCGCAAAACGGGGCGCAGGATGCTTGGACGCGGGCAAATGTGAAGGCGCGGGAGATACTGGACACGCACCGCCCCGATTATCTCAGCATCGCGCAGGATCGTGCTATCAGGGAGCGGTTCAAAATCTTGACGTGAAATAGCGGCTTCAGAGCGCAATCTCAAATGGCGTCAGCATATCCCAACGGAATTCAACACCGATCCCCGCAGTATCCGGCGCAACAGCAAGGGCGTTTTCAACAACCAACGGGCGCGTTGTGTAGCGGTCTATCGGAAAGCTGTGAACCTCCAACCAGCCGCTATGTTCCTGCGCAGAGACGAGACTGACTTGCAATTCTTGCATCCCGTGGCTGCACACCGGGATACCCGCCGCTTTTGACAGTGTGGCCACCTCCAGCCATCCGGTGATGCCGTTACAGTTAGAGGCATCCGGTTGGATAAAGCCGAGTTTGCTTTGGGCGACGGCCATCTCGAACTCGTGAATCGTGTGCAGGTTCTCGCCCTGCGCCACGGCCATTCTCGTCGCATCAGTGATTTTGGCATATCCGGGGTAGTTATCGGGGATAATCGGCTCCTCAAACCACAGGATATTCTGATCTTTCACGGCATTCGCCAGCGTGATCGCCTGTTCAACACTCAACGAATAATTAGCATCGATCATGAAGGCGGTGTCGGGGCCGATAGCCTCACGCACAGCGCGGATACGGGTGATATCATCGGCCATATCCGGCTGGCCGACCTTGATCTTCACTCCGTTAAGCCCCGCATCAAGATAGCCGCGCACATGGTTGATAAGTTTGGGTAGAGGGAACGCCAAATCAATGCCGCCGCCATAGGCTTTGCAAGTCTTACCTGCGCCACCCGCCATCTGCCACAGCGGTTTTTGTGCCGCCCGACAGCGCAAATCCCACAGCGCAATATCAACAGCGGAAACAGCAAAGCTGAGGATGCCACCGCGCCCGACATAGTGCATATGCTCCAACATCGCCGCGTTCAGCGCTTCAACATCTGCAGCCTCACGCCCCGCCAGAAACGGCGCGAGGTCATGGCGGATCATCGCAGCCGTCGCATGGCCACCGCGACCGCCATTGTAAGTGTACCCCGTCCCCTGCCGACCGCCATCTAGCGTGACGGTCGCGGTGATCAGGTGGAAATGACTGTGCGCGCCGTGTTTGGCATCGACCAGCACTTCATCCAATGGCACCGCGAACAGGCGGGCGGTAACGTCAGCAATCGCAGCCATCGCTACATTCCGGCGCATTCGGGAACGGCTGAGATAACCGTGCCATCTTCAAGATGTTGCAGCAGATTATCCACCGTGAGCGCCCCCATCGCCGCGCGTGTCTCATTGGTGGCACTGCCGACATGGGGCAATAAGACGACGTTATCGAGCTTGCGCAGCGCTTCGGGGACTTTGGGTTCGGCCTCGAACACATCCAGTCCGGCCCAACCGAGTTTGCCGCTTTGCAGCGCCTCAATCAGCGCGGCCTCATCCACAACGGAGCCGCGACTGACATTGATCAGTGTGCCTTGCGGGCCGAGCGCTTCCATAACCTCCGCATTGACAATCTTGTTTGTCGCCGCGCCGCCGGGCGTGATGCAGACGAGGACATCAACGTCGCGCGCCATCTCCTTGAGATCACTATAATATTTATAAGGTACATCTTTCTGATTGCGCGAGTGGTAAACGATGGTCGCATCAAACGCCGCCATTTTATCCGCAATGGCCTGCCCGATCCGGCCAAGGCCCAAGATGCCGACGGTTTGCCCGTCCGCTGAGCGGGTCAGCGGCGCATTACCCTCTGCCTCCCACCGTCCTGCGCGGACATAGGCATCATCGCGCAGGATCTCGCGGTAGCAAGCCAGCATAAGCAACACAGTTGTCGTCGCGACCTCCGCATTCAAAACATTCGGCGTGTGCGTAACAACAATCCCGCGCGATACGGCCTGTGTCGTGTCAATCGCATCATAGCCGACGCCGTAACAGCTGATCGCTTTGAGGTTGGGCATCGCATCGACATAAGCGGGCTTCACACCATCATGACCATTCGTCGCCACGTAGCTGATCTTACTGCCATTGTCAGCCAGCCATGCAGCCGGATCATCCATGTCAGTCGTCTTATGGATGGTGAACTTTTCGCCCAAACGGTCGAGCATGACGGGGGTGGCCCCGCCGATGAGAAGAAGGTCTGTCATTGGCGGCTCCTAGTGATTGTCGCGGGGCATGGATGTGCGGGCGATGTCTTTGTAATTGTCGGCGTCCTTGAGGATCATGCCCTCGTCAAAACGTCCTACTTTCTCGCGGAAATATTGCTGCCACGGGGATTGGCTCGGCGGATGTGGATACCCATGCTCCTCCAGCGCCGCCGCCCGTTTGCGCAGCTCATCTTCAGGCACAAGCATATCAGCGGTGCATTTGCCCAAATCGATTCGGACGGTGTCGCCGTTCTTGAGCAGGGCGAGACCGCCGCCCGTGGCCGCTTCCGGCGAAGCGTTGAGGATTGAGGGGCTGCCAGACGTGCCCGATTGCCGCCCGTCGCCGACGCAGGGCAATGCCTCGACGCCCTGCTTTAGAAGATAGGCGGGGGGGCGCATGTTGACGACCTCCGCGCCGCCGGGATAACCGACCGGACCCGCACCGCGCATGAAGAGAATACAATTCTCGTCAATGGCTTCTGCCGGGTCGTCAATGCGATGGTGAAAGTCCTCCGGCCCGTCAAACACGATAGCGCGGCCCTCGAAGGCTTCGGGGTCGGCGGGGTTGGAGAGGTAGGTTTCGCGGAAGACGGGGCTGATAACGCTGGTTTTCATCAGCGCGCTGTCGAAGAGGTTACCTTTGAGATTGATAAAGCCAGCCTGAGCTTTAAGTGGGGCGTTTACCGCCTTGATAACGTCCATGTTTTCGGATCGGCGGCCCGCGCAATTCTCACCCATGCCGCGCCCGTTGACCGTTATCGCATCAGGGTTTGGCAGCAGCCCTTCAGCGATCAACTCGCCGACCACCGCTGGGACGCCGCCCGCGCGTTGGTAGTCTTCGCCGAGATACTCACCTGCGGGCTGAAGATTGACCAATAGCGGGATGTTATGGCCCAGCTTTTGCCAATCATCATTATCCAACGGCACACCCAGATGGCGGGCAATGGCGTTGAGGTGAATCGGGGCGTTTGTAGAGCCGCCGATTGCCGAGTTTATGACAATGGCGTTCTCGAACGCCGCGCGGGTCATCACGTCAGAAGGGCGCAGGTCTTCCCAGACCATTTCGACAATCCGACGTCCGGTTTCATAGGCCATCTGTCCGCGCTCACGGTATGGTGCGGGGATAGCGGCAGAACCGGGCAGTTGCATACCAAGCGCCTCAGCCAGCGAGTTCATCGTCGTCGCCGTGCCCATTGTGTTGCAATAGCCGACAGACGGGGCGGAGCTTGCGACGAGGTCCATGAATTCCTCGTCATTTATCTCTCCGGCGGCCAGCATCTCGCGGGCCTTCCAGACAACCGTGCCGGACCCCGTCCGCTCGCCCTGGAACCAGCCGTTCAGCATCGGGCCGACGGAAAGGGCTATGGCGGGAATGTTGACGGTTGCGGCGGCCATAAGCAGGGCCGGGGTGGTTTTATCACAGCCGATGTTCAGAACGACACCGTCGAGGGGATAGCCGAACAGCGTCTCGACGAGAGACAGATACGCGAGATTACGGTCGAGCATGGCCGTGGGACGCTTACCCGTTTCTTGAATTGGATGCACAGGTACTTCGATGCAGGTTCCGCCCGACGCGATAATCCCGTCCCGTACCCGCTTGCTCAACTCGATATGGTGGCGGTTGCAGGGGGAAAGGTCACTGCCCGTCTGGGCGATGGCGATGATCGGTTTGCCCGATTGCAGTTCCGCACGGGTGAGGCCATAGTTGAGATAGCGCTCCAGATAGAGCGCTGTCATTTCAGGATTATCCGGGTTCATGAACCACTTGCGCGAACGCAGGTCGTCGATTGTGATGCGCTTTACCATTAGCCTGACCACCCCCCGTCAATGATATGACCCTGCCCCGTCGTGAAGGCGCTCTCATCGCTGGCCAGATAAACGACGAGGGCGGCGATTTCTTCAGCGCTGGCGATACGGCCCATCGGCTGGCGGGCGACAAAGGCTTTCATAGCCGCCTCGTAGTCACCCGTGGCGCGCAGACGCTCATGCAGGCTGGGGCTTTCAACGGTACCGGGACAAATGGCGTTACAGCGGATGCCTTGCGTGATGTAATCGATCGCGACGCTTTTGGTCAGGCCCAGGACAGCGGCTTTGGTTGTGCCATAGATCGAGCGGTTCGGTGCGCCGATAATCGATGAGCAGGCCGAGGACATGTTGATAATCGAACCGCCGCCCCGCTCCAACATGCCCGGCAGCGTGGCGCGGATCGTGCGGAACATGGACCGGACATTCAAGTCGAACGCCATATCCCAATCGTCCTCACTGGCCTCAAGGATCGTTCCCGCATGTACAAAACCCGCGCAGTTGAACAGCACATCAGGCTGCGCACGCTCCACACCCGACGCGATACTGCCCGCATCACGGGCGTTGAGCGCAAAGGTTTCAACATTCTCGCGTCCCAGTTCGTTGATTGCGGACAGCGCATCCCCGTTCACATCTGTCGCAAAAACATGCGCGCCCTCATCGGCCATCGCAAGTGCGCTGGCGCGGCCTATGCCCTGCCCTGCGGCGGTAACAAGGACACGCTTTCCTTTCAAACGATCAGCCATAGTGGTCGGTTCTCCTGATGAATGCGGATTTCCGCATCAAGTGGCCAGATTGGCAATGGATTTTGCAAGCGGTTTTTTCGATGCCGTAGCAATCGGTAAGGGGTGCATAAGATTGCGGGACAGGTGGTCCTGAATCCGCTCCCGAACCGCATCCTCATCCCTGTCTAGGGCGGCATCAAGGATCATCTTATGCTGTTCGATGTTTTCGGGGATGTAGATGAACTCACGATCCGAAGTGATGAGTTGCTGGCGAAAACGGTGATAAACGACCAAATGGGTTTGCCTGAGCACATCCAAGCCACAGCCATCGATCAACGTTTCATGGAACTCCTGCTCCGCTGTACTCCACAGCGTTATGAGCGGACCAACCTCGCCCCCGCTGAGCCGGACACGGGATTCGATATGCGAGAGTTTGTGATGCGCCGCCGACAGCCGCGCTTCCCACGCAACACCGCCCTGGCGGATCGACAGACACGCCCCTTCGCATTCGAGCAGAATACGCATATGGGTCAGTTCGTGCTGCAAACTATCAGAGAGTTCAGGCACGCGAAAACCGCGCTGCTCCTGAAATTCGACCAACCCTACAGTGGATAGGCGCAACAATGCTTCACGGATGGTATTGGCTGAGCAATTGAATTCTTTACGCAGAATCTCAGGGCGCAGTTTCTCACCGTGCGGAAAGCCGCCCGATGTTAACCGTTGCCTCAGGTTGAGATAAATGGTGGTTTCTGTGGACATTGCTAAGCCTGTTATTCGACTCAAGCATTCCTGAAATTTTGAGATTTTGCAAATACTTCAAAATTTCTAAAAATACGCACTAATCTGTTGCCGTATGAATTTTCGCCGTCTAACCTTCCCCGCATCTTCAAATAAGAGGGTAGTCAAGCCCCGAAACAAAATTAACACTTTGGGAGGAATCCATGAAAGTTCTAAAGAAAGCGGCATCCGTTGCGCTGATGGCAACATGCGCGATGAGCGTTGCGTTCGCCGCATCCGCCGAAACCACGAAGCTGCGCATCCAGACACACTACGCACCTGAAACGGCATCCGGCGAGCTTTTGACCGAGTATGTAGAAAACATTCAAGAGATGTCGAACGGCGAAATCGAAGTGGAAATGTTCTACTCGTCATCGGTCGTGAAATCAGTTGAGACATTCGATGCCGCCGCGACGGGTATTCTTGATTGCGATGCGACGGGCGGTGCTTATCAGACGGGTAAAAACCCCGCATTCCAATTCGTCGGCGACATCATGGGCGGCTATGCGACCCCCGTGCAGCAGCTTTCGTGGCTGTATTACGGTGGTGGCCGTGAGGCGGCGAATGAGCTTTATAACAAATACGATATGCAGCTGGTCGGCTGGATCGTTTACGGTCAGGAATCGTTCGCTTCGACCAAACCGATTGCCGGCATCAGCGATCTGAAAGACTGGAAATTCCGTTCCCCTCCCGGCATGGAAACGAAGATTTTCGAGAAGTTGGGCGCAAAGCCGATTGTGATGGATTTCACCGAGATCTTCACGGCGCTTGAAACCGGGATCATCGACGGCGCGGATGCATCGGGTATCGCGAACAATGTCGGCCTCGGCCTTTATGACATTGCTGATTATGCGAACTATCCGGGCTTCCACTCGATGCCTTCGGACCACATCGCGTGTAACAAAGAAGTGTGGGACGCAATGCCTGCGCAACACCGTAAGATCATGGAAGTCGCCATCGGTGACATCGCCCTGAAAAGCGCGCTGGCATTCGAGAAGAAGAACGCTGAAGCCGTGGCAAGCCTGACAGAAAAAGGCATAACGATTTCCCAATGGTCACCTGAAGACCTGCAAACCTTCCGCACGGCGGCTCAGGAAACATGGCCTGAATTTGCGACAACGCCGGAAGCCAAGGCGCTGGTTGCCAGCCATATCGAATACCTTACCCAACTGGGTCTGGTTAAGGCGAAACCGGACTTGGCCGAAGAATTCGCGGCAATGGACAAAGACGGCGACGGCTCAGTTTCAGTGGAAGAATTCAAAGCTGCAATGTCAAAATAACTTCAACGGGAAGGGGGCCACGGCCCCCTTCTTCGACTTGAGTTTTATTCGTTTATGAAAATTACCGAAATCATCAGCCACGTGCTGCAATACGATATGCCCGAAGAATTGGGGTATTCGCAGCAATACTACGGCTTGCGCACGGCCCATCTGGTCGAAGTGCGGACCGATGAGGGTATGACCGGATGGGGCGAGTGTTTCGGCCCCGGCAATGTCGCCCGCGCCAATAAAACAATCGTTGAACAGGTGATCCAGCCGATGGTGCTGGGGCATGATCCGTTGGACCGTGATGTGATCTGGCACAAAGTTTACAATCTGCTTCGCGATCACGGGCAAAAAGGTATGCCGTTGCAGTCGTTGTCGGGCGTAGACATTGCACTGTGGGATATTGCGGGCAAGGTGGCGGGAATGCCGCTGCATAAGCTGATTGGCGGGGCGCATCGGCAGCGGGTTTCCGTCTACGGCTACGGTATGATGCTGCGCCGTGAGGATGCGGCGTCGCTGGCCGCGCGTTTTGTGGATGAGGCCGCCGCAATCAAGGGCATGGGCTTTGCTGCAACGAAGATGAAGATCGGGCTTGGTCCGAAAGACGATGTAAAGCTGGCGCAGGCCGTGCGAAGGGGCGTTGGCGATGACTTCCCGTTTATGGCGGATGCAAACCATTGCTATACGACGGGCGATGCTTTCTATGTCGGACGCGCGTTGGATGAACTTGACGCGTATTGGTTCGAGGAACCGGTCGCGCCGGAAGATCATGACGGCTATCGTGAGCTGCGTGCGGGCCTGAAAACCAATATCTCAGGCGGTGAGGCGGAGTTCAACCGTTGGGGATGGCGGGCGATACTGGAAAATCGCGGGCTGGATATTGCGCAGCCGGAAGTATGCGCGCTGGGTGGGATTTCGGAATATCTGCGGGTGCTGGCGCTGTGTCATGCGCATTTCACGCCTGTGGTGAACCATGTATGGGGATCGGCGATTGCGGTGGCGACCAACCTGCAATTGCTGGCCGCGATGCCACCTTTACCCGGTGGCTTGCATCCGCGCGAGCCATTGCTGGAGTTTGACACGACGGACAACAAGTTCCGTGACAATCTGCTCAAAGAGCCGTTGAATATACAAAAACAAGTCGCGGAGAATGGTGGCACTGTTGCCATCCCGACCGCGCCGGGTATCGGTGTTGAACCGGACTTGGACTTTATCGACCATTATCGTGCCGACTGAAAAAACAAAATAACGGCACGCAAGGGGGAGGAAGCATTATGGATGACACCGCCAAATCGGGTGGTTTTCTCGAATGGGTTATTCCGTTGGCGTTTATCGTCGCGGCGGGATGGGCCATTTGGCATTTTCCCGCCTATATGCTCGATTTTATACCCTACGCACAGCAATCGAAGTTTGATCAGATCGCGGCGCTGCATAACGTGAATGATGTTACGCCCGACCTTGCGGGTTTGTTCGGCGGGTATGCGGATATTTTTGACTGGACCGCGTTGATCGCATTGCCGATCCTTGGATATTTCGGCGTCCGTTCGGTACGGTTTGCACCGATGGAGTTCACTGAAGGGCGCGGGATCGACAAAATCTCGATGTTCATCGGGCGGCTGACCATGATGCTGATCGCGCTGATGACATTGGTGATGATGTATGAGGTGCTGCTGCGCTACGTGTTCGAGCGTCCGACGCTGTGGGCGAACGAGTTGACCTTGTGGATCGCGGGCTTTGTGTTTCTGACCGCCGGGATCTACGCGATGCAGCAGCGGTGCCACATCCGCATTTTCCTGCTTTATGATGTGATGCCGCGTTGGGTGCAGCGCCTGTTTGATTGCCTTTCGACCTTTTTCATCGCGCTGTTCGCGTTCTTTCTTGTTTATGGCAGCTACAAGCAGGTTTTTGTGAACAAGCTGTATAAGTGGGAGACGTTCGGCACGGCGTTTGATCCGCCCCTGCCCGCCACAATTCAGCCGATGGTCCTGATCGCGGTCACTCTGGTAGCGGCACAGGCGGTCGTGAATCTGGTTTGTGACTGGAATGCGGAGCCGAAAATTCATACGGCCGCCGACGATATTGACGAAGATGAGCTGGCGAGGCTGCGCGCGGCGGTCGGTGCTGACGGTGTTGGTGAAATGGATGTCACCCGTAGCGCTATTCAATCTGATACGGCGAGGAAAAACTGATGGATATCGCAACCATTTCATTGGTCTTAATGGTGGGATTGATCGTCCTGCTCGCCATCGGAATGCCACTGGGCATGGCGTCGGCCATCCTCGCCGTTCTGGTTATGGTTATGAAGTTTGAACCCGCCCTGCTGACCGCCCCTTGGACGTTCGGGGAGGGCGTCCTATCCGGACGACCGGGGACAGGGCCGCTCTATCTGCTGACCCAAAAGATATACGGGTTGCTGACGGACTACGTTCTGATTTCGATTCCGCTTTTCATCTTCATGGCCGCATTGTTGGAGCGGTCGGGGATTGCACGGGATATGTATTCCTCGCTGAATGTCTGGCTGAACCGGACGCGCGGGGGGATTGCGATTGTCACCTCGATCATGGCCGTTATCATGGCGGCAATGTCCGGGATTATCGGTGGTGAGGTGGTTCTTTTGGGCCTGATCGCACTGCCCGAAATGCTGCGGCTGGGCTATAACCAAAATCTCGCCATCGGCACGATCTGCGCATCCGGCTCACTTGGGACGATGATCCCGCCGTCTATTGTGCTGATTATCTACGGTCTGATCACCGAAACATCGATCAAGGCGCTGTTCACGGCGGCGTTTGTGCCGGGCTTTCTGCTGGCCAGCCTTATTATCCTTTATATCGTGATCCGCACGCGGATGCATCCCGATGATGCGCCCCTGCCCGATCCTGTCCCCGGTGAGCCTGTCGGTAAAGAAAAGCTCGGCCTGTTTCTGGCGTTTCTGAACGTCGTCATTGGCGGCCTGTGTGCGATGCTGTTTTTCCGCGCACTGTTCTTCACATGGTCGGGACAGAATATCGATAAGGGCGACGGGGTGGACCCGATCCTGTTCGGCAGTGCCGATTACGTGCCGTGGTTCGGCGGTATCGTCGGCTTTACCTTGCTGCTGATGCTGTTTGCGTTCGGGTGGAAGCGCACGGCGACGGGGTGGAGCATGGGTAAGGGACTTGTGCCGCCGATCTTAGTAATCGGGGTCGTGCTTGGCTCGATCTATGGCGGCATCACGGGGATTACAGAGGCCGCAGGTATGGGCGCGGTTACGGTGTTCGTGATCGCATTGCTGCGCGGCGAAGCCTCGTGGGATTTGATTTGGAACAGCCTGATGCGCACCCTGCGTTCGACGGGGACGATCATCTGGGTGACGATTGGCGCGGCGACGTTGTCAGGCGCTTATACGCTGGCGGGGGGACCACGTTTTGTGGCGGATTTGATCGTCGGGGCAGAGATGTCAACGACGTTGATCCTGCTGACGATGATGCTGATCCTGCTGTTCATGGGCGCATTTATGGACTGGGTCGGGATCGTCTTGCTGATTATCCCCGTGTTCCTGCCGATTGTGCAGCGTTTGCCGATTGAGGAAATCGGGCTGCTCGGCTCGCTGACGCCAAGCCATCTGTCGATTTGGTTCGGGGTGTTGTTCTGCGTGAATATGCAGGTCAGTTTTCTTTCACCGCCATTCGGTCCGGCGGCGTTCTATCTCAAGTCGGTCGCGCCCGCGCATATCACTTTGCCGGATATCTTCCGGGGCTTCCTGCCCTTTATCGGCATCCAGATTTGCGTGTTGATGATGATCCTGTTCTTCCCTGAGCTGACAATGTTCTTCAAGTGAGTGTGATGGATTTTATACGCTTGGACGCCGCCGACAATGTCGTCACCGCCGCCCGTGCCCTGGAGGCCGGGGTGGCGATTGAAGGGGCGGCGACCGTCGCGCTGATCCCTTCAGGGCATAAGATCGCAACGGCGGCGATTCCGGCGGGGGGTGAGGTGCGCAAATACGCGAATCTGATCGGTTATGCGGCGACGGATATTGCGCCGGGTGAGCATGTTCACACGCATAACGTGGAGTTCCGCAACACCGAAGCGGAGTACGAATTCGGCACTGACCTGCGCCCGGTCACACCTGTGCCGGAAGGTCAGCGCGACACTTTCATGGGGTATCAGCGTGAGAACGGCGGCGTAGGGACACGCAATTATATAGCAATCGTCACGTCGGTGAATTGCTCGGCCACGGCGGCGCGGATGATTGCGGCGCATTTCACGCCTGAGATGCTGGCCCAATATCCGAATGTGGACGGTGTTGCCGCTTTTGTGCACGGCACAGGCTGTGGCATGGCAGGGGACGGTGACGGGTTCGAGGCGCTGCAACGGGTGATGTGGGGTTATGCCAAGCACCCGAACCATGCGGGCGTGCTGATGGTGGGTCTGGGGTGCGAGATGAACCAGATCGATTGGCTGCTGGAAGCCTACGGCCTCAAGCAAGGGCCGATGTTTCAAACGATGAATATCCAGTCGGTCGCGGGTTTGCGGCGGACAGTCGAATTGGGGATTGAAAAGGTCGCCGCAATGTTGCCGCTGGCCAATCAGGCTGTGCGCACCCCCTGCTCCGCTTCCGCCCTGACCGTGGCGCTGCAATGTGGGGGGTCGGATGCGTGGAGCGGAATTACCGCTAATCCGGCGCTCGGCTATGCCTGTGACCTGTTGGTCGCACAAGGTGGCACGGGGGTGTTGGCCGAAACGCCGGAGATTTACGGGGCCGAGCACTTGCTGACCCGCCGCGCGGCGGATCGGTCGACGGGGGACAGGCTTATCGGGTTAATCCGCTGGTGGGAGGATTACACCGCGCGCAACAACGGCAGCATGGATAACAATCCCAGCCCCGGCAACAAAAAGGGCGGCTTGACAACGATCCTTGAGAAATCGCTGGGCGCGGCGGCGAAAGGCGGAACCACGCCGCTGACGGGGGTATATAAATACGCCGAACCCGTGCGGGCGAAGGGTTTCACCTTTATGGACAGCCCCGGCTATGACCCCGCCAGCGTGACGGGACAGATCGCGGGCGGGTGCAATCTGGTGTGCTTTACCACGGGGCGCGGATCGGCGTTCGGTTCAAAACCCGCGCCGACCATCAAAGTTGCGACCAACTCGACGATGGCCGCGCGGATGGTCGAGGATATGGATGTTGATGCGGGGACGATGCTGACCGAAGGTGTTAGCCTTGAGGAGAAGGGCCGCGAAATCTATGAGCTGTTCCTGCGCGTTGCCAGCGGTGAGGCATCGAAGTCAGAGGCGCAGGGGTTGGGCGATTACGAGTTTGTGCCGTGGCAAATCGGGGCGGTGATGTGAAGCGTATCCTCGTTGTCGGGGGTGGCCTGATCGGCGTGCGCCACGCGCGCGCGGTCGCAGCACATCCGCATTGCGTGCTTGTCGGCGTGGTCGATCCTGATCCCGCACGGCAAACGGAGTCTTACGCATATTACAGCGATATGGCTGACGTTGACGAAGCGGTTGACGGGGCGATCATCGCAACACCCACGGGATTGCATTCGGCGCACGGAATATACGCCGCAAAACGCGGATGGAGCGTGCTGATTGAAAAACCTGTAGCGGGAATGCTGGCCGATGCGGATGCGTTGGCCGATGTGATCGCACAAACGGGAGTGGGCAGTCTGGTAGGACATCACCGCCGCTATCATGCCAGTGTTCAAAAGCTGAGGGCGATGATCGCGGGCGGTGCCATCGGGCGGCCTGTGACCTCGACGATGATATGGGCGGTCCGAAAGCCGGATGATTATTTTGAAGGAAATTGGCGCACGCAAGGCGGCAGTCCGGTGATGATAAACCTCGTGCATGATATTGATCTGCTGCGGTTCGTGCTGGGCGATGTCACGGCGGTTGCGGGTATCGGTGCGCAGCCTGTGCGGCAGGCGGGACGGATTGAGAGCGGGGCCGTGGCGCTGTCGTTCGCGTCCGGTGTAACGGCGGCGATCAGCTTTGCCGATACCGCGCCCAGCCCTTGGGGTTTTGAGGCGGGGACGGCGGAGAATCCTAACATTGCGTCCACGAGGCAGGATATGTGGTGGATTACGGGTACGGGCGGCGGGGTTTCTTTTCCTTCGCTCACGCACTGGTCTGGCGCTGCGGATTGGTCGCAAGCGCCCGTGGCGGAGCGGATTCCGGTGCCGGAAGTCGTGCCGTTGGACGCGCAACTGGATCACTTCGTCGATGTGATGGAGGGCAATGCCGCGCCGATGATTGATGTGGCCGATGCGCGCAAAACGTTGGACACAGCGCTGAAAGTGGAGGCGGCACTGGCATGAGTATCCTACGGGCCGGGTTGATCGGCGAAAACATCTCGCGCACCCGCTTGCCCGCCGCATTGGAGATTATGTGTGCCGAGGCGGGATGGACGCTCGATTTCACGCTGATCGATACCAAGCAGATCAATGATTTTGATTTCATTCGCACCGTCAAAGAAGCCCATGCGAACGGATGGACGGGCGTCACCGTTACGCATCCGTACAAGACGAACGCACGTGCGTACGCGGGCGATGGGATGAATGCGGCTGTCGCGCATCTGGGGGCCAGCAATACGCTCGTTTTTGGGAACAATATTGCGGGATACAATACCGATTATACCGGATTTCTCGCAGCAATGAGAGACGCAGACCTCCCGCGTATCGGAACGGTGGTCATTGCGGGCGCGGGCGGTGTCGCGAAAGCGATTGCTCCGGCTCTGGCGACGCTTATGGAAAAGGAAGACGCTGAAATCCTGATCCATGATACGAATGCGGCGCGTGCCGCCGATCTTGCGAAAACGACCGGACCCAAAGCCAAGGCAATCGGGTTTGATACATTTGCCAAAAGAACCACCAAAGCACATGGATTGGTGAATGCGACGCCACTGGGGATGGCGGAGTATCCGGGTTCAGCGTTCGACCTTGCCTTGCTGAGCGGTCAAGGCTGGGCATTCGATGCGGTCTACACGCCCATTCACACGCCATTCCTGATCGCGGCACGACATGCCGGGTTGCAATGCATCACTGGATTTGACCTGTTCCGCGCAATGGCAATACGCAGTTTTGAAGCCTATACTGGATTGGAAGTTGATCGGAATACCGTCCTACCGAAACTTGATCGCCTGAAACCGGATTGAGGGGAGATTGCGATGACTGAACAACTGAGTGCCGACCAAATCGCCTTTTACAAGGAGAACGGCTACCTGGTTCTGGAAAATCAGATACCGGACGAGTGGATTGCAAAAATCCGTGCGGAAATTACACGGTTTGAAGCGGAAGCCGCATCGATGACCGAGTCGAACGACCGCCTTGACCTTGAAGACACGCATACACCCGAAAATCCGCGTCTGCGCCGGATCAAGCTGCCCCATACGACCAGCGATGTGGTCAAGGAGCTGATGTATTCCGACCACATTCTTGCCCCCGCGCGGGATTTGGCGGGGCCGGATTTGCGGCTGCACACAACCAAACTCAACATGAAATCCGCAGGCTATGGCGCCGCCGTGGAGTGGCATCAGGACTATGCGTTTTATCCGCACACCAATGACGATATCCTCGCCATCGGGGTTATCATTGACGATATGGCCGAAGAAAACGGCCCGCTGATGGTCTATCCGGGCAGTCACAAAGGCCCGGTCTATGACCATCATGTTGATGGTGTGTTCGCGGGTGCGATGTTGCCGGAGGAAAATGGGCTGAACCCTGCCGATGCTGTCAAGCTGACGGGTCCGGCGGGATCCGTGAGTATTCACCACGGACGCATCGTTCACGGGTCGGCGCTCAACACGTCCGACAGGGCGCGGCGGATACTGTTTTACGAGATGATGGCGGCGGATGCTTTTCCGATTATGGGGTCGATGACCAGGTGGGACGGGATTGAAGATTACGACACACGGATGCTATGCGGTACATCGACAATCAATCCACGCCTGAAGGACATCCCGGTGCGCATTCCACAGCCGCAACCGAATGTCGCGATCTCGATTTATGAAATTCAAAAAGGCATGAAGAAACGTGCCTTTGATGTGGCAATGTAAGCGGACAGAGGAAGACGGACATGACGAAACCAGCAATCGGCTTTATCGGCCTTGGCCTGATGGGTGCGGCGATGGTCGGACGGATGCAGGATTTGGGGTATAGCATTACGGTTACCGCCAACCGCTCACGCCCGAATATCGATGCCGCTGTGGCCCGGGGTGCTACGGAGGTTGGAACCGCACGCGAAGTTGCCGCCGCGAGCGATATCGTGATGCTGTGCATGGACACCAGCGCAAGTGTTGAAGGCCGGATGCGGGGCGATGACGGGGTGATTGCAGGGCTGCGCAACGGCGCGACCGTAGTTGATTTCGGTACGTCCCTGCCGGGCAGCACCCGTGCGTTGGGCGAGGAAGTTGCCGCAGCGGGGGGCACATATCTTGATGCGCCACTGGGCCGGACGCCCGCGCACGCCAAGGACGGATTGCTCAACATTATGGCGGCGGGTGATGAGTCGGCATTTGCGAAGGTGGAGCCTGTGCTCAAAGACCTTGGTGAAAACGTCTTCCACCTCGGTGCGCTGGGATCGGGGCATACGATCAAGCTGATGAACAACTTCTTCGGCATGACCGTAGCAAATGCGATGGCTGAAGCGTTTGCGATGGCCGATGTGGCGGGGATTGATCGTGAGAAGCTGTATAACGTGATGTCCGCCGGGCCGCTGCATTCTGGAATGATGGATTTCGTCAAAGCGTATGGCGTTGATAAAGATCCTTCGATGCTGGCCTTTGCGATCAAGAATGCCGCAAAAGATGTGGGGTATTACGATCAGATGGCCAGGGATGCGGGTGCGAACAGCGTCATGGCGCAGGGTGCGCTGGGTGCGTTGCGGGCGGCGACAGATGCCGGGCATGGGGACGAGATGGTAAGCCAAATGGTCGATTTCTACGCAGCGAAACTCAAAGCGTAAATGTCCATCGCGGCGCGGGCGAATTCGGATCAGCCGACACTTGGCATTGTGATGATGTTGATCGCGTATCTGTTTTTCGCGATGTTGGATACGACGGTGAAGTGGCTGGCGATTGCCGGATTGCCGGCGTTGCAAATCGCGTTCGTCCGCTATGCGGGGCATTTTATTATCAGCTTTGGCAGCGTCTCGCGTGGCGGGTTTAGTCTTGACCGCTTTGCAACGGAGCGGTTCGGGTTGGTCCTGTTACGCTCGCTGTTACTGGCGGCATCGACGGGGCTGAACTTTATGGCTCTGCGCTATCTGCCGTTGACGGTGACATCGGCGATTATGTTTTCTGCACCGGTTTTGGTCTGTCTGTTGTCGTGGCCGTTGCTGGGCGAGAAGGTTGGTCCTTGGCGGGCGTTTGCGATTTTGTTGGGTTTCTTGGGCGTGTTGATCGTGATCCGTCCGTTCGGGGAGACGTTTCACTGGGCGGCGATCTTGAGCGTCATCAACACGCTGGCACTGGCGCTTTATTCGATCCTGACGCGTAAACTGTCCGGTATTGTAGCAACGCAGACTTTGCAGCTGTACGCAGGTATGGTCGGGACGCTGGTGTTTTTGCCATTCGCAATGTGGGAGTGGCAGAATCCTGCCAACGTTACGGATTTGCTGTTGCTGGCGGCGCTGGGCATTTGGGGATGGGCGGGGCATGAGCTGATGACCCGCGCGCACGGATTCGCGCCTGCCAGCGCGCTGATGCCGTACACGTACAGCTTCATCATCTACCTCACGATTTCCAGCTATCTGGTGTTTAACACCCTGCCCGATCAATGGACTTTGGTGGGGGCGGCCATCATCGTGGTTTCAGGGCTGATTATCTGGAAACGTTCGCAAATCAGGGAGATTCCGCATGAAGTTCGCGTGTATCGGTGAAGCGATGATCGAACTGTCGACAGGCGGCGCGCATCCGCTTGTCGGGGTTGCGGGGGATACGCTGAATACGGCGGTTTACCTCAAGCGAAATGCGCCGGATTTCGAGGTTGATTATATCACGCGGCTGGGGAGCGATCCGTTCTCGGCGCAGATCAGAGATTTCATCGATGCGCAAGGCGTCGGGACCGCCGGAATTGAGACATCGGAGGACCGGATTCCGGGACTGTACGCGATTACGACATCGGGTGATGGCGAACGGTCGTTCACCTATTGGCGGGGGCAAGCGGCGGCGCGGGAGATGTTTCAGCGCGGCGGCGGCACCGATTTCTCGGTGCTTGAGCGTTATGACGGCCTATATCTGTCGGGGATTTCACTGGCGATTTTGCCCTATGCTGTGCGGATGGCTTTGTTGGAATATTTACGCGGATCAAAGCAGATTGTGGCTTTCGACAGCAATTATCGCCCCCGTCTGTGGGAAAGCGAGACTGCGGCGCGGGAGGTTATGGCGGCGTATTGGGCGCGGGCGGATATCGCCCTGCCCTCGCTGGATGATGAGATGGCATTGTTCGGCGAGACGGAGGCGCAGGTGGTGGCGCGATTTGGCGGGTACAATGGTATCGGCGCGTTGAAGCGCGGGGATGCCGGGCCGCTTTCGCTGGGTGAGGCTGTCGGTGTGCGGCAGTATCCTGCGGCAAAGCAGGTCGTGGATACGACAGCGGCCGGGGACAGTTTTAACGGCGCCTATCTGGCGGCGAAACTGGCGGGCCGTGCGCAAGTGGAAGCACTGGCGGCGGGCCATGCTTGTGCGGCGCATGTGGTGCAGCATCGCGGGGCGATTGTGGCGGGTTAGAAGCATCCACACACGGGTCAGAATTCCCGCCAAGACGTGCCCGAATTCTGACACTCTATGGCTCACCCTGATCGCGGATGACTTTAAACCTCAAGCATATGCGCCATTGCCAGTCCCGTTTTGAAGCCGCCCGTGGCGATGGTGATGCCCTCAAGGGTCGGGTGCGGGGTCACCAATAAGCGCCTGTCCGCCGCACGGGGGCGCAGCGCGGCCCAGCGTTCGATTTCCTCAGCTCCCTCCAGCGCGGGGCAGAGCGCGCGGGCTTTGTCGATTTTCGCATCCAGCAATGCGTCGGTGGTATGCGCATCCTCAAAGTGACGCTCTGACGTCGCGCCGAGGGCAACGATATTGTCGCCGCGCGGGACGACATATGTGCCGTCGAAAAAGACGATGGGGCGGTTTTCGGAATCACTTTGGGCAAGCCGGAATAGAGCCGCCTGGCCTTTCTCGCCGCGTCCTGCGGGTTCGCCGTTCGCGCCATCGGGTAAATGACGGAAGGCGTCTGTGCCGGAGGCGACGATGATGTCTTTCGCCGTGACTTTAGAGCCGTCGGTGAAGATGGCGGTTTGTGGCTCAAGCCTCTCCAGCGTTTTTCCGGTGTGGATACGCTCCCCGCCCACGGAGGCGGCCAAGGCATTCAGGTATGCGCGGGCATTTATGCGGGCGCTCAGGCCGCACCGGACGGCTCCGAATCGGGCCATGTCAGGGGACAGCCAGTCTGCGGGTGGTTCAACAATTTCAAGCGACGCTTCGCCCTGCCAATTCTCGCGGGCGTCTTTGATGCGGCGTGTCCAGATAGCGCGTTGGTTCTCAGTGGTCAGCGGCAGCAGGCGGCCACAGCGGCGATAACCTGCGGAGAGGCCCGTTTCCTGCTCCAGCGCATCCAGATGAGCGGGCAACGAGCGCAGCGCCTGAAACTGCGCCTCTTTCTTCTCGTTCCAGTTATCGGGCGCATGGGGGGAGAGGACGCCTAGCGGGGTGGCGCTCGCCCCCGCACCGACATGGGACGCCTCGAAAACCTGCACATCGCGTCCGGTCTTTTGCAGCTTTCGCGCAATCGACAGACCGAATATACCCGCGCCTATGATAATCACATCTTCCATAAAGGCCTTCGATCATGCCTGAGAACGATGCGCAAGACCTGCGTTGGGAAGATGGCGTTCCTGTCTCAACCCGATTTGATGATCCCTACTATTCGCGTGATGACGGGCTGGCCGAGACGCGGCATGTGTTTCATGGCGGGTGCGGGTTGCCGGAGCGGTGGCTGAAACGCACGCCGTTCTGTATCGGCGAATTGGGATTCGGTACGGGCTTGAACTTTTGTGCCACGCTAAGGTTGTGGCGTGAGGCCGGACATGGGGACGGGTGTTTGAAATTTGTCTCGTTTGAACTGTACCCGCTGACCGCGTTGGAGATTGAACGCGCGCTGTCGGTTTGGCCTGAGCTTGCGGTTGAGAGTACGGAATTAGTTGAGAAATGGGCCGCAGGCGGGGTGATGGACTTTGGTTCCGCACGCCTGACGCTGGTACAAGGGGACATCCGGGAGACTTTGCCGGCGTGGCAGGGGCGGGCCGATGCATGGTTTTTGGACGGGTTCGCGCCATCGCGGAATCCGGAGATGTGGGAGGGATCGGTGTTGGATGCCATCGGAGCGCACTCCAACAACGGCGCAACCCTCTCCACCTATAGCGCGGCGGGGCATGTCCGGCGCGGGCTGGCGGCGGCGGGCTTCGATGTGAGCCGCGTTAAAGGCTACGGCAGAAAGCGCGAAATGATAACCGCGCTCAAAACTCCTTAAGCTCCAGTGTGATCACGTTACCGTCGATCACCTGCTTGCCGACATTTTCAAAATTAACCGTGATGCGGTCACCGATAACCGATTGCACCTGGCCCACACCCCAATCGGGAAATGAGGGGTTTGTGACCAAAGACCCTACCGTTAACAATTCGTTCATAATTCTTTCATTTCTTGCTACATATCAATCTGCACACGTCTAATAATCGTCCTTATTCCGGTAGCTTTAATGACTGATCTTACATTCGCTTCTCTCCTTAGCTCACGGATATGTCACGATTTAATCAGTCCCGTTGGTGCTGTTAATAATGGTTTGGAAATCCTTGAAGACGAATCAGACGCTGAAATGTCTGAACAGGCAATGCTGTTAATCAGGAACAGCGCGGCCAGTGCATCGGCAAAATTGCAGTTTATGCGGTTGGCTTTTGGTGTTGCCGGAAATGTTTCGGAAATGGTTTCGCTGGATGAGGCGAAGAGCCTGACAGCCGGGCTGGTGGGTGATGGGCCGACCAAACTTGATTGGCAGGTTGGCACGCAAAGCCTCGATAAAGCTGTGCTGAAATTGCTGTTGAATATGATTTTGGTCGGGTTTGAGGCCTTGCCGAGAGGCGGGATTTTGCGTGTTGGCGCACGGCGCGAAGGTGCGACGAACCTGATGATCTCAGCCGAAGGCCCAAAAGCACGGTTGTCGGAGCGCTCGATCATGATTCTGCGTGAAGGATCCGAATTGAGCGATCTTGAGTCGCGTGAGGCAAATCTGTTGCTGACACATCAGCTCGCCAGCAACCTCAAAGCGACATTATACGCGAGCGCAGGTGATGAGCGCATTGAAATTGCCGCAACGATGTAACGCGTCAGGATTGGTGATATTTAATCCCCGTTTCTGAGCTCGACTTTGTACAAAACGGGATGTCAAGGCGCCTGATTTGCGGCGCTCCGACGTTCACGCAGCGCTGGTGAATCAATCTGCCGCAGGTAACCTGGCTTGTCGTCGCGTTGATCGTGGATTCGAACGTTTCGATG
>CALFAK010000028.1 GCA_937948985.1 uncultured Neomegalonema sp. | reverse complement strand
CAGCGCCCGAAACGCCTGCTGGATATGCGCGGGTGAGATGTCAGGAATATCCGCCCCGATAATCACCACGGGACCATCAGGAAACTCGCGGAAAACACGCCCCATCCTGTCGCCCAGATCACCACGCCCCTGCGGCCAGCGGGACAGCTCTTGCGGCCAAACGCGGCTCATCATTCCTGCTTTGTCGGGGGATACGGCCAGCACCGTCTGCCACCGTCTATCCCGCGCCATCGCACGTACAAGCCGCAGCGCCTGACCCCGAAACCACTGTGCCGAGGCAACCAGCCCGATGCCCTTGCCCAGACGGGTTTTTACCCGCCCCGGCATGGGTTCTTTCACGAATATAACCAGCCGCTTCACGTTGCGTAATCCGATCCTTCATTATCCAGTATCCGCCGCAACTCACGCAGGTGGTTGGCGGGTGTATCGCCGGGATATTCCTCCCATTCCCGTGCGGTTTTCTCGGCAATTTCATCGGGCAGGATGCGCAGTTTTTGCCCGGTGCTCAGGGCCGTGATGTAGGTTTCACAGGCGCGCTCGAAGATATATAGGCGGTTGAAGGTCTCCGCGACGGTATCACCGATCACCATGACACCGTGATTGCCCATCACCATCACCTTTTTGCGCGGGTCCGAGAACATCGCCGCACAGCGCTCGCCCTCTTCCTCAAACGCCATCCCGCCATAGCCGGTATCGACAATGGTGCGATTGTAGAACGCGGCACAGTTCTGCTCCAACGGCGGCAGCACCGAATCCTCCAGACAGGCCAGGACCGTCGCGTATTTGGAATGAACATGCATCGCACAGCGGGCATGGGGAACCCGCCGGTGCAGCGCCCCATGTAATCCCCACGCCGTCGGATCGGGTGCATTCGGCCCCTCCAGTGTTGCCGGGTCATCCCCATCGACGAGGATCAGATCCGACGCGCGCACCATGCTGAAATGCCGATCACGCGGATTGCACAGGAATTTTTTGCCGTCATCGGACACCGCCAGAGAGAAATGGTTCGCAATCCCCTCATGCCAGTTATGCCGCACCGTCCAGCGCAGGGCGGCGGCAAGGTCACAGCGGGCATTGTAGTCAGGCGCGTTATGATCGGCGGCGTGAAGCGGGGCGTCGTTCGTGTCGAGAGCCATGCGGGCCTCCTATTTCTTATATCTCTCCGCAATTTTGTCAGGCGAAACGCCCGCAAAGTAAAGTGTAAGACAGCCCCAGTTGCGCCATCCCCGCTTCCAATACCCTTCACGCTCGTATTTATCAGCGGATGTCAGCACCGAAGCGGGCAGGGCGCGCAACCGCCGCCGCCCCAGTTTGCGCATCAGGGCCACATCTTCCATCAGCGGTATTTGCGGAAAACCACCTACCTCTTCATACAGCGCGCGCGGTATCAACAATCCTTGATCGCCATAGGGCAGGGCAAGCACGCGTGAGCGGATATTGGCCCAGCCTTCTGTCCATCGCGCATATTGGCGTTCACTGTCGAAGCTCAGCCGGAAATACCCCGCCTTGCCCGCGTGATTTTGCATATGCTTGCGCGTGATCTCGATCCAGTTATCGGGCAGCAGTGTGTCGGCATGAAGGAATAATAACCACTCCCCCCGCGCCGCCTGCCCGCCCGTGTGAAGCTGTCCCCCGCGTCCCGGCGTACCTTTTACCAGCGTCGCCCCGCACTCTTCGGCAACGATCCCGATCTCATCGGTCGAGCCGCCATCCGCGAGGATCACCTCCCGCACAAGCCCGTCTCCCGCCCCCGCCACCAGCGCGCCCAATGTCGGGCCGATGCGGTCAACGGCGTTCAGGGTTGGAATTATCACCGATAATGGCGCACTCATCGCACCCGCCTCACCCGATCATGCGTCGCCCAATGCATAAGCAGCAGAGCCGTGATCGAGCAACCCAGAAATCCTATCG
Organism: uncultured Neomegalonema sp.; assembly: GCA_937948985.1. Taxonomy (GTDB): domain Bacteria; phylum Pseudomonadota; class Alphaproteobacteria; order Rhodobacterales; family Rhodobacteraceae; genus JAHDDY01. The sequence continues at coordinate 73,307 of CALFAK010000028.1, read as the reverse complement.
AAATCGGCAGCGCCGTCCCGTCATATTGGTTGGCAATCGCCGTCCCGAAGATCGATGACATGAGCGAACTGACCGAGCCAATCGCCCCGGCTGCGATTCCGGCAATATGCCCCAACGGCTCCATCGCCATCGCATTGAGATTGCCGAAAATAATCCCGATCCCGCCAATCGACACCGCCAGCCACAAGATCGCGGCCCAAAGCGGTGGCTTGCCCAGCGTGACAGACCACAGCGCGAACAGGCCCGACGCAACCGTGATGCCTAAAATTCCGATCGTCGATAACCGCTGCATCCCGAACCGCACCACCAGCGCCGCATTAACCGCAGAGGACAACCCCACCACCAGCGCAAGGCAACTGAACGTAATCGGGAACCACTCCCCCAACCCGTAAGACTCGCCCAGAATTTGCTGCGATGAACTCAGGAAGCCGAGGAAGGAGGCGAACACAAACCCCATCGCCAGCGTACAGCCCACCGCAAGGCGCGAGCGCAGGATTTCCCGGAGTGAATTGAATATCGGTCCCACACGAAACGGATTCCGGTCCTCTGCAGAAAGCGTCTCATCCAGCCGGATAAAGGACCAGAAAAACGCAATCATTGCGAACAGCGCCAGGAACCAGAATATCCCCCGCCACGGCATGAACAATAGCAATCCTTGCCCCAGTAGTGGCGCAAACACGGGGACGACGATGAAAATCATCATCACCAGCGAGGAAACACGGGCCATCTGACGGCCCTCATAACGGTCCCGGATAATCGCATTCGCCACGATACGCGGCCCGGCGGCGCCAATGCCTTGCACAATCCGTCCGGCCACCAACATCGACAAATCCGTCGAGACCAGACAAATCGCCGTCCCGACCATATAAATGCCCAGGCCGAGAAATATCCCGAACCGCCGTCCGAAACTGTCCGAAAGCGGCCCGTAGACAATCTGCGACACCGCAAGGCCCAGGAAAAACATCGTCACCGTCAATTGACGGTCATTGGGGTCGCCGGAGGACAGCTCATTACCGATATCGGCCAGCGCGGGCAGGATAACATCGATGGACATCGCCACCATCGCCGTCAACGCCGCCATCAGCGTGACGAACTCCCGAAACCCCATCTCCGCTTTTGGTTTAGCCATTTATTTCGGCTCCCGGACCGCTGAATAAGGGGGCAGACGTCACCCCCGGACTAGTTCCGAGGGTACGGTCCCGGCGGAATTGTTGCGTCGGATTGCCGGAACAAGTCCGGCAATGACAGCTTCACCGCTAGATTCCGACCCAGACTCATCCGCGATCAGGTTGGTCCATAAAGCGTCAGAATTCACGCAATTCTTGGCGGGAATTCTGACCTGAGTTGATCGGGAATAAGTCTAGTGCGTCACGCCGGTGCTGTTTTCATCATCCGCCACCATCGCCTCGCATTCGATCTCAACGAGGAAGGCCGGATTCACGAACGCACTGACTTGCAGCATCGTCACGGCAGGTTTGACTTCGGAGAACATCTGCCCGTGAACCTCACCAACCGCCGGCGCATCATCGATGTTGGTCAGGTAGATGCGCGTCGAAACGATGTTTCCCAAACCCGCGCCCGCCGCTTCCAGCGCCGCGCCGATAATCTCAAAGCACCGCACAGCTTGCGTCGCCGCATCACCTTCGCCAACAACACTGCCGTCAACATCGGTCGAGCATGTGCCTGCGACCTTAATAACGTTGCCAACGCGAACCGCGCGGGAATAGCCGTAGGCGTCTTCAAGTTTACCGCCACCACTCACATTTGTACGGTTGCTCATAATCGTCGTCTCCAAAATTTGTTAAGCCGTCAGGCCGTTGTTGCAGCGGGTTATGTCTTTTTTCTTACCCGGTCCAGCCTTCTTGGAATCTGACGGGTGCGCCGCGGGGGGTGCCGATGATTTCACCCTCCCACATTACCCGCATTCCGCGAATAATCGTGCCTTTGGGCCAGCCGATGACCTCTTTGTCATCATAAGGCGTCCAGCCGGGCTTGGACTCGATCCATCCGTTAGAGATCGTACGCTTTTCTTTCATATCGACGACCGTAAAGTCGGCATCATAGCCCAGCGCAATCCGTCCCTTGCGTGCGATCCCGAAAATCCGGTTCGGCCCGTGCGAGGTCATATCGACAAACCGTTGCAGGCTCATCTTCCCCTCGTTGACGTGGTTCAGCATGATCGGAACCAGCGTTTGTACCCCTGTCATGCCGGACGGCGAGTCGGGATAGATCAAATCCTTCTCCGCCAGCGTATGCGGCGCGTGATCAGACCCCAGCACGTCAATAACGCCGGAACGTACCGCCTTCCAAATCTCATCGCGGTGCTTGGCCTCCCGCACAGGCGGGTTCATCTGCATCAGCGTGCCCAGCCGCGCGTAATCATCCGAACACAGTGTCAGGTGATGCGGTGTGACCTCAGCCGTAATCAGATCCTTGTTCGCCTGCAGTACGGGCAGTTCATCCATCGTCGAGATATGCAGAATGTGCACACGCCGATTCGTCTCCCGCGCCAGTGCGATCAGGCGTTCCGTACATTGCAGGGCCGCGCGCGCATCGCGCCAATCCGGGTGTGATGACGGATCATTTTTACGCCGCAAGCCCGCCCGTACCTTAAGCCGGCCCTCTTCCTCGGAATGCACTGCCACCCGGCGGCGGCCATGCGCCAGAACGCGGCGCACATGGTGGCTTTCATCGACCAGCAAGTCGCCCGTCGATGATCCCATGAACATCTTGATCCCCGCCGAACCGGGCAACCGCTCCGCATCGGGCAGTTCCTCGACATTCTCCGCCGTGGCCCCGAAATAGAACGCGAAATCACAGAACATCCGCCCCGTCGCCCGCTTGATCTTATCCATCAACGCATCGGTGGTGGTGGTCAGCGGATTGGTGTTCGGCATCTCGAAAACCGATGTCACCCCGCCCATCACCGCCGCCCGCGAGCCGCTGGCGAGGTCTTCCTTATGCTCCATCCCCGGTTCACGGAAATGCACCTGACTGTCGATCACACCGGGCAGGATCATCAGGCCCGTCGCATCAATCGTTTTCGCGGCATCGCGTTTGCTCAGATCACCCAGTGCGGTAATCCGCCCGTCAATCACCCCGATATCCGCTTCGCCAATACCGTCTTGATTGACAATGGTGCCGTGTCGGATGATCAGGTCGAAAACGCTGGGCATGATGCTACTTCCCGTGTCTGGATTACGTCATACTTATACAAGGTTTTAACATGATGGCGAGCAATGGTGAGCAGTTTTCACAACTATTAACCGAACGCTCGCTCATTGCGTTCTCCGGTGAAGTTGATGAGCAGTTGGATTTTCTGCAATCTCTGATCACAAACGATGCCGGTAAAGCCGATGCGCAAACGCTGATCTACGCGGCGCTGTTAACGCCCCAAGGCAAATACCTCAGCGATTTCCTGATCTTTCGCGATGGGGACGGTAACTTCATGCTTGATGTCGCAACGCCCCTCGCCGCCGACCTGCTCAAGCGCCTGAGCATGTACCGTTTGCGCCGCCCTGTAACATTCGGGCAGATTGACATGCCTGTGCAGGCGATATGGGGCGGAGACGCGCCCGAAACGGGCCTGCGCGACCCCCGCCATCCTGATCTCGGCTGGCGCGCATATGGCGATACACCCGTTAATACGCAGCAGGGCGATTACGACCTTCACCGCCTCACGCTTGGCGTTCCCGAAGGTGGCATCGATTTGCTGACGAACGACACCTACATCCTTGAGGCGGGCTTTGAGGATATGCACGGCGTTGATTTCCGCAAAGGCTGTTATGTCGGCCAAGAAGTCGTTGCACGCATGAAACACAAAACCGACCTCCGTAAAGGCGTTCAGCGCGTTTATGTCACAGGGCAAGCCGAGCGTGGCACCGAACTGTTCAATGATGAGGGCAAAGCGGCGGGAATCCTGCTCTCCCACCGTGACGGTGTTGGTCTGGCTCATATCCGATTTGACCGTTTTGTATCCGATTTGAGCGATAAATCAAAAAACGTCAATGTTGCAAGACTAAAAATATAAAACTTGTAATACTTGTTTTTTATTTATTGGAAGAATTAATCTAAGATTTTATGTATATTAAGTAAATTAATCAATAAATAGTTTTAATAGGTTACTTTGCACCCATGACGAAAAGCGAGGCGTCGATAGGTACGTCCAAAATACGGGTGAACGTAATGACGATTAATTTTAAAAGGCTGAGAGAATTCGGTGCGTCTGAAACCGGGTCAACAGCAATCATGTTCGGGTTGCTTTTTTCGACAGTGATGGGTGCCGTTAGTTTTGCAATCGATTTCGAGCGTGCGCAAACCGAAAGAAAAGTGGTTCAAGATCACTTGGATTCAACGCTGCTTCACCTCGGTCGTGGTGAAGATAAACTTGATCCACAAGTTCCGGGTACGAAGTATCTGCTGGATTCTCTTGGTAATACTGATATCAGCACCACGAATCTTACGCCTGAATTTGTTTATGATCCTGTTCAGGGTACTGTGACGGGCACGGTCAATATCAAACCGAAAAGTATTTTGTCCGGCGGTATCATTCCTCCGCTTCAGGTGACTGTTAAATCTGTCGCGAAACCACGCGTTGAAGGTAAAGTTGAAATTGCTTTGGTGCTGGACAATAGCGGTTCCATGAATTACCATATTAATAATGACGTTGCTGCTTATGTTTCGTCGCCCAATCGCCGTGCAGACTCTCTACAATCCGCCGTCAGCGGTATGTTGGACGTCATCTATTCAAATCCGAAAGTCACACCTGCGGTATCAGTCATACCTTATGCGAGTTCAGTGGATATCACTGACTTGTATGTCGCGGGCGACCAGAACCGTTTTGAGGCGGTGAATGATCTGTCAAAGGCTGGCTTGGGTATTGAAAACCTCAATCCGGCATCTGTTGTGTACCAGGACCGCACAGCAACAAAAGGCGTTTGGGCAGCCGAGCGCTACATGAGTAAATTCTCTGACGGTTCGTACAGAATTAGCTTGGGTAAGCCTACTGACGGGCAACGTGAAGTACCCGTTATCTCGCAAGGAATTATTCAAACCCAGTGTCATTGGACATATTATTATTACTTTGGTTCGACCTGTATTAAATATACGGTTGATGCTTACGGAAACGCATATTTAGGCTCCCCGCTGCAACCGCTTAGCGGATTAATGCCGATGACGTTCCAACGGCAAAACGTGCGTGATTACATTTCTAGCTTGGAGCCTGAAGGTGGGACGGCAGGTCACTTGGGTCTGGCTTGGGGATTGTACTCGCTCACACCTGCTTGGAATGATGTTTTCAAGCATGACGCCGGAGAACCGCAAAAATTCAATCAAACAACTGAAAAGTATCTGGTCATGATGACCGATGGTGAGTTTAACACGACCCATGATCGCGATCTTTCCGGTGATGATATCTTTGCTTACTTTGAATCGGTCTGTGCGGCCGCCCGCAAAAAGGGCATCACGATATTCACCGTTGGCTTGAAGATTACCGAGAGCAGTAAAACCGATCTCGCTATGAAAAATTGTGCCGGCGACAGTGGCCGCTACTTCCCTGTCGATGATCACGACAGCTTGGGTGGCGCGTTTATTAAAATCGGTCGCGAGACGGGTGGGCTTCGCATCTCTTCATAAGTCTTTTCGTCTTCGTACTAAGGAAAGGGTCGCTTCGGCGGCCCTTTTTCTTTGCCTGCCACCCGTGTCTTGTTTTCGTCAAATCCGCTGTTAGGGTTGCGAGTATCAAGAAGCGCAAATGCGCCGAAACAAAACCCTTGGGAGGGGTAAGAATGAAATTTCTAAGTCTCGCACTCGGCGCAATCGTCGCCTTTGCCCCCGTCATCGCGCAAGCGCACGGGCCGACCCGCCAGAAAATCACCGTCACCCGCGATGTCGCCGCCGAACCGGCTGAAGTCTGGGCAGTGATCGGCAATTTCCAAGACATGAGCTGGCATCCTGCGGTTCATTCCACGGACGGCGAAAATGACAACGAAATCGACGCAACCCGTGTGCTGACGCTGGGCGCTGAAGACGGCCCGACCATCTCCGAAGTCCTCTATAAATACAGCGATACCGACAAAAAACGCAGCTACTCCTACCGCATCACCGCCGTTGAAGTGGATGTGCTGCCCGTCACCAACTACTCCTCGCATCTGACCGTAAAGCCCGGCCAAGACGGCGGCTCACTGGTTGAGTGGCGTGGTGCATTCTATCGCGGCTACCCGAACAATGATCCCCCCGAAAACCTTAATGACGAGGCCGCAATCGCTGCCGTAAAGGGCGTCTACGACGCTGGCCTTGATGCACTGGTCGAGAAGTTTGCAGCGGGCAACTGAGTGATACGCCCGACCTTAAATACAGTTTGTTATCACTCTTTCCCTTCCCCGCACGCAGATGCGGGTTCTGTCGGGTCGGCATGTTTCGCTGAAAAAGATCCCGCATCCCGTGCGGGAAAGGGAAGCTCTTTTAAGGTGCAACACCAAGGGTTGCTTGTATGACACGCCCGATCTTCCAACAGACGGCAGCGGGAATCCTCGCTGCCGTTTTATTGTGCGGCAGCGCGTATGCCGATGAGGCGTTCGTCACCAACCAGTCGAGCGACGATGTCTCGATCATCGACCTGACCACAGGCGAGACCCGCGCGATCATTCCGATAGGCGGCAAGCCCGCCGGGATCGCCCTCTCACCCGATGGCTACCGCGCCTATGTGGTCAGCCCTGAGAGTAAAACTCTCACAACCGTCGACACCGTCGCCGCCACCATCACCAAGCGCATCCCGCTTGAGGGCGGCCCTCTGGGCGTCGCGGTGCATCCCAATGGATCGAAAGTCTACGTTGCCGATTGGTTCGGGGCGCAAGTATTTGTCGTTGACCCCGCAACCGCCCAAATCACTGCCAAAATTCCCGTCGGCGACTCCCCTTCCGGCCTCGCCGTAAGCTCCGACGGTGCATTGCTGATCTCCGCCGACCGCGACTCCAACCAAATCTCGCTGATCGATACAGCCACCAACACCCGCCGTACCACCATCCCCGTTGGCGAGCGCCCCTTCGGCGTGACCATCAACGCCGGCGGCACACGCGCCTACACCGCCGATGTCGGCTCCAACAGCGTCACCGTGGTTGACCTCATCGCGCGAAAACCACTCGGCACAGTTCCCGTGGGAGAGCGCCCTTACGCCGTTGCGCTCACCAAGGGCCGCGCGTTTGTGAGCGATCAATACGCCGACACTGTCACTGTGTTCGATGTTGAAACGCTTAAAGTGATCGAAACAATCGACGTGGGCGAATACCCTGAAGGCATCGATATTTCAGCGGACGGCGCGCACGTCATTGTCGCCAACTGGTTCTCGAATACCGTCTCCGTCATCGATTCCGACACGCTGGAGGTCATCGCCGAACACGATACCGGTGACGGTCCGCGCGCGTTCGGTGAATTTATCCGGGAAACGCCGTGATCGACCACATCAACATCTTTGTCAGTGACCTCACCGCCGCATGCGCGTTTTACGACACCGTTCTCGCGCCACTTGGCTATGGCTGCATTGCAGAGGATCGCGACGCGATGGGCTATGGCGTTGACAGTTGGAACTTCGGCATCGTCCAGGCCAACGGCCCCGTCACACCGCTGCACATCGCCTTCACCGCGCCCTCTCGCGAGGCTGTAGAGGCGTTCCATGCATCCGCCCTGAATGCCGGAGGCCAATGCAATGGCGCACCCGGCGCGCGGCCTGAATACGGCGCAGGCTACTTCGCAGCCTTCATCACCGACCCCGACGGCCACAATATCGAAGCCGTCCTACGGGGCGCTGCGTGCTGATCCTTTTCAACAAACCCTACGGCGTTCTTTCGCAATTCACCGACAAAGGAACCCAAGGCTCCTCGCGCCAAACCCTGTCTGATTTCATCACCATCCCCGATGTCTACGCGGCGGGACGGCTCGACCGTGACAGCGAGGGCTTGCTCCTCCTCACTGATGACGGTCGCCTGCAAAACAAAATCGCCAGCCCAAAGCATAAGATGCCTAAAATCTATCTCGTACAGGTCGAGGGCATCCCTGACGCGGCAGCGTTGCGGGCGTTGGAGCAGGGCGTGACGTTGAAAGACGGTCCCACCAAACCCGCCAAAGCGCGCCTGATTGACGCGCCGCCCGATCTTTGGTCCCGCGATCCCCCCATCCGTGTCCGCCAAAGCATCCCCGATTGTTGGCTCGAACTCACTATCCGCGAGGGCCGCAACCGCCAGGTCCGCCGCATGACAGCCGCCATCGGCCATCCGACCTTGCGCCTGATCCGGTACAGCGTCGGCGAGTGGACGCTGGACGGCCTCGCATCAGGGGCTTGGAAACGGGCTTGAGGCATATCACTTCTGTATGGTACGCTGCACTGCAACAAACCTTTTACGCGAAATGCAAAGGACCAATGCCAATGGACAGCCCCGCCGCCAGCATAATCGACCCCGATGGCTTGATGGAGTTTTCGGTCGTCTTTACCGACCGCTCGCTCAACCATATGTCGAAGGCTTTTCAGGGTGTCATGCGCGATATCAACGGGATGCTGTGCGAGGTTTATAGCGCGGACGCCGCTGTTATCATCCCCGGCGGCGGCACATACGGGATGGAGGCGGTCGCCCGCCAATTCGCCACCGGAAAACGCTGTATGGTAATCCGTAACGGCTGGTTCTCCTACCGCTGGACCCAGATTTGCGACGCGGGCAATATCCCTGAGAGCATGACGGTCCTCAAGGCCAAGCAAACGGGCAACGCGCAACCTTCGCCGTTCACCCCGCCCGCCATTGAGGATGTGCTCAAGGCGATTGCCGATGAAAAGCCTGAGGTTGTCTTCGCCCCCCATGTTGAAACCTCTGCCGGGATCATGCTGCCGGACCAGTACATCAAAGCGGTCGCGGATGCCGTCCATGCGGTTGGCGGGCTGTTCGTGCTGGACTGCATTGCGTCCGGTGCGATGTGGGTGGACATGAAGGCCACGGGCGTCGATGTGTTGATCTCCGCCCCGCAAAAGGGTTGGAGTTCCACGCCCTCAAGTGGTCTCGTGATGCTGGGCGAACGGGCGCTGGCAAAGTTGCCGGCCACTCAAAGCAGCAGCTTTGCCATCGACCTCGCCAAGTGGCATCAGATTATGCAGGCCTATGTCGGCGGCGGCCACGCCTATCACAGCACCATGCCCACGGATTCGCTTGTCCATTTCCGCGATACGATGCTGGAGACGCGGGCGTTGGGCTTTGATGCGGTCAAGCGAAAGCAAGCCGAACTGGGCGTAAAAGTGCGCGCTTTGCTGGCGGAGAACGGCTTTCGCAGCGTCGCTCCTGCGGGGTTTGAAGCCCCCGGCGTGGTGGTCAGCTATACCGCCGATCCCGACATGAAAAACGGCAGCCGCTTTGCCGCCGAGGGAATGCAAATCGCCGCTGGCGTACCGCTGCAATGCGACGAACCCGCAGATTTCAGCACATTTCGCATCGGCCTCTTTGGGCTTGATAAGCTCAACGATGTCGATGGCACGGTGGCGCGTTTGGAAACGGTTCTTTCTAAAGTGCTTGCAAAGACCTAACTTGCGCCCCTCGAATGATCTCAAAAAGGCGCAGATCACATTATGACACCCGCTTTTGTCGCTATCGATTGGGGAACGAGCAGCTTTCGCGCCTGGGCGCTGGGCCGTGACGCTTCAATACTTGGCGTGCGTTCGGCCAAGGCGGGCATGGTGACACTCAAACCCGCTGAATACGAGGTTGTACTCGAAAGCCACCTGACCGCTCTTGGTGTGGATAATTGTGTGCCTGTTTTGATCTGCGGCATGGCGGGCGCTGCGCAGGGATGGCAACAAGCCCCTTATCTTGACGCTCCCGCTGATCTGTCCGCCCTTGCATCGGGCGCAATCTCTGTGTCCGGGATTTCCCGTGACGTGCGTATCCTCCCCGGTGTCGCTCAGCGGATGGATGGGGCATGGGATGTGATGCGCGGTGAGGAGACGATTCTGTTGGGCGTATCGCTCAATACCCGTGATCCCATGTCTGTTTGTCTGCCCGGCACGCACTCGAAATGGGCAAGCCTGCGTAATGGCCGATTGGAGCGCTTTGATACCGCCATGACGGGAGAGATTTATGCGCTTCTTTCGGAGCGCTCGACGCTCTCTCACGCGCTTGCGGGCGTGTCAGGTGTTTTGAGCGCGGAATTTGATGCGGCGGTGCGAGAGGCGATTGCGGCCCCTGAGCGCATCCTGCAAAAACTCTTCTCCATCCGCGCGAAACCATTGCTGACAGGTACGGCAAAGTCGGCGCAAGGTGCTGATCGCCTTTCGGGCTTGCTGATCGGGTTGGAGATCGCCGGTGCTCAGCGGTCCGGTGTTGATATGATCACGTTGATTGCGAGCGGCGTGCTGCAACAGACCTACGCACGGGCGTTTGATATGGCGGATATGCGCTTCACGACATTAAACGCCAATGACCTCGTGCAAGCTGGGCTTTTTCACGCGGCGCAATCAATTTGGCCGGAACGCTTTGACGGGGGACAGATATGACCGGGATTGTAGATACGGATCACGCATTGGTCGCCATTTTGCGCGGCATCACCATGCCCGAAGTACGTCCTGTGATCGGCGGCCTGATCGAAGCGGGGTTCCGCGCGATAGAAATTCCGCTCAACTCCCCTGATCCACTGCCTTGCATCGCCGAAGCCGCGCGTCTGGCCAAAGAAATGACGGATGACGCCTGTTTGATCGGGGCGGGGACCGTTTTGACGGTAGAGGATGTTGCCGCCGTTCAATCTGCCGGAGGCAATGTAATCGTATCGCCCAACGCGAATCCGGCAGTGATAGAGGCCAGCGTTTCAGCAGGTATGATGAGCTTGCCGGGCGTTTTTACCGCGACAGAGGCGCATCTGGCCCTTGCTTCCGGTGCATCCGGCCTGAAAATCTTCCCCGCCTCTGTGCTCGGGCCGGACGGTATCAAGGCATTGCGCGCAATTCTCCCTTCCGCGTGCAAAGTCTACGCGGTTGGGGGTGTCGGTCCCACTGATTTTGCCGCTTATAAGGCCGCCGGAGCATATGGTTTCGGCCTTGGCTCCAGCCTTTATAAGCCCGGCGCGGACGCCGACGACGTGATCACCGCTGCCCATGCCGCCCTTGAAGCGTTTGCGGAACTCTAACCCGCTTTGCCGCGCCCCTCTGCCATCACGCACAGCAACTCAAACATAATCGTTGCACCGTTCAGCGCGGTGACGCCGCCAACATCGAAGGGCGGCGAGACCTCGACCATATCGGCACCCATAATGTCCAGCCCTGCCAGAGCGCGCACCATCCCTTGCGCCTCGCGCATTGTCAGACCGCCCGCTTCCGGCGTTCCCGTGCCCGGCGCAAAGGAGGGATCGAGGCTGTCGATGTCAAAACTGATATAGACCGGGCCTTCACCGACAAAGGCTTTCGCCTCTTCCATACAGGCACGCCAGCCTTTGTCCTCGACCTCTTCAATCATCATTACGCGCATACCGCTGTCAAAGCTGTATTGCCACATGCCCGGATCATACAATGAACCGCGAATGCCGATTTGGGCGACGCGCTTGGGGTCCAGCAATCCCTCATCCACAGCGATTTTGAACGGTGCGCCGTGGTGGAATCGTGATCCCATATACCCGTCGCCCGTATCGCAATGGGCATCAATATGGATCATCCCGACAGGGCCGTCTTTGGCCAACGCCCGCAATATAGGCAAGCTCACCGAATGGTCGCCACCGCATGTCAGCGGGGTGATGCCGGCGGCTTTGACCCGCTCAAACGTTGCCTGAATTTCGGCATGGGCACCCTCCAGTTCATAGGGCTTGCGCACCCACGCATCGCCGATATCCATGATTTTGCATCGTTCAAACGGCGAGGCGCCCGTGGCTTGGTTCACCCGCCGCATCAGACTTGATTGATTGCGAACCTCACGCGGCGCATGGCGGGGACCGGGGCGGTTGGTAACGCCAAGATCATACGGCACTCCAATGACACCGATATCTGGAGGGTTCGTTTCAAACTGTTCATTATAAGGCAGCCTGAAGAACGTCGCGAGGCCGGTAAAACGGGGCCGCTGCATCGGGTCATCGAAATCAAGTGCTTCGTTCTGTTCGGTCGTCACTGGGTGTCTCCTCAGGTGGTGCCTCATTCACCACAGCAGGTTCACCATTTTCGAGACGTTGTACAAGGGCTAGAATTTCAGGATGTTCAGACAAGGGTTCTTGAAACTGAATACCGATGCTGCGTTCTTTCATCCATGAAACGATACCTACGATCTGCGGCAGATCTTGAATCGTGTATCAAAACCTGTGACCTGACTTCCAGCAGTCCAAAATCGTAGTATCGTGTCAGACGTGCTGGCCGCCGTTAATCTCAATTTCGACGCCTGTCACGTAGCTGCTTTCCTTCGTGCAAAGGTAGTAAATGGTGCGCGCCACTTCCTCCGGCTGGCCGAGGCGTCGCAACGGAATATCGCGCACAATTTCCTCGGTTCCGGGTGAGAGAATGGCTGTCTCAATCTCGCCCGGCGCAATCGCATTCACGCGCACACCATAAGGGCCGAAATCAGCGGCCATCTCACGCGTAAGCGCGGCCAGTGCGGCTTTCGATGTCGCATAGGCGGCGCCCGCGAACGGATGCACGCGCGACCCTGCTATGGAGGTAACATTGACCACCGCTCCTTCTGCGGCTTTCAACTCATCAATTAATCCCCGCGCCAGCACGACGGAGGCAAAGAAATTGACATGAAAAACCTTCCCCCAGTCGCGCAAACTGGTGGTCAGCGTGTCGAGACGCTCTCCGTTCTCGCCTTTAGGAGAAACGCCGGCGTTATTGACGAGCGCATCCAGTTTGCCATCGGGCTGCAACCGTTCACGGATCACATCAATCGCCCGCATCGTATCGTCCGGGCTGGAGAGATCGACCTGAATGTGGTTCTCCTCACCCGCATCCCAAGGGCAATCCTCAGGAAACGGGTCGCGCGAGCACGAGAGCACACGCCATCCGGCGGATGAGAACCGCTTGACAGTGGCGTGGCCAATGCCACGACTCGCCCCGGTCAACAGCAGCGTTCGTATCGGCTTTTCGGACGGCATGGCGTTTCTCCTATTGATGTGCAGTGTTACGGGTAAAGGCGCGTCACTGTCCATTCCTCGGAGTCGGGCGTCTCACGCGTCCAGCGGAAACGGTCATGGATCCGGTGATCGCCTTCCGCCCAGAATTCGATTTCGACAGGACGAATACGATAACCGCCCCAATTATCCGGCCGTTTCGGATCACCGCTTGTCGCCGCCGTCACAGCGTCCGTTTCTTCCAGCATCGCCTGACGGGACGCAAGCGGGCGTGATTGCTGCGAGGCGATTGCCCCCGCACGGCTTTGCGGGTGGCGGGACGCGAAATAGGCGTCGGACGCTTCGGCATCTACCCATTCAACAGGGCCACGAAACCGGATTTGCTGGCGCACACTTTTCCAATGCAGCACGGCAGCGGCTTTCTGATTTGCCGCAAGCTCGGTTCCCTTGGCACTATCACGGTTCGTGTAGAACAAGAACCCGCCGCCCGGCTTTGGTGAGGCGCTGTAACGCTCTATCCCTTTAAGCAGCACGATCCGAACATTTGGCAGCCCGCCGGCGTCAACGGTTGACAGGGACATCGCATTCGCATCGTTCACCTCGGTGTCCCACGCTGCCGCCTGCCAGCGTTCCGCTATGGCAAAAGGATCATCTCCGGCGAACAAACCGTTGCGTTCTTCATCACGATTGGCAGCATCTTCACGTATCATAAATCAGTTTTTCCTTTCATGCGCCCGGTCCCCGCGCCGTAATTGGGTCAAAAAGCGCGGGTAGGTTTTGCGCTATATCAAGGTGGGCGTCTTCGAGACGTAGTTAGCTTGGCGCATCGCCATTCACGCCCTGCTAGGAGATACAAATGGTTCAATCAATGAGAATTACGAGCAGCCTCGCTGTTGCGGCACTTATTACGGCTGGTTGTGCGCAAGGCGCATCCGGTCCTACTGTCAGTAATCAGGCGATCGGCGCTGTTGTTGGCGGTATTGCCGGCGGCGTTGCGGGCAATCAATTCGGCAAAGGTCGCGGCAATACCGCTGCCACGATTGCCGGTACACTGCTTGGCGGTATCGTTGGTGCGGCGATTGCTGACCAACTGTCACAGCAAGGTCGCGTGGCCGCTTCCCAAACCACACAGCAAACTCTCAGTGCCGCGCCGACGGGCAGTGTTCAGCGCTGGAATGACCCGCAGACGGGCATCTACGGCACGGTTCAGCCGACCAGCAACGTCTACTACGCGCCATACGAAACCGTACAGGCACAGCCGCAATACACCAACACGGGCGCTTATCAGTACCAACAACCCGCGCCGCAAACATATGGCACGTCACAGGGTATCGAATGCCGTGATTACGAAACATCTGTTGTCTCCGGTGGTCAGATCGAGAAAGCGACCGGAACCATGTGCCGTAACTCGCCATCCGAGCCTTGGCGTTTACGCAATGGGTAACCTTGCATAAATGATTTTTCAGCGAAGCGGGGTCATGTGGCCCCGCTTTTGCTTTGTGTAGGCAAAGAATTGCGCAATCACACGAGGCTTATCATGAGTACGCGCCCATCACTTCTATCCGCTGTGGCTCTCGCCGCCCTATTGATCAGCGCCGCGACACCAAGCCTGGCTCAAAGTACTGACGAACAGTTTGAAAAAGGCGTCGCCGCCTACGAAGACGGCCAATTCGAGAGTGCCGCTAAAATATGGGCACCTCTGGCTCAGAACGGTGACCCTGAAGCCCTTCGTAATCTGGCACAATTGTACCGTCTCGGTCTCGGCGTTGAAAAAGACGACGAGCGCGCTTTCCGTCTTTACAAACGTGCCGCCGAAAAGAATTCAGTCGAAGCGCAGGTTAACACGGCATTTTTGCTGCTGATCGGTGAGGGTGTGGACAAAAACCCAGAAGACGCTGCAATCTGGTTTGCCAAAGCCGCCGATCAGGGCGATGCGATGGCACAGTTTAATTTGGGCCTGATGTACGAAAAGGGTGTCGGCGTTGATCCTGACCCCACCATCGCACGTGAACTATACCAACTCGCCGCGAACCAGGGCCAGGAGAGAGCGCTGGACCGTCTCGACGCGCTTGAATCCGAGCTGCCGCCGGATGGTGGCGCTAATGCGCGCAAGGAAGCAGACGCGAAACGTGATGAGGAGCGTCAGAAAGCCGAAATTAAACGCGCCCGCGAACGCGCTGTCGAGCAAGACGAGCGCGAAAAAGAAAAATCTGAAACAGCCAAAAAAGAAGATGATGAAAGCACGATGCCGATAATGAGCATCAAGCGATCCAGCGCTTCTAAGGACGATGAGACGGAAGATTCTGAGCAGGCGAATGAGAAAAAGCCTGAAGCCGGCACCAAAATCACTACCAAGACGCCGTCGGCAAAGCCGCCCCGGACGTCAAACAACACGAATACCACCCAATCGCTGCCCGCAAATTCCCCGGTGGGTCGGATCAAACTCGCCGAGCAATCATACAAAAGCGGTGACTTTGCCAAAGCGGCCTCGCTCATCAAACCATTGTCAGATCAAGGAATGCCGATAGCGCAATTCTGGATGGGCCGGATGTTTAATCGCGGCGAGGGCGTCAAACTGGATCGTCTTGAAGCTTACAGCCTGTGGCGCAGTGCGGCGGCCAGTGGCAGCAGTCGTGCGGCTACGGCGCTGGCTAACTTGTCAAACCGCTTCACACCGCAAGAAATTGCGTTTGCCGAGCAACACCACGCTAAAACAGGTCGGGCGCGCTGATCGTTAGAAAGTTACTCGACACTCCATAGCCCAACTGTGTACGGTGCAAATTCGTTCGGGACGGTCTCGGACGCAATTAATCGCACCGAACGCGTTCCGGCCTCGGCCTCCGCAAAACCGGTGCAGAGGTCAGGCATCGGGTTATGACAGTTTCTAATCAACTAATGGCGGGCAAGCGCGGCCTTGTAATGGGCGTTGCCAATGATCGGTCCATTGCTTGGGCAATTGCAAAGAAATGCGCGGAACATGGCGCGGAAATGGCTTTCACGTATCAGGGTGATGCGCTCAAAAAACGGGTGATACCGCTCGCTGAAAGTGTTGGATCATCAATGGTCCTGCCTTGCGATGTAACCGATACCGCATCGCTGGATGCCGTTTTCGAGACGATCGGTTCACAATGGGGCAATCTGGATTTCGTCATTCATGCGATTGCGTTCTCGGATAAGGCCGAATTGAAAGGCCGTTATGTCGATACGACTTCCGATAATTTCGACAAGACGATGAATATCAGCTGTTATTCATTCACAGCGGTGGCTCAGCGGGCCGAGAAGTTGATGAATGATGGCGGCAGTATGCTGACGCTGACCTATTATGGCGCAGAACGTGTGATGCCGCACTACAACGTTATGGGCGTGGCCAAGGCGGCGCTTGAGGCAAGTGTGCGCTACATGGCGATGGACCTCGGCAAGCAGGGTATTCGCGTCAACAGCCTATCGGCGGGGCCGATGAAGACGCTGGCCGCATCGGGTATTGGTGATTTCCGCTACATCCTCAAATGGAACGAGTACAACTCACCGCTGCGCCGTAATGTCAGCCAGCAAGATGTCGGTGGCGCTGGTCTCTACCTCGTCAGTGATCTCAGTTCCGGTGTCACAGGCGAGACTCACCACGTTGATTGCGGCTATCACATCGTTGGTATGAAGGCCGAAGACGCGCCGGATATCTCAACCACATGATCCTGTCTGCGGATGCCATTGCTGAGCTTCTAAGCAATGGCGCACGGGATGAGGCGGGCAGGGCGCTCGACAAGGCGTTGGTTACACGCCACCATTCCGGCTCGCCACACGAACTATGCGCGCTGCACAAAGTGGCGTCCGAGTTCTGGAAAGACCAACCCGAACAAGCCGCCTTTCACCGCACCCACGCCTATATCTACGCTCTGGAAGCGGGGCGTGATGCGGATGCTGAGACGCTATACATATCACTCGAAAAGGAACAGAGGATTTAGACTTCCACCGGTTCCTCCCCGTGCGTTTGCGGGCGCGGTCTGACGGGGGTTCCCTCCCGCCACGCCACGAACGCGCCTGCAAGGGCGACCATCACCATCCCGGTGATCGTTGCGAGCGTGGGGACGGTGCCCCAGATCAACAAATCAAATACCGGAACGATTCCCAAATAACTGTATTCCAACGGCGCGATGCGGCTGGCTTCTGATTGTTGATAGACCCGTGTCAGGGTAATCGCGCCCACCATATGCGTGATCGACGTGCCCAAAACCATCAACCACACCACCCAAGTCGTCGGCTGCCACGGACTGAACAGAAACGGAAATGCCTCGATCTGTGCGGTAGAGGGATCAAACAGATCAATTGCGATCAGCCCGAACAGGGCAATCATTGCAAAAACCACATTCTGCACCAGTGATAAGGCGACAGCACTGTCTTCAAGGCAGCGGGAGCGTGTGATGACAACCGCCAAGGCATAACATACGGCGGCGATCAGCGGCATAATCAGCGCGAGTTGCAAATCATCCGACCACGGCTGAACGATCACCAGCACGCCCGCAAACCCCAAGATCAACGCTATGATCCGACGTGGCCCGACGCGCTCACGATTGATCAACGCGCCGAAAAAGGTGATGAACAGCGGCCCTGTGAAAAACGTCGCCGCCGCCTGGGACAGGCTGACAAACGGCATGGCCAGATAAAACATCAAAAACGCACCGGCCATCAGCGCGGAACGCAGCGCCGCCCATCCGGGATTGACCAGCTTAATACCACTATCCGGCCTGAACAGACCCACTGTCGCACAGATCAGGCTCAGCACCATCACGGCACGCGCGAGATAGAGTTGCCAGATCGGAATATCATCACTGATCAGCTTGACCATCGTGTCTTGTATGGCAAAAAACGCCATCGCACCCACCATTTGGACCGAGGCGGTGCGGATATTCATTTCTGCTGCTGAGTCTGTCATCGTGCCCTCCTGCGGAGAGCGTGACAGCTTATTAGCGACATGCGCGCCTGTGGGCGACTTATGCCGCCGTTATCGGTCCATTGCGTGATATTCGGGATTGGGCATCATGTCCGTGCCATGCGCGACGCGGTTCGTGTAGTTGAAGAAACCCGTCACATCGCAGATATCGAAAATATCCTCATCGCTGAAACCGTTCGCGCGCAGCCCTTCACGATCCGCTTCCGTAATCCGGTCCGGTGTTTCAGTCAGCTTGGCGGCAAAGTCCAGCATCGCCCTTTGGCGTGGGGGTAGAGCGGCGACGTGGTGATTAAACGCGATCATCTCGCCCAGCTGCGGATCATCTGACATTGCCCGCACAGCCTGACCATGCGCGACAAGGCAATAATAACAGCGATTTGCCGATGATACTGTAACCGCGATCATCTCCCGTTCCAGCTTGCTCAGCCCGGATTCCCCCAGCATCAGCTCGTTATACATCCGCCCGAATAGGCGCAGCTTTTCCGGGCGCAGTGCATAAGCGCGCAAGACATTGGGCACCATGCCCAGCTTTTCCATGCACTTAGCAAAATACGCCTTCAGGTCATCGTCCAGCGCGCTCTCATCAGCGGCTTTCAAGCGGGTGATGTGATCGGGCTGAGGCATCAGCGTGGACTGCGCTTGGCCAAAATGCGTTGCAGTGTCCGGCGGTGCATGTTCAGGCGGCGCGCTGTCTCCGAGACATTGCGGTCGCACAGCTCAAACACCCGTTGAATATGCTCCCAACGCACACGGTCCGCTGACATGGGATTTTCCGGGGGAGGGGGCTTTTGCAGTTCGGCGGCCCGCAGGGCGTTTTCAATGTCATCCGCATCCGCAGGCTTGGCCAGATAATCAACCGCGCCCGCCTTCACGGCGGCAACAGCGGTCGCAATGGCACCATACCCTGTTAACACGATCACACGCGCCTCAGATCGCATCTCACGAATGGCCTGAACCACATCCAGCCCGTTGCCATCCTCAAGACGCAGATCAACCACGGCGTAAGCGGGGGCAGATTTGCGCACTGCCGCAATGCCTTCCTCAACACTTTCCGCCGCCGTCGTGGCAAAGCCCCGGTTTTCCATCGCTCTGACGAGACGATTACGAAACGGTGCGTCATCATCAACGATCAGCAAGCTCATATCGTCGCCCAAGGGGGGAAGCTCTTCTGCTGTCATCGCACACTCTCCGTCGTCGCTGCTTTGTTCAATCCTATTATCTGGAGTGTGAGATAAGCGACAAGAGCCAAGTGTCCAGTGTATTCAAGCGTTTTGCTAAACTATACACACAAAGGCGCGGCTTTAGCGTAAGCCTTGACGCGAAAATCGATTCTATCACGCGTAAGACGATATATATGAACCGCGACTTAACTGCCCAAATCAGCATTGCCACTCTGGCCGCTCCCGCCTTTGTGCTCCTTTGGAGTACAGGCTTCATCGGTGCCAAATATGGCCTGCCCTATGCGGAACCGATGACGTTTCTGGCGGTCCGCTTTGCTTTGGCGGCCTCTGCACTGGGCATATGGGCTTTGGTTGCGGGCAGTGAGTGGCTGACCATCCGGCAATGCGGTCACATGATCGTCGTCGGCATTTTGCTCCACGCTGTTTATCTTGGAACAGTCTTCACGGCGATATGGTTGGGCTTTGAAGCGGGTGCGAGCGCCCTGATCGTAAGTATGCAGCCGATTTTGACTGCGGTTCTCGCCCGTTTGATGCTTGGCGAAACCATGAATCGCATTCAGTATGTGGGATTGGCACTCGGCATTCTTGGTGTTCTGCTGGTGGTCTTTGAAAAATTGAATGCGGGTTTAGGCGATACGCGTGGTGTGATTTTGTGTTTGGCGGGATTGATCGCGATTTCTGTGGCGACCCTTTATCAGAAGAAATACTGCGTGGGCGTCCCGATGCGCGCGGGCAGCGCGATCCAGTTTTTAGCGGCGTGCCTGTTTCTAACGCCTCTGGCGTTGGTATTTGAAACCAATCAAATCACATGGTCCGAGCAGTTTATCTTTGCGCTGACATGGTTGGTTCTGGTCTTATCGCTCGGCGCGGTGGGCTTGCTGTTATTTTTGATCCGCACAGGTTCCGCAGGAAAAGTTGCGAGCCTGTTTTTCCTGGTTCCACCCTGTACTGCCGTGATCGCATGGCTGTTGTTTGATGAACAGTTGGGTCTGTTGGCGATTTTCGGGATATTTTTCGCGACAGCAGGCGTGGCTCTGGTCATGCGCGGTGACCAGAGCACCAAAGGTTCTAAAGACTGACCGTTATCTTGCTCACCTTGCCCGGCACTCCGATGCGGAGCAAGGTGAGCAGCGTACTTAGCTGAAACCGATCCCGCAGCAAGTGCTACCGCATCCACACATCTGGTTTCGATTTCGCACCTACAAGAATTTCCGAAAGCATATTCACAATAAAAGCAATGTCATACCCGGCGACGGCGAGGTATCCATTTCTCAACATTCTCTGGCGTCCGTTGTGACTTGAATTACGAGGGCAAGGCTTGTGGAACCGTGGATTCCGCGCCTTCGCGCAGAATGACAACACGATTTTTCCGCATGCAGATTAGATGTGTGAATCCGGTAGCAGCAAGTGTGGGGAACGGAATATCTTTAACAGTCAGCACCAAAGGTCATTATCATAATATCTTGAGTGTGCGATTTTGTGTTGTCATTTAGAGAATGGAAATCCCACTTCCCGATTTGAGACGGTTTTTGGTCGTGAAATTAAATGCTGCACTGCGAAGTTTAAATATCATTTAAGGATTTATTCTATTTAAGTTATTGAATAATAACAGATAATTTTTCCAAACACCAAGTCGCAACGTCGTTGGCATGTCCGCTGCAATATTTGTTTCCGAGTGTTACTCTCCTAAACTGTTAAGGCCTGTCGCGGTTGCGATGGGTCTTTTTTTTACCTCCCTGCCATCACCAGTGCCGCCACCGCTTCGGCAATCGACAATGACGCCGTCAATCCGGGGGACTCGATCCCGTAAAGCATCACATGCCCCGCGAACCCGTGCTGCCGGGCACCCTCAATACGAAAATCGGGGTATTCAGCGCCGGTAATTTTTGGCCGCACGCCCGCATAATCCGGAACCAGGGCTGCGTCGGGCAGACCCGGCCAGTAGCGGCGAATGGCGTCGTGAAACGCGTTCCCACGCGCCGGATCGACTGTGTAATCGATATTCGCGGGATCAGAATGATCGAGCCATTCCGTGTCAGGACCAAACTTCGCCCGACCCGCCATATCCAGCGTCAAATGAACCCCCAGCCCCCCGTCGGCGGGTGCCGGATAGATAAGGCGTGAAAACGGCGCGCGCGTGTTCAGTGAGAAATAATTGCCCTTAACCAGCGTTCGGGGCGGGCAGGGGGGCAATCCGTCAATACGCGCCGCCACATCTTGCGCCCAAAGTCCCGCAGCGTTGACAACATGCCGCGCACGCAGCCGCAACGGCGTGTCCCCTCCCGCAATAAGGGTAATACGACCATCGGCCTCTACCGTCCCGTATTCGACCATCGCATTCGTGACAAGCTGAGCGCCATGCGCTTCCGCCTCGCCCAGATAGGCCAGCATCAGCGCGTGGCTGTCTATGATTCCGGTCGAGGGCGACAATAGCCCGCCGCTGACATCCAGCGCCGACTCCAGCGCTCGTATCTGTTCTTTATCCAGCGTTTCAAGATCGTCAACGCCATTCGCCGTCGCCTTCGCCGCGATCACGTCAAGTTTCGCAACCTCTGTATCATCGGCGGCCACAATCAACTTGCCGCAGCGTTTATGGGGAACGCTGTGTTTCTGACAATAGGCGTACAGCTTTTCACGCCCTGCCACGCAATGCAGCGCTTTGAGGGACTTCGCATCGTAATAAATCCCGGCATGGATCACTTCCGAATTACGCGCGCTCGTCTCTTCCCCGAAAACCGCGTTTTTCTCGAGGATTAATGGCTCCAAACCCTCCAGCGCGAGCGCCCGTGAAATTGCGAGGCCCACAACCCCGGCGCCGATAACCACCGCATCGACATCATAACTGTCCATATACCCCCCCTCCGATCGCATGTTTCAGCGATACGCCGGATTGCATCATACCGATCCAATGGCTATAGCTCGCGGCAACAGTCGCTCTATCAGAGTCACACCCACAAACCGGACGTATCCGATGGCCAAAATCAACGGCAACGAAATTCGCATTGGTAACATCATCGAACATGATGGTGGCCTCTGGATCGCAGTGAAAACCCAGCATGTCAAACCCGGCAAGGGGGGCGCTTTCGCACAGGTCGAACTGAAAAACCTGCGTAACGGCAGCAAACTTAACGAACGTTTCCGCTCCGCCGATAAGGTTGAGAAGGTGCGCCTTGAGCAGAAAAAGCAGCAGTTTCTCTATGAAAGCGATGGCAAGCTCGTGTTCATGGACAACGAAACTTACGAACAGCTTGAGCTGGATTCTGAAATCCTCGGCGAGCGGCGCCCGTTCCTTCAAGACGGTATGATGGTCGAGGTTGAGTATTACGAGGAAGAACCTCTCTCCGCGCGTTTGCCGGAGAAAGTGATCTGCGAGATTGCTGAAACCGAGCCTGTGGTCAAAGGCCAAACCGCCGCAAACTCTTTCAAACCGGCTGTACTTGATAATGGTGTGCGGATTTCGGTCCCGCCTTTTGTTGGTGTTGGCGAGA
Source organism: uncultured Neomegalonema sp. (assembly GCA_937948985.1). GTDB lineage: Bacteria > Pseudomonadota > Alphaproteobacteria > Rhodobacterales > Rhodobacteraceae > JAHDDY01. The sequence goes on along the minus strand of CALFAK010000028.1, from coordinate 50,625 downwards.
AGGTCGAAGTGATGACCGAGACCGCTGAATACCTAAGCCGCGCCTGATGGCCGGGTATTCCGCCAACCTCAAAGTGATGACCGACGCCGTTCGTAAGGCGGCGCGGGGTCTTGTGCGTGACTTTGGTGAAGTTGAGAACCTGCTCGTCTCGGTTAAAGGCGCATCCGACTTTGTGACACGGGCTGATATCAAAGCCGAAAAATCCATTCGCGCTGACCTCAGCCATGCCCGCCCCGCTTATGGCTGGTTGGGTGAGGAGAGCGATCCGGTTGTTGGTGACGACCCCCGCCGCCGCTGGATTGTAGATCCGCTGGATGGCACGACAAACTTCCTTCACGGCCTGCCCCACTGGGCGATATCTGTCGCGATGGAGCATAAAGACGAGATCGTTGCCGCCGTGATCTTCGACCCTGCAAAAGATGAGCTGTTTACCGCAGAAAAAGGCGGTGGCGCATGGATGAACGGCAAGCGTTTGCGGGTGTCTGCCCGCAAGGACATGTCTGAGTGCCTGTTCGCCACCGGCATTCCATTCGGCGCGCGTAAAACCTTGTCAAAAACAACAGCTGATTTGCGTGAGCTGATGCCCGCTTGCGCGGGTGTGCGCCGTTTCGGTGCCGCGTCACTGGATTTGGCTTATGTTGCGGCGGGCCGTTATGATGGTTTTTGGGAACGTGAGCTTGCACCTTGGGATATGGCTGCGGGTATTTTGCTGGTTCGCGAAGCGGGCGGCTATGCTACGGATATGGATGCCGGAACGGATATGCTCGGTACGGGCGGGGTTATTGCCGCCAACCCGGAAATATTCAAAAAGCTGTCCAAATCTTTGCAGCCGTGAGGCGTCGGGGGACAAGATATTTTTCCGTCTCCCCAATTCGGTCGCTTTTCGCGGGGACAAAGTGACTTACGCGATAACGATGTGCACGACACGCTGAACCGTCGTCGGTTTCATTGGGGGTGATATGAAGGGCGATTTTCGACGTTCGGTGCAGGTAACGAGACCAACAGGCACCGTGGTGTTTATGTTGGCTTTCCTAATTCTGGTCGCCATCGTTGGCTTTTTTCTCTCCAAAGCCATTTGGGATGTTTTCCTTGCCAATCCGTATCTGAATGGCTTGATCCTGTTCGTTCTGGTCGTTGGTATTGCCTACACATTCTGGCAGGTGAATCGTCTGCGTATGTGTATCGACTGGATCGAAGCGTTCATCGCTGAACGACCGGGCTTTGAGACAATCCAACCCCCGCGTCTGCTGATGTCGATGGCCGGGATGCTGCGCGACCGGGAGGCGCGCAAGAATATCAGCCCCACAATCGTGCGCGCAATCCTCGACTCCATAGCGACACGATTGGACGAAAGCCGCGAAATTACCCGCTATGCGGCCAGCCTGCTGATCTTTCTCGGTCTGCTCGGAACGTTCTGGGGGCTTTCGATCACTGTGCCTTCCGTTGTGGCAACCATTCGCGAGATAGCGCCCAGTGATGGCACTAACGGGGCGGAGGTGTTTAAGAACCTTGTGCAGAATCTCGGTGAGCAAATGCGTGGTCTCGGCACCGCGTTCGCATCCTCATTGCTCGGTTTGGCCGGATCGCTGATATTAGGTTTCCTCGAAATCCTCGCAGGTCAGGCCCAAAACCGCTTTTACCGTGAACTCGAAGAAGCGCTATCGCAGATCACCCGCATCGGGCGCAGTGAAGATGAGGGCATCGGCTTTCTTGCGGAATCGCTTGAACGCAATTTTGAGACAATGGATGAGCTTGCCGCCCAGCTCGGCTCCACCGACCGTCGTCAGGGCGTCGCGCAAGACAAGCTTGAGATGGCGGCGGGATCATTGTCGCTGGTTGCTGACAGGATGGGTTCTGAGGCCACTTTGTTACGTGATCTTATCGAGAGCCAAGACAACATGCGTACGGCGCTTGTTGACGCGACAGAGCGCAATAAAGGCGTTTTGGGCGGGATGGATGAGGCGACACGAACACGCATTGCCAATATCGACCGCTATATGTTGCGGATGATCGAAGAACTCAGTAATGGCCGCGCGGAGTCCACGAATGAAATCCGTAATGATATCCGTGCATTGACCCGCGTTATTGAATCCGCCGCACGTGGTGATTTTGAGCGCGAGCAAGGCTGACAGACATGGCATTGCGCAGACGCGGACAGGATCATTTCAGCATGGGTATCTGGCCCGGCTTTGTTGACGCCATGACGGCGATGCTGCTGGTCTTTACGTTCGTGCTGTCGATTTTCATGATCACACAATACTTTCTGCGTGAAACGATCGTCGGGCAGGAAGAACAGATTATTAATAAAGACGAGGCACTCACCAGCCTCACTTCACGTCTTAACAATCTCTCGGATATGCTTTCGCTGGAACAGGATACACGGGCTGAGGTCGAACAGCGTGAGGAAGCCTTGCGCCTCTCGTTCGCGTCGCTGGAAACCGAGAAGAAGACCACGGAACAGCGGTTAGAGGCGCTGGCGCAGGATCTGGAAACGACCCAAACGCAACTTAGTGCTGAACGCGAAGCCAGCCTTCGCCAGCTGGCTGAACGCCGCGCGATGGAGGCTTTGGCGGAGAGTTTACGTAACGATTTGGTTGCCACTGAAAAAGCCCTTGTTGAGACTTCCGAAGCGCTTGGTGCTGAAGAATCCGAACGCGTTCTTCAGGCGGCTGCGGCGGATGCGTTGCGTAAAAAGTTGGCGGGTGCAGAGGCTGAGTTCACCGCGATGGAATTGCAATTAGAGGAGCGCCGCGCTCAGGCGGAGGAAACCCTCATCCTTCTGGCTGCCGCGCGTGAGATTGAAGCTGAGATGAGGGACAAGCTGGGCGCGCGCGAAGAAGAGCTGAGCGAGCGTGAGATTGCACTCACCACCGCCCGTGAAAAACTATCATCACTCTCCGAGTCTTCCCTTGAAGAGCAAAAGCAAATCACGCTTCTAAACGAACAAACCCGTGCTTTACGCGCACAACTTCTTGCACTTAATGAACAGCTTGATGGTGTTGAGGCGGAGCGATCAACATTGGAGGCGGATTCTGATCGCAAGAGCGATGTAATCTCGTCTCTTGGCAGCAGATTGAACACCGCCCTTGCCGATAAAAACCGCGCACTCGCTGAAAAACAGGCGATTCTTGAAGAACAGGTCGATGAGCTTTCCAATTTTCGCTCTGAATTTTTCGGTCGTGTTAAAGAAGCTATTGCAGGCCGCGATGATATTCAGATTGTGGGTGATCGCTTTGTCTTTCAGTCCGAAGTTCTGTTCGAGCCGGCCTCCGCAGACCTCAACGACGCGGGTAAGGCCGATTTAGCGGCTTTCGCGCGGATTCTGCGTCAAATATCGGCAGACATTCCCAGCGGCCTCAACTGGATTTTACGCATCGATGGGCACACAGACAGGCGTGGTTTGGCACCGGGGCGGACACGGTTCCGTAACAATTGGGAACTGAGCCAGGCCCGTGCGTTATCGGTAGCCGAGTTTCTTATCGAAACTCAAAATATCGCCCCTGGTCGTCTCGCGCCAACGGGGTTCGGGGAGTTCCAACCGGTACGTCGCGGCAATACGGCGGAAGATTACGCCCGTAACAGGCGGATCGAATTGAAGCTGACGGAGCGGTAGATAATTACACCGTAAACCCACATTCGCCCTCAAATCACTTGCCGTATGCGTCATTTGTTATAAAATAATACAGCTTAGGCGCGTTGTGTTGAACTGATCTTTTGAGATCAATCGCGCCTAAAGCCCGGTATTGTCCGTACTTCGCGTTTAGTGATGTATGTTTATTAGTTGATGGGGACGCGTATGCCTTTTCCAATCACGCCCGATGTCGCAATGGCGGCTTATCTTGGTTTTTGTATTCTGCTGGCCGTCATTGTTTATTCGTTCCGTATTTTTGATCGGCGGGAGCTTGCGACCGTATTGGATGATGAGCTCAGACCGTTATCATTTTTTGAGCGCCCGGATCGCGGATTGCTTATTCTGGTTTTCGGTGCCATCGGCTTGCTGTTGGCCGCGTATTTGGGGTGGCAGTTTCCATCACAAATCCAACGCTATATGGACGGCGGTACGATTCAATCCCTTCTTCCCGATATGGCGGAAGGGGTGCTGGGGCGGGCCGCTCAAGTTGTTGGCGCGACGACCTTTTTCCTGATTGCACTTCGTTTGCTGCGCTTATCGTTGATCTTCGCCTTCGCGCTGACGATTCTCGCACTTGCCGTTGCGGCCTACGCTTATGTCTTCGCTTGAGGCAGTGTGAAGGTCAGTTCTTCGCTCATAATCTCTTTGCCACGATCATAGATCATGATGCGCGCGGTATATTCACCTTCGGGCCATTCCGTCGTGCCCAAGTCCTCTGGCGCAACACCGATATTGGCGAGATAGATCGTTTTATCCTCGCCCGGTTTGAACAGTTCACTGGCGAAAGGCTTTCCTGCCGGGTCGAACGCTATCATGCGCACTGAATCCCCTTCCTTGATGCCCAAAACATGCAACCAGATGTAGAATGGGTCGGTTGCCCCTTCGGGTGCGGTCAACAATTCATGGTCGTTTTTCACGATTTCAAGTGATGGAAACACACCGCTTACGCCGAACCCGAATACCACGCTCGGGGTGTATTCCAGCTTTAATGCGGGATCCCAAAGCGGCTTTGCGGTTGCCGCGTCACATCCCGTCGGGCTGACCCCGGTATAGGGGTTGATGACAGCGCCAAATCTACGGATCGCATAGTGCAAATGTGGAAAATCCGTTCCGCCCGATGACCCGACATAGCCCAAGGGTTGTCCGCGCTCCACCGTCTGTGTGCGTGAAACCTTCAAGCTGCCTTGCGCCAGATGACAGTATTGCGAAACCCAGCCGCCGCCATGATCGATCATGACGCCATTTCCGCATCCGAACGGATCGTCCTGAGCATCGCGAAAATGGTGATCCGGTTGATTGTCTATGGTGCTGACAACACGCCCCGCTGCGGTGGCCAATGCGGCATAGCCCTTTGAAATTTCGCTGCGGTTGAGCAAACGAAAATCGGTGCCCTGATGATTGTTGTATGCAAGCGGCCCGCACTCAAAGTCTTTTGCGCCCTCTTCGGGGTCCGCATCGACGTAGTTTTGCACCATGCATGTCTGACCCATGACACAGTCGAGCGGCATCCCCAGCTCAATCGCTTTGGCTTCCATGGAAACGGCGACTACACAGAATGCAGCCGCCGAAATCACGTTTCGCATTTTCGTCTCCACACGCGACATCGGTTACCTACCTTGTCGGCAGAGAAGGTTAGCCGGCTGTTAACAGGGGTGTTTTCTTGCCCCCGATACGCGGCGGATCAGGCGGCAGAATCGCGAGATCGAGCTTGCCCTTCTTCACACCGACCCGAACGATGCCGCCCTTGGCTAACTTGCCAAACAGCAACTCTTCCGCGAGCGGCTTCTTGATGTTCTCTTGGATGACCCGTGATAGCGGACGGGCACCCATCTTCTCATCATACCCCTTTTTAGCCAGCCATTCGGCGGCAGGTTGGGTAAGCTCAAAGCTGACATTTCGATCCGAAAGCTGGCCTTCGAGTTGCAGAACGAACTTCTCAACCACCTTGATAACGACATCGCGTGACAACGGCGCGAATGCGATTGTTGCATCCAGACGGTTGCGGAATTCAGGCGTGAACAGCTTTTCAACTGCCTCCTGATCTTCGCCTTCACGACGGTCACGTCCGAACCCGATTGGTGCGCGGGCGGCATCGGATGCGCCCGCATTCGATGTCATAATCAGAATCACATTGCGGAAATCCGTTGTCTTGCCGCTGTGATCGGTCAGTTTGCCGTGATCCATGACTTGCAACAGGATGTTGTACACATCAGGGTGCGCTTTCTCGATTTCATCCAGCAGCAACACACAGTGTGGATGCTGATCGACGCCATCTGTCAGCAGGCCACCCTGATCAAATCCGACATAACCCGGAGGCGCGCCGATAAGACGGCTGACCGAGTGTTTCTCCATGTACTCCGACATATCGAAGCGTAGCATTTTGACTCCGAGCGAATCGGCAAGCTGGTTTGCAACCTCCGTCTTGCCCACGCCCGTTGGTCCGGTGAAGACGTAACAGCCGATCGGTTTTTCAGGCTCACGCAGCCCGGCCCGCGCCAGCTTAATGGCTCCCGATAGCGAGGTAATCGCTTTGTCCTGACCGAAAACAACGCGTTTGAGCGTTTTTTCCAAGTCTTTCAGCACCTCTGTATCGTCTTTCGATACGGATTTCGCCGGAATGCGTGCGATTTTCGCAACGACAGCCTCAATTTCCTTCGAGGTCATCGTTTTACGGCGACGCGACTCAGGCACCAGCATTTGCGCCGCGCCAACCTCGTCGATCACATCAATCGCTTTGTCCGGCAGCTTGCGGTCGTGAATGTAACGCGCGGACAGCTCAACCGCAGATTTGATTGCATCCGCTGTGTAGCGAACGCCGTGATGTTCCTCAAAGTAAGGTTTCACACCGCGCAGGATCTTGATCGCGTCTTCAACGGAAGGTTCGTTCACGTCAATTTTCTGGAAGCGCCGTGACAATGCACGATCCTTCTCAAAATGTTGACGGTATTCTTTATAAGTCGTTGATCCCATGCAGCGCAGTTTGCCCGATTGCAATGCGGGCTTGAGCAGGTTCGAAGCATCCATCGCCCCGCCCGAGGTTGCACCCGCGCCGATAACCGTATGGATTTCGTCGATAAACAGGATCGCGTCTTCGTGTTCCTCAAGCTCGTTCATCACAGATTTGAGACGCTCCTCAAAATCACCACGATAGCGCGTTCCGGCGAGCAATGCGCCCATATCAAGCGAGAAAATCGTCGCGCCCAGCAGCACTTCCGGTGTCTCACCCTCAGTGATTTTACGCGCGAGGCCTTCCGCTATGGCCGTCTTACCAACGCCCGGATCACCAACCAGCAAAGGATTGTTTTTGCGGCGGCGGCAAAGCACCTGAATGCATCTGTCAACTTCGTGACCGCGCCCGATCAGCGGATCAACATCACCGCTTTCCGCCTTCTCATTGAGATCAACGCAGTATTTTTCGAGCGCCGTTTCCGCCTTGGCTGCGCCTTCGCCCGCTACGGTGCTTTCATCATCGGGCGCTTCCTCAGCACCTTCTGATCCCAGCACAGGCCGGGCCTCATTCATTGCGGGGTCTTTTGCCACGCCATGCGCGATGAAGTTTTTCGCGTCATATCGGCTCATGTCCTGCTCTTGCAGAAAGTAAACCGCGTAACTTTCGCGCTCGTGGAAGATCGCAACGAGGATGTTGGCCCCTGTCACTTCTGAACGTCCGGAACTTTGCACATGGGCGGCGGCCCGCTGGATAACACGATGGAATCCGGTCGTTGGCGTCGCCTCCGTCCCTTCAGCATCGGATACAAGATTTGATAATTGCTCATCCACGTAGGCGGTAAGCGCCCCGCGCAACTCCTCCAGATCAACACCACATGCACGCATCACCTGCGCGGCATCTGCTTCATCGATCAAGGCGAGGAGAAGGTGTTCAAGCGTTGCTAGTTCGTGATGCCGCTCGTTCGCAGCCGCAAGCGCGCGGTGCAAGGCTTCTTCGAGCGAATTCGTGAATGATGGCACGGCCACTCTCCTCGTAATCACTACACCCGGAGAAGTCCCGGCGCAGTCTCCGCACGGTGTACTGCACGGATCGTTTCGTCATCAGTTCAACACGGCATTTCGTTTCCGTCACGCAGTTTCATGAGCGTTCAGCAAACTTTTTTGTCCCGCCTTGTTAATCTTTTTCCATCCGGCACTTGAGCGGATGCTCATTCTGCCGGGCCACATCCATCACTGCGGACACTTTTGTCTCAGCAATTTCAAAGGTATAGACACCGACAACAGCAGCACCTTTCATGTGCACTGTAAGCATAATCTCGAAAGCCTTCTCATGCGTCAGGTTGAAGATGCGCTCCAGCACGAAAACGACAAATTCCATCGGCGTGAAATCATCGTTAAGTATAATAACTTTATACATAGATGGACGCTGGGTCCGCATTTTGGGCTTTGTGAGAACGGATGTATCGCGATCATCATCCTCACTCGCCATAAACGGGCGCCGGGTAACGATCTCGAAATTATTCCTGCTCATGTTAGCGATTTCCGTGACTGCTTATTTGTCTTGCTACTTATATAGAAGCGTATGTGCTTGAGGAAAGGTGTGAAAACAGGGAATAAAAATCCACTAACTTATTTACATCCTGCATCTACCATCGATTGGGCGGAGTGTGGTAAGGAACATGCTAAGAAGCGGAAAATCGCTCGCCGGGCAACAGACTGAGGCAAAAATGACGAGTTTATTCCGCATAACGCGGCTGATGGTTTTGATGGCGGTAATGCTTTGCGTCGCAACGGTCGCGACGCCTTCTGCTTACGCCAATTCAAAATACGCGTCCTTCGTGGTCGATGCGCATAGCGGGAAAGTGCTGCGCGCCCGTAACGCTGATAAGCGCCTCTATCCTGCCTCTCTCACGAAAATGATGACGCTTTATATGGCATTTGAGGCCATAGAGGCTGGGCGCTTTACGCTCGATTCCCCCCTCAAAGTTTCGCGCAACGCTTCCCGCGAGCCTGCATCTAAGCTGGGCCTGAAAGCGGGGCAGACCATCACCATGCGCGATGCGATTCAATCCTGCGCGACCAAATCGGCCAATGACGCAGCCACTGTCATCGCTGAGGCCATTGGTGGTTCTGAAAGCGAATTTGCTCGGATGATGACACGCAAGGCGCGCTCGCTGGGCATGAAAAACACCCAGTTTAAAAACGCGCACGGCCTCACCAAATCGGGCCAATATTCAACCGCCCGCGATATGGCAAATCTCGGCCAACGCATCTTTAGCGAATTTCCGCAATATTATCCGATGTTTAAGCGTAAGAGCGTGCGCTACAAGGGGCGCAAACTGAGAGCGACCAATAAACTGTTGAGCAGCTATCGTGGTGCCGATGGCATCAAAACCGGATACACACGGGCTTCCGGCTTCAATCTGGTCGCCTCTGCGGAGCGTGACGGACGGCGCGTGATTGGTGTCGTGTTCGGCGGTAAAAGCAGTAAACGCCGCGACCGTCATATGCGGCGCATCCTTGATGAAGGCTTTGCCAAGCTGCCAAAGCGCCCCGCAATGCCCGCACCACAATTGATTGCCGTTTCACCGCTGCCGCGTCCAAATCCGCGTTATACCTCCCGTCCGGCTGACATCGTGGTCGCTGCAGCACCCGCGCCTGTTCTGCCAGCCAAATCCGCACCACGCGCCCTTGTCGCAATGCGCAGCCAGTCCGACCCTTGGGTTGTCGCAAACGGTTTGCGTGCGTTGCAACGGATTATCGCACCGGAGCCACGGCAAAAAGCGGCACAGGCATCCGGTGAGTGGGCTGTTCAGGTGGGGGCATTCAGAAAGCAGAATCAGGCTGAGAGAATGCTGGAAAAGGCAAAAGCATTGCGCTCGCCACAGCTGGTTCGTGCGGAACCGATGATCTCCCGGCGTGTGAAGAATGGCCGCGCAATGTATCGCGCCCGCTTCTCAGGTCTGGCGCGTGGTCAGGCTGAGAACGCGTGTCGCTCGCTTGCACGCCGGGGTATCGCGTGCTTTGCGATCCAAGAAGCGAAAATTTAGCAGGTTCATGCCGCTCCGGGCTTCGCCGGAATGGCGATTTAAGAAGAACATGAGAGCGTTTTCCGGCAACTTGCTAACCTGCCTCAACAATCTCCCGCATTGCTGTAAGAAATTGCCCAACCTCTTCCATGCTGTTGTAATGGCACATGGAAACGCGGATGCAGTTGGGTAGGCCAAGCGGGTTGAGAATATTGCCTGAATAGTGATCGGCCTTGCGGATATGCACGCGAATGCCGCGCGCGCTGAGTGCCTCAATAATCTCCGCTGTTTCTCGCCCCTCGACCGTACAAGCCACAAGCCCTTCGCGGCGCGGATTATCGATCCCGCCGATGATCCTGACTTCCGGCATGTCCGCTAAGCCTTTGAGATTGCCCGTCCCGTGCAGCATCGCATCGGTCAAGGCCTGTTCATGCGCGTGGATCGCGGATCCCGCCGCTTCCAGCCGTTCGCGCGTGTCGCCGCTGTCGGTGAACTGCCCGCCCAACCACTCGAAATACCCGACCACATCGGACAGTGTCGCATAGGCGCCTGTATCGCGCGTGCCCAACTCCCAGTTGCCCTCCGGCCCGTCGATCAGGCTGTCATGGGGCATCGCGCTCAGGCGATCTGATATCCACGCGACGCCATAGCCGTGCCGCGAAAACACTTTGTAGGGCGAAATCGCATAGCCATCGATGCCATAGCTGTCGATATCCAGCCGCCCGTGCGCCGCGTGCTGGATGCCATCCACGATGATGATGCAATCAGGGGATACGGCGCGGATTGCCTGTGAAATGGCCGCCACATCAACCCCCATTCCCGTTACCGGAGAGGTATGCAGGATCGTCGCAACCCGAGTGTCCGGCTGCACCAACGCTGCATAATCCGCAGCCTCAACCGCGCCTGTCTCATCATTATGCGGCACAGAAATATAGGGTTTGCGCGCGATCTTCGCCCAACGCTGCGCCGCGCTGCGCGATGCAGGATGCTCCAGCGTCGTCCCGATTACGCTGCCGCCTTCCTCACTCTCGATTATCGCGTTCGAGATCATCCGGAACAGCAGTTCCGTGCCGCTCTCCCCAACGAAGACCTGCCCCTCCATGGCATTGAGAAAGGTCATCATATCCGCTTTGGCCTTGGCGATCACACGGACCAGCTCATGCGACATCGGATTGTCGCGGCCCTGATTATCTGGGATTGCGGCGTAGTGGTTGGAAGTTTCGACCGCCGATTTCAGCGTGAGCGCCCCGCCCGCATTCTCAAAGAAAATCCGCTCGCCTTGTACAGGGCAGCTCGCAACATGGGCGAAGCGGTCGCGGATTTGGGTCATCAGGCCGGGGTGTTGATCAAACATGGGCGGGCTTTCGTTAAGTGAACTCGCCCCTTCCTGCCCCGCGCTTACGCTTGGAGCAAGCCCGATTTCACCCTCGTGCCACCCTGCGCATCCCCATCAGGCACAGCAGCGCAAAGCCCAGCGCAATCGGCACATTCCAATTCGCCATGCTCAGGCCGAGGAAATCCCACGGGATTTCGTCACAACGCGGGGCGGCTTTGCCTGAATCCAGCCAGTTTCCCAGCTTGTCGGGATCAAATGTCCCCACATTCAGTGTCGTGCCGGAGCAAGTGCTTGGCCCCGCCCACCATTTTTGCTCAACGCCTGTGTGATAAAACGCGGCCCCCGCCTCGGCGATAAAGCCCAGCGCCGCGATTGCGCCCGGCACCACAGCATTGCGCGAATGGCTGAACAGCGCCGCCAAAAGCGCACCGCCAATGCCAACCGCCACCCCGTAACGCTGCCAGATGCAAAGTTTGCAGGGCGCGAGACCCTCCACATACTGAAAATAAAGCGCCGCTGCAAAAGTCGCCGCGCCCAGCATTGCCGCCGCCAGAAAATATTTAGACCGCATATTTTAACACCACAAAACCGCCAATCAACAGCGCGAAAGCCAGCGCCGTGACCAATCCTAACCGCTTTTCGATGAAGTTGCGGATCGGGGTGCCGAATTTCCATAACAATGCCGCGATCAAGAAGAACCGGAAGCCCCGCCCCAGCAGACTGACCCCGATAAACGACGCGAAATCCATTTGCAGCAAGCCGCTTACAATCGTTGTCACCTTGAACGGAAACGGTGTGATGGCACCGATGGCAACAACCCAGTTGCCGTATTCAGCGCTGAGTGCCTGAAATTCTGTGTACCGGTCAGCCTTGCCGTAAAACTCCAATAGTTGCAGTCCAATACTGTCGTAGAAGAAATATCCGATCCCGTAACCGAACGCGGCACCTGCCACTGAGGCCAGCGTCGTGACCCCGGCGATCAGCCAAGCGCGGTGCGGGGCGGCGACGATCATCGGGATCATCATCGCCTCCTGCGGTATCGGAAAGAACGAGCTTTCCGCAAACGCAATCATCGCCAAAATCGCCAATGCATAGGGCGATTCAGCTTTCTCGATGGTCCAGTTGTACAGGCGTCTAAGCATGGTGTGGCTGGTATCATCCCTGAAAATGCTTGTCACGCTGATTGCACGCGGGAATGAGCGGGGCAGGTGGTGCGGCATAAAAAAAGCCCCGAACGCCATGCGCGCGGGGCCATATTCAGGTCTTGAGAAGACGATCAACTTGTGGGTTTTTTCTTCCCGGATTTTTTGCTGGAAGCCTTCTTTTTCTTAGATGTATTCTTCTTGGAAGATGTCTTCTTTTTCGAGCTTGAAGATTTTTTTCCAGCTGACTTTTTGCTGTCAGCTTTCTTCGATTTTTTCTCAGCGGATTTTGATTTGCTGTCGGATTTTTTATCCGCCGATTTGCTCTTGTTGCCGGATTTTTTTGAATCAGATGTCTTGGCGCTTTTTGCGGATGATTTCTTGTTGCCCGATTTTTTATCCGAAACCTGCTTCGCGCCGCCGTTGGGCTTTGCCCGGCAATGGGCGCTCACATTGCTGCCCTTTTTGGTCGTGTAGCCTTTGACCCAGTAACACGCCGTCGCCGACTCGCATTTGTTGTTGGACATGCCCTTGCAAACAGATGCGGCGTTGGCAATGCCGCCAGTGATCAGAAAGCCCAAGGCTGCGAAAAACACTGCGAAACGTCTCAACATAATTCTCTCCCAAACAAATCGCCGCACCCTGCCGGACTTTTGTCGCAACAGGCGCGGAAACGCAAGTGCCGCATGGCATTCAGCAACTTACCGCTAAAGATCAACTGAGACCAAATCATGCTGAAACTATGCTTGCACAGAAAGTCGAGTGGGTTTATTTGACGTTCAAGCGATCCGTGCCCGGGTGGTGGAACTGGTAGACGCAGCGGACTCAAAATCCGCCGGGGGAGACCCCTTGGGGGTTCGAGTCCCCCCCCGGGCACCATTTGTTCTTTTTGATGCGGCGTGTCGTTTCTAAGGGACTGATTTCATTAGATGCATAGTGATCCCTGCGGATCGGTGTTTTGCCGGTTCTGGACAAATTCTGGACAGGGATCCGGGCCATGTGGGGACAGCATCTCAAGCGTAAAGGGCGCTGGTTTCATTATTATCGTGCTGTGCCGAAGCGGTTTGCGGATGTCGAACGGCGGCAGCTGATCAGTTTTTCCCTGAAGACGTGCGATTTCGCGGAGGCCAAGCTCAAGGCAGCGCAGGTTTCGCTCGATCTGGACAGGCAGTGGGAAGCTGCCGTTGTCCAAGGTCATTCCCTTGCATCCGATAATTTGAACGAGCGGTATCGCGCGGCGGCGGATGTGCAGATCGAGAATGGCTTTGCCCCAAAACCCGCTGCTGAATTCGGTGATGACGAGTTGCTTGAGCGGATGCGGGTGCTGCTCACGAATGAACGTGCATCGATTGAACAAAAAGCCCTGCTGGGTTTGACGGCGCAGCCGCAACTATCGATGACGGATGCGTTTGAGCGGTTCTGGGACCATATCGAAGATGAGATGTCCCACTTAATATGACGACGGACACCTAAGCTCCGGCTGTTGCCGTATCGCGGGTAATTGACACTCCTGCGATACGCCACTCGCCCTCTACCATGATCATCATGTACTCGGCGATAAACGCCTGACCGCGCTGATCAATAAGGCGCAAGCGTTGAATCAGCGAGTCCCCTAATTTCTCCGCATCTAAGAACTTGGTATCGCTCGGGTTCCAAACCATCGGATACCCTCGGCGCACCATTTTGCCGAAGACATCGGGCGTTGGGAAAATGCGACGCACATTCGGGGCTGCGAATTCATATGCATCGGCGGGTGATTTTGCTTTGAACGCATCCAACTGTGATTGAATAACCGATCGCGCCCGATCCGCATTTTCCGGCTCTGCCGCCGATAAGGGCGTTGAGATCGCAAAACTTAACGCCATTGCCGTGATGAAACTACGATATCCGCGCATTTGATTTCTCCCGATATGATCTCTCAATCATTTGTTACGGGAAAATGGATTGGCAAGTTTCTGAGCGCGTTAACGAACTTTGAAATAAGGGAATCGCACATTAAAAAAGCCGCACTAAAAAAAGCGCGGCTTTCATATTCAATGTTTAAAAACAAGGCGTTTACGGACGAGGTGTTGTCGTCGTTGATGTCGATGAATCATTCGCCACAACCGCGATCAAGCCTACGATGGCTGCTGTACCGATTAGTGCAACCCCTGTGGCTCCACCGAGACCGCTGCTCGCTGGCAACAGTGCGGCTGGACATTCTTCCACAGCTGAAGTTGCGGGGTCATCACAACTGCTATCAGTGGCGATAATAGGTGCAACCGGCGCTGAAAGCGTTTGCGCTGAAACCTGTGTTGCCATGAAGGAGGTTGCGAGAAGGATTGCCAGTGCGTTTTTCATCACTCTAATGCTCCAAAAAAGTTACAAACGTTGCACATTGCTCGTATCAGCACTGTGCAATTCATAAGGCTTACGTAGTGCATATTTGCCGAATTAGACAGCACCTAAGATGGCAAATGCAAAAAATGTGATCGTGAGAGAGGATTTGACATTCTGTCATATTGGCAGCACATACTTACGGAGCATGATCTGGCCAAAAAATTCAAAATCTACAGCACATATCGGCTTAGATCGACGTTACGCACAAGGTCTCCTATGCGCTCCTCCACATAGGTTTGATCAATCGTAACTGATTGACCTGAAAGCGTATTTGCCTCGTATGACAGTTCATCTAAGATGCGTTCTAAGACAGTGTGTAGTCGTCTTGCCCCGATATTTTCCACCGATGCATTTATCTCTGCTGACAGCCGTGCAATTGTTTCGATTCCGTCATCGGCGAACTCTAATGTCACCCCTTCTGATCCGATAAGCGCAACGTATTGGCGAATTAACGAATTATCCGGTTCGGTTAGTATACGGCGAAAATCTTCGCGCGCGAGCGCAGACAACTCAACGCGAATCGGCAACCGGCCTTGCAACTCAGGGAGGAGGTCGGCAGGTTTCGATACGTGAAATGCCCCCGATGCGATGAACAAAATATGGTCAGTCTTAACAGGACCATGCTTGGTCGACACTGTCGCTCCCTCGATCAGGGGCAGCAAGTCACGCTGCACACCCTCGCGGCTGACATCCGCACCGCCAGCCTCACGGCGCGAAGCAATCTTATCTATCTCATCAATAAACACGATCCCGCTCTGCTCAACCGCGTCAATAGCATCGCGGGTCAGGTTTTCGGAATCGATCATTTTGTCCGCTTCTTCGGCGATTAACAGCGCGTAGGAATCGCGCACCTTGATCTTGCGTTTTTTCGTGCGCCCGCCCATCGCTTTTCCCAGCATTTCGCCAAGATCCATCACCCCTGCCGAATTGCCCGGTTGCCCCGGTATCTCGAACATCCCCATCGGGTTTGAGGTATCGGCAACATCCAGCTCGATCTCTTTATCATCCAGACTGTTATCGCGCAGCCGACGGCGAAAGCTCTCGCGCGTCGCGGTCGTTGCACTTGCCCCGACCAGCGCATCCAACACCCGTTCCTCTGCGGCTCCGTGCGCATCGGCCTTAACCGCCTCACGCTGCTTTTCGCGCACCATCACAATAGCGCTTTCGACCAGATCGCGGATAATCTGCTCCACATCACGGCCCACATAGCCCACTTCAGTAAATTTCGTCGCTTCCACCTTGGTGAAGGGCGCTTCAACCAGTTTCGCAAGGCGTCGTGAAATCTCGGTCTTGCCCACCCCTGTTGGCCCGATCATCAGGATATTTTTCGGCAAAACCTCATCCCGAATATCATCGGGCAATTGTTGCCGCCGCCAACGGTTTCGCAGCGCGACCGCAACGGCGCGTTTGGCAGGATTTTGACCTATGATATAGCGGTCAAGCTCGGCAACAATTTCACTGGGTGTAAGAGCGGACATGAGACCTCATAAATCCGGTGGGCGGAATGCCGAGCGGAAGGGAACGATTTTCAGTAATATGGCGCGTGTGTGGTCCCAGCCAACCCCCAGCAGGATCACCATAATCCCGATGGTCAGCGGTACAACTGCTGCGGCGGTGCTCAGACCCATGCCATTGCGGAATGTTGCGTAAGTTAGCACCAGCGAAAGATAGAGCAAACTGGAGGCTACGAGCGAGCGACGGTCAAGCAGAAGGCCCAGCAACGCAAACCCGGCCGCCAGCGCCGCCACGGTCCAGATCAGGCTGCCCATATCAATGCTCATGGCTGCATCCAGCGAGCTGGGCCGCAACTCGCCAATCTGCTCCCCGATCAACCCGATGAAAAGCGGATGAACCGTCAGGGGGGAACCAAGAACGAACAGCCATAACGCCCATTCATGATAAATCCCGGTCCGCGCGCGGTCTTTGAGATCAAGCAGAAATCCGACTATCAGAAAAGTCACACCGCAAGCCGCTAAGACCAAGCGTGCAGGAGCCTCCGCCATATACATCCGCGCAATCGCAAACGCCCACAGCGTCGCGCATAACCCTAGCGCCAGAACCAATATCGGTTGTCTGAAACGCAGCAACGCGAGCAGCAACGCCCCGGTCAAAATCCCCAAATGCGCCATCCCGTTGTCTGACAGCCCGAAACCGCCTTGCCCGCCCGAAGGCATCAGCCGCCCGATCACAAGCTGCACCCAAGACAATCCGCCTAACTCTAACGAAGCGGCCTTATACACCATCGCCACGAACAGCAGGATCGACACGACCGCCGGAAACTTGCGCTTCGCCCCGAACACAAAAAATTCGGCCAGCAGCCAAAACACGATGGCGAACCCGATATAAACCCACATCGGTTCAACACCGGGCATCGCGATAAACGCTGCCCGCGACCACGAGACGAACAGCAGCCCGACGCACAAGAACACATCGCCAAAATTGCTGACCAGTTTGAAAGGCTCATCCTTGCCCGCCTCAGCCGCGCGTTTCGCACGAATGGCCGCCGCTTGCTCTGCCGAGATAATCCCCTCGGCAACAGACGTATCCAACTCATCGCGTTTATCAGACATGTAATGATTCCAGCAACGCGCTCACAAAAGGGTGGGCATGGTCTGCGATCAGTTTATGGCCGTTTGACGATGGATACACCCCGTTTGGCTCGTCAATTGATGCGGCATAGGCCGGAACCTTGGACAGGGGTGTGTAAAGGTCGAGAAACGGAATTCCGCTCCCCTCGCAAAGGCTCACCATGCGCCGCGATACAGCGGCAATTCCGGTGTTTGAATAGCGCACCAGCTCTCCTGTAATCGGGCAGTGGTGTGGCGTCTCGCTTTCGATAACGGGCGTGGGGCCGACCAGAACAACCGGGGCTAGCGCGCCCAGCTGTTCCATCGTCATCGTCAGATGGGCCTCAAAAGTCGTCGCATCCGTGCGCCGCTTGCTATCGGACAAAATGGCCAAATCATCATGTCCCGGCTCGAAAAAGATCACCGCCTCTTCAACTGTCTCCAGCCGCATCCGGCAATCACGCTCGGCGCGTTTGGACAGTTCAGGCAAAGTCTGGTTCGGAACTCCGATATTAAAATGCATCACCGTCTTACGTTCGCGCATCAGCTGACGATTCAATCGCCCGCACCAGCCCAGTGCATCCCGGTCGCCGATGCCGGAGGTCAGTGTCGTGCCGATGAAGCACAAGGTCTTCATTCCCTCACCGTCTCCAGCGTTACATGGGTGTTGGTGTAGACACAGATTTCGGCGGCCACAGACAGCGACTTCCGCGCAATTTCTTCCGCGCTCTTATCCGTATCGATCAGAGCACGGGCGGCGGCGAGGGCGAAATTCCCGCCCGATCCAATCGCCGTGACACCGCCCTCAGGCTCCAACACATCGCCCAACCCCGTCAGAACCAGCGTCACTTCTTTATCTGCCACGATTAGCATCGCTTCCAGCCGTCGCAGATAGCGATCCGTGCGCCAGTCTTTAGCCAGCTCCACAGCCGCGCGCATCAACTGTCCCGGGTGCGCCTCCAGCTTCGTCTCCAGCCGCTCGAACAGCGTGAACGCATCCGCCGTCGCCCCCGCGAAACCCGCGATAATATCATGCCCACCGACTTGAAGGCGCCGCACCTTTCGCGCGTTCCCCTTCATCACGGTTTGGCCGATCGAGACCTGCCCATCACCCGCGATGGCGGCAATCCCGTCTTTGCGCACCGCAACAATCGTCGTGCCGTGCCAGCTTTGTATTTGATGTTCTTCAGACATCTTTGGGATGTCGCCTTGATGCGGCGCAATGTCAAGAAGCTGCGTTAGAGTCTATGGTTTTGCCGATAAAACAAGTTCTGATGTTATTACTATGTAAGTGATAAATCAAATAAGTGAAAAATTTTAATTACAGCGATTTTAAATAAATTTTTTAAGTTTTGTCGTAGGTTAGTATTGTTCGCACAAATACGGAATACATTGTCATGTCGAATAAACGTTTGATACGACCTACTCAGCGACAGATCGCAAAAAGCCTCGGCGTCTCTCCGGCGACCGTTTCTCTCGCATTGCGTAACAGCCCGCTCGTCGCCGAAAAAACCCGTTTGCGTGTGCAAGAGGCAATGCGCGAAACGGGTTATGTGCGTAATGTGGCGGCTGCCTCCCTGCGAACAGGGCGCAGCAGTCTCGTCGGGGTGAGTATTCACAACATCGCCCATGCCCGTTACGGCGAGATATTGTCAGCCATTGAGCGTACCCTCGCGAAAGCCGGAATTGTTGTGTTGTTCAACAACCATGATGACTGCCCTGAAAACCTTACCGGATTTGTTGGCGTGCTTGCCACCTATGGTGTCGACGGGCTTATCGTTGTTCCACCTCCCTTTGCGCAACCCGCGATATTTGAACCTATTACCTCGCAGGGGGCTGTGATTGTGTATCTGTCACGACATGCGGAAGGTGACACGAAGGCTGACTGGTCCGTCACCGCTGCAGGCGATGCCGCAAGACTGGCAACCGCACACCTTATCGAGTTAGGGCACAGCGAAATCGTTCTCGTCGGCGGTGTGCCGGGCACGAGTGTATCAGATGAACGCGTTGCGGGCTATCACCGCGCGCTTAAGGAAGCTGACCTCCCAGTGATCAATCAGAACTGGGTGCAAGCCCGCCCGCGCGTTGAAGACGGTATCGCAGCCGTCCGCAGCGTTTTGGATCGGAATAATCGGCCCACAGGGCTGGTCTGCTTCAACGATTTGGTTGGATACTCCGCGATGAACGTTGCGCGTGAGATGGGCCTCGTTCCGGGTGATGACATCAGCATTGTGGCACTGGGCAGTTCAGCAGCCTCAGCTCAAATCCATCCCGGCCTTACAACCGTACAACACGACCCTGCAGAGCTTGGCCGCAGCGCCGCGTTGGCCCTGATCGAACGTCTCGACCTCCCTGAAGCAGTGCCGAAGCACACCCAATTACCCTGTAAGCTCGTCTTAGGCGAAAGTTCATCTAAGAAGGTGGCCTGATCGCATCCTCAGGAACCCGGTTGTGGTGCGCCGAGACGATCAATTAAGCTGGGATCGCGCAACAAATCATCCACCGACACATCCTCAATGCGGGTTGCCGTCGAGGGGGCTGGCAAAGCATTCGTCACTGGCAACGGATCAAACAGTGCCGGCGAGAGCGGTGCCGGATCGAATGTGAGCGGCTGATTCGTTGTCGTGCCTGATATATCCACAGGGGCGGGATCATAGGTGATCGTACCCAAAGCGGTCGCATCATCTGTCACGTTGGGCGATGTTTCCAGCGGCTGCAGAGTCTCAAATGATTCGGACACGTAAATAGGGTCGCTGCCACCATCGATAACGGTCACTGCCCGGCGGTTTTGCGACCACGCGCTCTCATCAGAACCCAATGCAATCGGACGTTCCTTACCGAAAGAAATTTTGTTTATTCTCCCGGCATCAATCCCAATTGCAATCAAATAGCCCCTTACAGCGCTGGCACGGCGGTCACCGAGTGCGAGGTTATAATCCCGCGTTCCCCGCTCATCAGCATGGCCTTCAATCTGCGCGGTGGCGGCTGCATTTACGCTCAACCAAGCCGCTTGACGCCGCAAAGTCTCACGCGCCGCTTCTGACAGTTCAGAGCTGTTGGTATCGAAATTGATCGTATCACCGATATCGCGCGCAAAATCCTGCGTCGTCGCTTCGCCTGCAGGCAATGCAATTTGATCAACCAAAGCCGATTCCGCGCCGAAATCAATGCCGCGCAACTCAGGTAAGTTCGCATCATTCGATGTGAGATCGTCTAACGAGAACGGGTCGCCTAAAGCGGGTGCCAATACATCGGAACCGCTTTCAGGACTGCCGTATACATCAGACTTCCCGCCAAATCCTGAACGCGTGCCAAGGAATGAAGGGTCGCGTGCCACTTCGGTGCCGGTAACAATTGACGCCGTTTGTGACAGGGGTTCCGGTTCCATAAATCTTGCGCAGCCGCTGGACAGAACACCGACGGCTAACAGGGCTGCAGTTGCGCGCATGTGACGACGGTACAGCGGAAACTGCGTATCTTCATGGGTCACATTCATCGCTTCACTCATTTCCTATTATACTCGCCGTAATGTTCTGCGCCTGAACAGATTTCCAAATATTCAAATGGCTTGGTTGAAGGACGCTTTCAACACAATGTGTCATAAAAATATCCGAGTCATTCTAAACTTCGCGAATGGATACAGGTTATTCGCCTTCAGGTTTCTTAAGCATCCGGCCAAGCCATCGTCCGCCTAAAATATGAACATGAAAATGCGGCACTTCCTGCACACCGTTTTTGCCTGCATTTGATATCAGCCGGAAACCGTCCCCACCATCCTTGAGCGCTAGGCCTTCTGCGGATGCGATGGCGCCCACGGTGCGGATAAAGTCTACGATCTCCGCCGGATCCGCGTTTGCCGCGAAATCATCGAAAGAAACATATTTTCCTTTAGGGATCACCAGAACATGGTTCGGCGCTTGCGGGTTGATGTCCCGAAAAGCTAACGCGTGATCGGTTTCCATAACCGTTTCGTTCGGAATTTCCCCGCGAAGAATTTTTGCGAAGATATTGGCGTCATCATAATTCATGCGGTCTCTCCGGCTTCCAGCATCACGGGCGCGCCGTGGGGTGTGTTCTCATAAGCGCGCGCCCATGCGTCGCGTCGATCTTTAATTTCCGGCTGCGCGACAGCGCCCGCATCGTCCAACAACCTCTCCACTGCCCGTAATACGGCGGCGTAGTAAGATTCCGTCGTATCCGCGCCATCTTCCCGAACCGCAACTCCGAGAGCTTCGGCCCATTGCGAGGCTGTAAACACACCTTGCTTGACCAGCATATCCGCTATCCCAAGCGCCTGCGCTTGCCAAGCCTCATCAAAGACAGCCTCTCCATCGCGTCTTTTCAGAGGACCAAGATTATCAGGCGCTGACAAAATAGCTCTCCCACAAATCCAGATAAATCGTGTCGTCATTATCGACTTCCGGAAACAGGTCGCGCGCGGCAAAGCCAACCGTGTAAAGATGCTCAGGGACATCCTCACCTTTCGCTCCCGCATCCGGCAACAAGTGCGCACCGCGATAGGCGTGGATTGTGCCGTTCGCACCACGTGCATAAGCGGGCAAGCGTGTGTGTCCTGACCTACCCCGCTCATCAGTCCGCACGCTATCACCGACTTCAAAGGCGGGTGTACCGTTTGCCTCACGCTCAAAACTCGCTGGCGATGTCAGCATATTGCGCACATCCGCGACGCTCATCGGGTTAGCGGATCGCGACAACGCCTTGGCCTTGCCGGAGATCACCTCATCAAGCGACACATCCCCCGCATCAATCGCCATTGCCACCACAGTTTGCAGCCATTGATCGAAATACGGGCGCGTCAGGTAATCCGTCGGCACCATATTCTCACGCGTATGCCGGAACCAATCAATCGGATAGGCCCGTTCACCACGCGCCGCTACCGAAAGCGCATAGGCGCGGGCATCTGCTTGGGAGTGATACGGTTCATCCTCATGCGTGCGATCAACCGGGCCAAACCCTTGTTTTCCGCCAAGATCAAATACACCGTCCATCACGCACCACTCACAGTGAGATCGCGGTGGGTGCCGATCATCGAATTCCGCGTGACCAGCGCGGCCAGGGCCTCAACGCTCAACCCGTCGGTTCCGGCGGGACGCTGCGGAACGACCATATAACGCAATTCAGCCGTCGAATCCCACACACGCACATCAACAGCATCGGCAATGCCGACCCCGAACTCAGCTAAAACGCCGCGCGGATCACGAACCGCGCGGGCGCGATACTCGTTTGCTTTATACCAAGGTGGTGCCATGCCCAATATCGCGAACGGATAGCAGGAGCACAGCGTGCAGACGACCAGATTATGCACTGCGTCCGTATTCTCAACCGCTTGTAAATGCCCGCTGGCCTGCCCCGCAAACCCCATTTCATCAATCGCCGCCCCCGCATCTGCGAGCAGCCGTGCTTTGAAGTCGGGGTCAGTCCAGGCACGGGCAACAACCATCGCTCCGCGCTTCGGCCCGATCTCTTCAGTATAGGCCTCAATCCACGCATCCAGCGCTGCCGGATCAACCAAACCTTTCTCAACCAACAGGCTTTCGAGCGCTTTTACACGCAGCGCGGGTTCAGACGGTAGGTGGCTGTGCAGATGGCGGTGAATCTCCGCCACTTTTTCCGAATCGTAAGATGGTTCCATTGGCTCCCCCCTGTCGGGTTGAGCCTAAATCGATTTCGAGCCAGATTAAAGAGCCTTACGACCCGGAAATCGCGAAAAAACAAAAGCCTATAACGTCATGTGCGACTCGATCATCATGTATGACGCTAATACCCAAATCACATCAGCGAAAAATGTCTCAGCGCTTCAATTGCAGTGACGCAAGCTGTGTTTCACGATCCGGTGCGAACCGGAACTGGCCCTCAGGTTTTGACAACGTGATCAGATCATCCTTGCGCACACCCGCGCCCAGATTGTGAACTACCAAAGGATAGCCCGTGCGCGGGTCGCGATCACTCACAACAATCCCGATATGCGGCTCATTTCCGCTCAAGCGCCACGTCAGCACATCACCGGGCTTGAAATCATCCGGTGAGGTTCCAACCGGAACGCTGGCCCCGGTACGCTCGAAAAACGCTTCCAGATTGACGACCCGGCGGTGATCAATATTCGGATCGGCTTTCTTTAACCCATAGATTCTGCGGCTTGGATAGGCCTTGAACGCGCGCCGCATATCGTCATGGACCAACGATTGCAGGTCGATGCCCAACGTCCGATAGCTGCGGATAATGACATCTGTACAAACCCCCGTTGTTTCCGGCACATCGCCCCAAGGGTAGCCGATCTTTACATATCGCGCGTCATAGCGAATGCTGGGATTCAGGCGCGCCAGCGCTGCATCTTCCAACTCAAGGCCAAAAGCGGGCGTATAGGCGTTGCGGACCTTGGGTTTCAAACCGCCGGCGCGCAGCGCGGCATTACGTTGATAGCCTTTATTCTTGTGAATACGATTTTCCCGTGGCGAGCGCTTTTTGCCATCTTTGGGATCATCATAAATCGGTGCCATGCTCCGGCTGCGGGGTGCTACCGCCACAGGAGGGGGCGCTGGAGCCACAACTTCGGGTATGGCCGCAACGGCTTGATATTCAGGTTCAAAAACAGAAACGGGCGCTGCAACCTCAGCTATCGCTGGCGCGTCCAGATCCCCGATGTTCTCGAAATTCTGCTGTTCTTCCGGGACCGGAGCGGTCTCAATCGGTACGTATTGCGGAACAACCACAGGCGCTGCTCTCACAACGGGCGCGGCGGCCACATATCTTGGCGCCTGATAAACAGGCTGCGAATACGCTTGATAGGTCGGTGCCGGGATCGCGGCCTGTACCTCAGGAACAGCAGCCACCACCGTGGTTGGCAGGTCAACGGGTGCGACCGATGGCGCTTTTGCGATTGGTTTTGTCGCCAAAAAGTCGGGTTGTTGTGTTGCGCATCCTGCAAGGCCAAAACCCATCACCAATGCGACGCCGAAACGGATCGATTTCATCGTAGCCGTCCTCTTACTGCTCCAACTCAAGGAGTTTGGTTATACTGTGCCAAACTTTCTCATTCGTCAGGAAGAATGGTTAGCGCCAAGAAATCTTTTCCACAATGAAACAATTTAATGAAAGTTGTTGAAAGTTGTCGTCCCGCGCTCTCTTTCGGTCACGATCCCGATAGGGTGTGAGCGTATGCTCGAATCAAATGATCTTCCGCTCTATTGTTCGGGTACATCATTCAGGAGGCCTCACAATGCTACGCAAGACCGCATTTCTCTCATTTATCGGCACCGTGGCACTTGTTCTCCAAGTGCGGGCGGAGCCGCTGCCCAATGCTGTTCCGATGCCGCAAGGCATTGCACAATCGGTTTCGGCGGCGCCGGCTGTTCAGCCCCCGCGCACCCGGTATCTTGATGGGACGGGGGCGCCGATCTACCGGAACAGGCTGGTTTTAGAGCGTTCTCCATATCTGCGCCAGCACGCCCACAACCCTGTGGACTGGCATCCGTGGGGTGATGCGGCGCTTGCGGAAGCCAAGTCGCGCGGTGTTCCGGTATTTCTTTCAGTGGGTTACGCGACTTGCCACTGGTGTCACGTTATGGAAGAGGAGAGCTTCGACAACGCTGAAGTTGCGGCCATCATGAACGCGAATTACGTGGCCATTAAAGTGGACCGCGAAACACTGCCTCATATTGATGCGCAATATATGATGGCGACGCAATTGCTTAGTCAGCGTGGCGGATGGCCGAATAACGTGTTCCTGACACCTGAGGGTAAGCCCATAGTTTCAATGGGTTATGCGCCTCCGGGTATCTTCATGCAGTCGCTCGCGGGGTTGGCAGATGATTGGCGGCAACCTGATGGCCAGAACGCTATGCGCGAACAAGCTGATTCTATTGCAGAATTTGTCCAACTCATCTCCTTGCGCCGCACTCAGGCTGCCGAGGTTGATGATGCGCTGTTTGACAAGACTGTCGCTGAAACCCTTGCAAAACATGATGATTTTGAAGGTGGTTTCAGCAAAGCTCCAAAATTCCCCAATGAGACAACCATTCAATTCCTGCTGGAAAATTATGAGCGCAATGCGGACCGCGCGTCGCTTGACGCGGCGGTCAACACTTTGCGGCACATCGTGGCGGGTGGCATTCATGATCATGTCGGCGGCGGCTTTCACCGTTATGCCGTAGACTCCCAGTGGCGTACACCACATTTTGAAAAAATGCTCTATAATCAAGCGCTTATGACGCGATCCCTCCTCAAGGCATGGGAGTTGACGCGCGATCCTGTGTTCGAGCGGGCCACTCGCCGCGCGCTCGATTATGTGATCCGTGATATGACTGCGCCCGAAGGTGGTTTCTACGCTGCCGAAGACGCGGATTCCCTCGTTTCACAAGGCGGAGAGATGGAAGAGGGCGCTTTTTATACGTGGACGCCTGACCAACTTACCGCCTCAGTGGGCAACCAGAACTACGACCGTGTGCTCTACGCACTAGGCCTTGACCAAGCGCCCACGGTACCCACCGGGTCAGTTGCGCATATTGACCCTGATGCCACCACCGATTTCGCGCCTCTCGACCCGCTGCTTGAGCAAATGCGCGTTGCCCGAAACGCCCGTCCGCACCCGCTTGTGGACACAAAAGTCATCTCCGGATGGAACGGCCTGATGATCCGCTCTCTCGCCACCGCCGCCGTCTCGTTGAACGAGCCGCGTTACCTGCAAGCGGCAGAGCGCGCGGCGGCGTTTGTCCTTACACGAATGCTTGATGGCTCAGGAAACCTAGCCCGCGCGTATGCCAATGGCCCGCTTGAGAGGGGCAGCGTCCGCGATTACGCGTGGATGGGACTCGGCGCTGTCGCCCTCTATGATGCTACAGGCAAGCCACAATATCTGGCACAGGCCAAAAACCTCGCCGAACAGATGAGCCAACGCTTCTCGGATGGTTCAAATGCACAGCTTCGTATGGCGCAGGATACCGGGCCTTTGGGGGGAAGTTACGATGTGATCGAGGGTGCGGTTCCCACCGGAAACGCTTCGGGTCTGGCGCTTTATGCCATGCTTTCCAAGCGTTTAACCGATGATCGTGAAGCCGTTCGTTTCCGCCAATATGCCGATACTCTTCTCGCGGCACTGGCACAATCGCTCGACGAATCGCCAAGCACACACATGTCGGCGATATCTGCGGCTGCAATGCACAGAAGCGGTGAAACTGGGGCATTGCGCCAGCTGGGCAACGGCGTTGCGACAGCAAAAATGGCGTTGAACGGCTCGACCATGACGCTGGCGCTGAATTTCCGCCCCGGTTGGCACGCAAATGCTAATCAGCCGCTCACCGACGAGTTGATCCCGACCACTTTGTCAGGCTCCGGGGTCACATCAGTGCAATATCCGCCCGCCCGTAAAGTAAATCTCGGATTTCAGGACGAGCCGCTGCTGGTAATCGAGGGGCAGGGCCAGATCACCGCCCAAACCACCGGTGTCGGTACCGACGCCGATCTCACGATCCAAATCTGCAATGACGCCCTCTGCCTGCCGCCAGAGCAAGTCCGCTTCCGGTTGCCGTGACAACCCGCTCGCACGATCAAATCCGGCTTCAGGACGTTATGCGCCCTGAAGCGTCACTTTTACCTGATCGGGCCGATGGATTTCGGTCCACCGGATGATTCGCCCGTTCTGTGGCCGGTCGGCATGGGGGATCATAAATATCAATTTTCACGATCCAAATCTCACCGTTTGCGCCGACCATACAGTTCCAAGCGGTGATGGACGATGTCGTAACCTAGTTCGGCGGCAATTTCGGCTTGCAGGCGTTCGATTTTCTCCGAGCGGAATTCAACAACATCACCCGTTTCCAAATCGATCAGATGATCATGATGCGGGCGGTCGGCGGTTTCAAAGCGGGCGGGTTTGCCCTCGAAAGCATGGCGGTCGATGACCCCCGCACCCTCCAGCACTGATAAGGTGCGATAGACTGTGGCGAGGGAGACTTTCGGATCGATGCTGTGCGCTCGGCGATGTAATTCGTTCGCATCAGGATGATCGTCAGCATCGGCCAGAACCTGCAGCAAAACCCTACGCTGACGGGTCAAACGCACGCCTTCATCGCGTAGCGCATTTTCCATCGGGGTCGGTTTCCGGACGATCTCAGACATAAATGCGATTTTAGCCAGATGCGACGCAGGTGCAAGTGGCTTAACCTTGATGCAATTGGTTCTCATCTGCATTGACAGCATCCCTGTGCAGCCCTAGCTTTCGGGATATCTTAGTCCGGAGTGTCTGTTTATGCCGACCCGCACCCATGCCATTGCTGTGCTTATCATCCTTTTTCTGGCCGGGTGCGGCGCTGAGGAGAAACCGGATGACGGCAAGTTTAAGGTCGTTACGACCTTCACCGTCATCGCTGATATGGCGCGCAATGTGGCGGGCGATGCGGCGGAGGTTGTGTCGGTTACGCGCCCGGGGGCGGAGATTCACGGCTATCAACCGACGCCGGGCGACCTGACCCGTGCGCTGGATGCGGATTTGATCCTCTGGAACGGGTTGAATTTGGAACTTTGGTTCGAGCAATTCCTGAGCAATCTGGGGGATAAGCCGTCGGTGACGGTCAGTGACGGCATTGATCCGATTTCGATCGGGTCTGGCGCTTATGAAGGCAAAGCCAATCCTCATGCGTGGATCGGGGCGGATGCGGCGATGATTTATATCGATAACATCCGCGATGCGCTGGTAAATCATGATCCGGATAATGCAGAGAGTTATCAGGCGAATGCCGATGCGTATAAGGCGCAGGTTCGGGCAACGCTTGACCCTCTACGCACGCGTATTGCTTCGATCCCGGCGGATAAGCGTTGGCTTGTGACCTGTGAGGGAGCGTTCAGCTATCTGGCGCGTGATTTCGGGCTGCGCGAGTTGTATTTGTGGCCGATGAATGCGGATGCGGTCGGCACGCCACAGCAAGTGCGCAAGGTGATTGATGGCGTGCGACAGAATAATATTCCGGTCGTGTTCTGCGAAAGCACGGTCAACACCGACCCGGCCAAGCAAGTGGCTCGCGAAACGGGCGCGCGCTATGGCGGGGAATTGTATGTGGACAGCTTGAGCGGGGAGGGCGGTCCGGTGCCGACTTTTCTGGACCTGCTGCGTGTCACATCGCAAACCGTGGCCGATGGCCTGACCGCCCCATGAGCGAGGCGGGGGAGGGGATTAGGGTCAGCGATCTGACGGTGACCTATCGCAACGGCCATACGGCGCTGCGCAATGCGAGTTTCGATATTCCGCGCGGGACAGTAACGGCTCTGGTCGGGGTTAACGGAGCGGGAAAATCAACGCTGTTCAAGGCGATTATGGGCTTTGTGAAAGCCTCAAACGGTGAAATTCGCTTGCTGGGTAAATCAGTGCGTGAGGCATTGCGTGAGAATATGGTCGCCTATGTGCCGCAGTCGGAGGAGGTTGACTGGGCCTTTCCCGTGCTTGTGGAGGATGTCGTGATGATGGGGCGCTACGGCCATATGGGCTTTTTGCGCCGCCCCTCGGATGGTGATCATGCGGCTGTAGAGGCTGCGCTCGGACGGGTCGGGATGGGCGATTATCGCCATCGTCAGATTGGTGAGCTGTCCGGCGGGCAGCGCAAGCGGGTGTTTCTGGCTCGCGCGCTGGCGCAGGACGGACGGGTGATCCTCCTGGACGAACCGTTCACGGGCGTTGATGTGAAGACCGAGGACCGTATCGTCACGCTGCTGCGAGAATTGCGGGATGAAGGGCGTGTGATGCTGGTCTCAACGCATAACCTCGGATCAGTGCCGCAATTTTGCGACCGCACGGTGTTGGTGAAGGGCACAGTAGTTGCCCACGGACCAACAGAGACGACATTTACGCGGGAGAATCTGGAAATCGCGTTCGGCGGGGTGCTGCGGCATTTCACACTAGGTGGAACCGAACTGCACGATGATGATGACACGCGCGAAGTGCGCATCATCACAGATGACGAGCGTCCGTTCGTGATTTACGGGGAGGGGGAGCGTTGAATATAACGGCTCTCTGCCCCGGACTTGATCCGGGGTCTGCACGAGCGGGAAGAGGCCCCGGATCAAGTCCGGGGCAGGGGTTTTTTCTGTGATTGCCGCTCTCCTCGAACCCTTCACCTACAGCTACATGACCAATGCGATGTGGGTGTCGGCGTTGGTTGGCGGGGTATGCGCGTTTTTATCTTGCTATCTGATGCTCAAGGGCTGGTCGTTGATCGGGGATGCGTTGGCACACTCGGTCGTACCCGGCGTGGCGGGGGCGTATATGCTGGGCTTGCCCTTTGCATTCGGGGCGTTTTTTGCCGGAGGTCTGGCGGCGGGAGCGATGCTGTTTCTGTCGGGGCGGTCGGGGTTGAAGATCGATGTGATCATCGGGATCATCTTCACCTCGTTCTTCGGTCTTGGTTTGTTCATGGTGTCGGTGAACCCGATTTCGGTAAGTGTGCAGACGATTACGATGGGCAATATTCTGGCGATTACGCCTGAAGACACTCTGCAACTGGTCATCATTGGCGGGGTCTCGCTGGTGATCCTGCTGGCCAAATGGAAAGATCTGATGGTTGCGTTTTTCGATGAGAACCACGCGCGATCCATCGGGCTGCGACCTGATCTGCTCAAAGCGATGTTCTTTGTCCTGCTCTCGGCCTCTGTCGTTGCGGCGATGCAGACGGTGGGGGCGTTTTTGGTGATTGCAATGGTCGTAACGCCCGGTGCAACGGCGTATCTGCTGTGTGACCGTTTTCCGCGATTGCTGATGGTGTCTGTGATGATCGGTGCGCTGACCAGCTTTGTCGGGGCGTATCTGAGCTATTTCCTCGACGGGGCGACGGGCGGGGTGATTGTGGCGTTGCAGACAGCGGTGTTTCTGATCGCGTTTGTCTTCGCGCCAAAGCATGGTTTGCTGGCCGCCAAGGCGCGTGCGCGGGGGGCGGCTTGATGATCGATTGGATGACCCTGCCGTTCCAATTCCCGTTCATGCAAAACGCTTTTCTGATCGCGCTGATTATCGCACCGCCGACGGCGATGTTGTCTTGCTTTTTGGTCCTCAAAGGCTGGGCGTTGATGGGGGATGCGGTCAGTCATGCGATTCTGCCCGGCGTCGTGCTGGCCTATCTGCTTAACCTGCCGCTGATCCTCGGCGCGTTTGTTGCGGGGATGGGCTGTGCGTTGCTGACGGGGTATTTGGCCGAGAACAGCCGTGTGAAGCGGGATACGGTTATGGGGGTCGTGTTCTCCGGCATGTTTGCGGTAGGGATGATCCTGTTTGTCGCTTTCCCGACAGACGCGCATCTGGACCATATCCTGTTCGGGAATATGCTGGGGATTGGGCGGGGTGATTTGCTGACTTCGGGGATTATCGCTGTCGCGGTTTGTGCGGTGCTGGGGTTGAAATGGCGGGACTTTCTACTGCACGCATTTGATCCTGTTCAGGCGCAAACGTCGGGCTTGCGCACCGTGTGGCTGCATTACGGACTGCTGACGATCCTGTCGCTGACGGTGGTGGCGACGCTGACGGCGGTGGGGTTGATCCTTGCCGTGGCACTGCTTGTGACGCCCGGCGCGATTGCGTTTTTGCTGACGCGCAGTTTCGGGCGGATGTTGGCGGTTTCAGTTGCCGTGTGTCTGGGGTCGATGGTCACGGGGGTGTGGCTGAGCTTTTATCTGGACTCCGCCCCCGCGCCGACGATTGTTTTGGTGCTGACCGCACTGTTCCTGATCGCATTTATCGTTCGTATGCGCCAGACCAAGGCACAGACGGCGAAGGTTTAGAGGTATTCAGAAGCCTCTGGAACCAGCTTGTCGATGATCTTCGCCGATGCGATCACGCCAGGAACCCCTGCGCCGGGATGAGTACCCGCGCCCACGAGATAGAGGTTATCCACGTCCTCGCAAACATTGTGCGGACGAAACCATGCGATCTGCGTGATCTTAGGCTCAAAGCTGAACCCCGCACCGTTGTAGGAGAGATAGTCGTTCTTGAAATCGGGCGGCGTGAGCAAACGGGATGAGATGACGCTGTCTTTCAGGCCCGGCATCACCGTCGCCTCCAAATGCGCTTCAATCTTCTGGCGATAAGGTTCCGCCTCAACCGCCCAATCGATATTGCCCGAAAGATTGGGAACAGGTGAGAGCACGTAAAATCCGTCGCAGCCGTCAGGGGCCAATGAAGGATCTGTTGCGGTGGGACGGTGCAAGTAGAGGCTGAAATCATCGGCCAAGATTTTGCGATCAAAGATGTCTTTCAGCAGCGGGCCATAGCGTGGCCCCATCATAATCGTGTGGTGCGGGAGGTTCTCAAATTTGCGGTTCGTGCCGAAATACCAGACGAACAGGCCCATCGAATAGGCGGAACGGGCGAGTTTGGCCTCTGTCCAGCGACGTGGTTTGGGGAGCAGTTTTGAATGTGTCCATGCTGAATCCGCGTTTGACACGACGATATCAGCCATGATCGTTTCGCCATCTGTCAGGCGTGCGCCGCTTGCCATGCGGCCTTCGGTCAAAATTTTCTCGGCCTCAACGTTATAAAGCACGCTGCCGCCCTGCTTTTCGATCAGTTTAACAAGGGCCTGGGCGATGGTGTTGGTGCCGCCCATCGCGTAGTGAACGCCCGCTTCCTTTTCCAGATGCAGAATCAATCCGAAAACGCAGCTGGCGCGCATGGGGTTGCCGCCGATGAACAACGGGTGGAAGCTGAACGCCATGCGCAGGCGCTCGTCTTTGATATGGTGGCTGACCATTTGATAGATTGAGCGGTACGCGCGGCGGGTGACAAGGTCGGGGATCGCACCAACCATGCGCCCCAATGTGTGAAACGGGCGGTCAACCATTTTGACAAAACCGGTCTCGTAGCATTTGCGGCTTTCGATCAGCAGACTTTCGTATCCGGCCACATCGTCAGGGTTGAAGCGCGCGATCTCGGCCTTCATTAATTCTGTGTCAGCGCTGTAGTGGAGCTCTTCGCCATCGTTGAAGCGCACGGTGTAGAACGGGGAGAGTGATTTCAGTGTAACGTGATCTTCCATGCTCTCGCCGCATAGCTCGAATAACTCCTCGAACAGGAAGGGTGCGGTGACGATGGTCGGTCCCGCATCGAAGGTGAAACCATCCTGCTTGAAAACCCGTGCCCGCCCGCCCGGTTGTTCAAGCCGCTCAATGACCGTTACGGCGTAACCCCGCGCGCCCAACCGGATTGCGGCGGCGAGACCGCCAAACCCAGCACCAATGACAAGGGCGTGCGGTTTCGCGTTCTCCGGGAGCGACGTGGAATCATTCATATTAAAAGGCGCCCTTATTCAGCCGGGGTCATGGTGCGGGCGGTGTTTGAGCGCGGTTTTGACCGCCGCCAGATATCCCACCAATGATAGAAAATGATCGACAGGCCAACGATGCACGGTGCTGCCCACAGGATCGGTGACAGGGCCAGTTCGGGGGCAATGCGCACCGCACCAAAGGCGAAGAAGGCTGTGTAGACCGATATGCCCGCGCCCACCAACCCTTTGAGGTGTTGTCGCAGCCAAGCGTTACGCTCCGGCGCGGGGTGGAAGATGAACCACAGGTTTGTGCCGACCGTTGCGAAGCCGATGGTGGAGATGCCGATCATCAACGGCTCACCCAACAGAATACCGCGTATGGCGCAGTTGGTTGTCGCGATGAGCAAGATCGCTTGCAGCGCAACATTCGGCCAAGCGCGGTTAGCTTGGTGGTCACGCTTATTCGCCACGCAAGACATGCCGTACCAGACAAGATTGATTGTCAGAATCGCGAGATACAGCATCATCCAGCCGAATATCCCGGCAATAAAAGAGGGTGTGAAATCCATATGCGGATGCGTACCAACCGGATCAAGCAAGGTTGTGCCGCTGATGCCGATGGCCAGTACGCCGACAATCAGCATCGAATACGCGAAAATCTTACCCCAGTTTCGATGCGGTTTTGCGCCTTTACGACCGATGACCGGAATCCAGAACGCCAGAAGACCAATCGAGCCGACAGCGATATGGCCGATTATGAACAGGTCATGCAGTTCATGAATCATGGCGACGTTTTCCTTGCGGTCCGGCCTCGTGTTAAGTACGCATATGTCAACTTAACTTGACAGATGTGTCAACCTATCATGTCAGAAATTGCTTACGCACCGCCTCATCCTATGCCTTTACCGGCAACACTCTCGCTGTTGCGCGTTTTGTGGCGGCGCGAAGGGGATTTGCTGAATCTGCTGCCCGCCAATGCCTATAAGGTGGAGGCCGGATGGCTTGGCTGGTCGCGGCGGTCGATACTGATCGTAAATGAGCCGTCCGAAGTGCGGCGGATTCTGGCCGATGCTGACGGGATATTTCCCAAGAACGACTTGATGACAGGGGCGGTGGAGCCGCTGATCGGGGACTCGATTTTCGTGTCTTCCGGCGAAACATGGCGCAGGCAGCGCCGTATGGTCGCGCCCGCGTTCAGCAATTTGCACCTTGAAACGGCGTTTTCCGCGATGGATGCGGCGATTGATGATCGGGTGATTGCACTTGATAAGGCGGCTGCATCGGGCGCGGATATCTCGATTGACCTTGTGATGAGTTGGCTGACGGCTGATGTGATTTGTCGTACCGTATTCTCAGCGCCGCTTGCGCATGGCGTGGCAGAGGATGTGTATGATGATTTCAAGATTTTCGAGCGGTCTGCCGCGCATGTGGAACTGAAACGCCTCATTTTATCTCCCGCGTTTGAGGATATTCCGCAGCACACTCATGTTCTGACCGCGTGCAAGCGCATCCGTGAGCATCTGGGGACGATGGTTGATCCTCATTTGCGCGCAGGTGCGGATTTCAAAGACATTGCCTCTGCTGTGATTGCGGCGCGTGATCCCGAGACGGGGCAGGGCTTTACGCGCGAGGAGTTGATTGATCAACTGGGGGTGTTCTTCCTCGCCGGGCACGAGACCTCCGCCAGCGCGCTGACTTGGGCGTTTTTCATCGCGGCCACGCGCCCCGAAATGCTTGCGCGGATACGGGGCGAGATTGATACGGTATGCGGTGATGGCCCGGTGGGATTCAACCATATGCCACGCCTGACATATCTGCGGAATTTCTTCCGCGAGGTATTGCGCCTCTACCCGCCGATCACCTTTATCCCGCGTGTTGCGCTGAAACCTTGTGAGATAGCGGGGCATAAATTGAAGCGCGGGGCGATGGTTATGATCGCACCTTGGACGCTGCATCGGCATGAGAGCTATTGGAAAGACGCACAGGTGTTTGACCCTGATCGCTGGACACCGGAACGGGCGGGCGAGATGACGAAAGACGCCTATATCCCGTTCGGCCTCGGCCCGCGTGTGTGCGTCGGGGCCGCATTCGCAGGGGTGGAGGCTGCGCTGATCCTCGCGCGGTTGCTGCGCCGATATGATTTCGATGTCCATGATGCGGATACGGTCAGGCCCGCCGCGCGCTTGACGACCCGGCCAAGCGATCCGGTAAGGGCAAGTCTGAAGCGGCGATAAAAATAATCCGCTACGCCGAACAAGCCATGAACAACTAAGATTGCATCCTGTGCACAGGCGCGGTAGGGAAGGGCATGTCTGATCCGTTTGCCGATGAAAATTTCGCCGCCGACACGCGCCCTTTATCGGCGCGGGCAATGCCTGTGGGACCGCAGGGTAGGGCAGTTGTGCCTTACCTTGATGCGTTGAACGATGCGCAGCGTGAGGCGGTTGAAACGTTGGACGGCCCGCTGCTGGTGCTGGCGGGGGCGGGAACGGGTAAAACGCGGGTTTTGACGACGCGGCTGGCGCATTTGTTGAACACCGCCAAGGCACGCCCTAACGAGATCCTGTGCGTGACCTTCACCAACAAAGCCGCGCGTGAGATGCGGGAGCGGATCGGTTTGCTGATCGGGCAAGCGGTTGAGGGGATGCAATGGCTGGGTACGTTTCACTCGGTGAGTGCGAAGATATTGCGCCGCCATGCGGAACTGGTTGATCTGCAATCGAATTTCACGATTCTCGATACGGATGACCAGATCCGGCTGTTGAAGCAGCTGATCCGTGCGGACGGCATAGACGATAAACGCTGGCCCGCGCGCATGCTGGCGGGAATGATTGACGGCTGGAAGAACCGTGGCCTGACGCCGGATAAGGTGCCTGAGAAAGAGGGCGATCAATACGCGAACGGGAAGGGCGGGGCGCTTTATTTCGAGTATCAGAAACGCCTGAAGACACTCAATGCCGTAGATTTCGGTGATTTGCTGCTGCATACACTGACGATTTTGCAGAAATATCCCGATATCCTCGAAAAATACCAACGCTGGTTTCAATACATCCTCGTAGACGAGTATCAGGACACCAACATCGCGCAATACCTGTGGCTGCGGCTGTTGGCACAAGGTCAGAAGAATATTTGCTGTGTAGGCGATGATGACCAATCGATCTATGGCTGGCGCGGGGCCGAGGTTGGTAACATCCTGAAATTCGAGAAGGATTTCCCCGGTGCTAAAGTCGTGCGGCTGGAGCAAAACTATCGTTCGACACCGCACATCCTCGCCGCCGCATCGCAGATTATCGCGGGCAACGAGGAACGGCTGGGCAAGACGCTGTGGACCGAGGAGGCTGAGGGCGAGAAAGTACGCCTTATGGGCGTTTGGGACGGTGATGAGGAGGCGCGGTGGATCGGTGAGGAGATTGAGGCACTGCAACAAGGCACGCGCGGGATGGCCCCGTACAGCCTTGACGATATTGCCGTTCTCGTGCGTGCTACGCATCAGATGCGCAGCTTTGAGGATCGATTCCTCAGCATCGGGCTTCCGTACCGTGTGATTGGAGGGCCGCGGTTCTATGAGCGGCAGGAAATTCGAGATGCGGTTGCCTATATCCGCGTGGTTGCGCAGCCCGATGACGGGTTGGCGTTTGAGCGGATTGTCAACGTGCCCAAGCGCGGGTTGGGTGATAAGGCGGTGCAGACGATCAACACGGTCGCACGGGCGCATGATATCTCGGCGGCCAAAGGTGCGGCGATTGTTTGTGAGCAGGAAGGCTTGCCGAAACGGGCGCTGAATACGTTGTCGCGGTTGCTGACGGATTTTGACCGCTGGCGCGCGATTGCGAGTGATCCGAACTCGAAAATGCAGCCCTATGAGTTGGTAGAATTGATTCTGGACGAGTCCGGCTACACAGATATGTGGAAAGCTGACAAATCCGCCGATGCGCCGGGGCGGCTGGAAAACCTGAAGGAACTGGTGCGATCTATTTCGGATTTCGACAATCTGACGGGCTTTCTGGAGCATGTCTCGCTTGTGATGGAAAACGCGCAGGATAAGAGCTTACCGAGCGTCAGCATTATGACGCTTCACGGGGCGAAGGGATTGGAATTTGATGCGGTTTTCCTGCCCGGATGGGAGGATGGCCTGTTCCCGTCGCAGCGGTCGATGGACGAGCAAGGCCGCAAAGGCCTCGAGGAAGAACGGCGGCTGGCTTACGTCGGCGTGACGCGGGCGCGAAAACTCAGCACGATTACGTTCACAGCCAATCGCCGGATTTATAATCAATGGCAAAGCTCGATGCCTTCGCGTTTTGTGGATGAGTTGCCCGAAGCGCATGTCGATGTGCTGACTGCGCCGGGTCTGTATGGTGGCGGCTATGGCGGTGCGAGCAGTTATGGCGGTGGGTCGAGCGCGCTGGAGACGCGCGTGGCGAATGCGGACGCGTATAACTCGCCGGGCTGGCGACGGATGCAAGCGAATGCGGCGAAGACCACACGGCGGACGCCAGTTGTGATTGATGCGAAAGCTTTGCCGGATTTCGATGTGGGTGATCGTGTGTTCCACGAGAAATTCGGCTACGGTCATGTTGAGGAGATTGAGGACGACAAAGTCTCAGTCGCGTTCAACACCGGAACCAAGCGCGTGGTCGCAAGCTATCTGAGCAAAGCGGATGCGAAAGACGATGCCGGAGATGATGGAGAGATACCGTTTTAGAGGCATGTATTATTTTCCATAATCCTGATTATCAGGTTTTTTGGTTCTATCTGACCCATCGACTATGATTGAATGACGTGTGCCCTCTCCGGAATTTAATGTCTCAAAAGCTAATAAAAAAAGCCGCCCCGGTTTCCCGGAGCGGCTTTTATATTTCAGGGGCGCTCTCAGTGCCTTTGCATCGCGAAGGCATCTGTTACGCTAGGTCGTGGCTCTCGATGGTTCTGCGATGCAGAACCATCTGCTCGTGATGTCGATGTCTTTGTCTGACACCGGACGCTTTTTGGCGTTAGCCAAAAAGCTTACATCATGCCCATGCCGCCGCCCATGCCGCCCATATCTGGCATTCCGCCGCCACCAGCGCCTTTAGGCTCCGGCTTCTCGGCAACCATTGCTTCGGTGGTGATGAGGAGCGAAGCAACCGAAGCCGCATCTTGCAGTGCGTGACGGCAGACTTTCACGGGGTCAATGATGCCCATGTCCATCAGGTTGCCGTATTTCTCGTCCTGAGCGTCGAAACCGAAGTTCGTGTCGCCGTTCTCCATGATCTTGCCGACCACGACCGACCCGTCAACACCCGCGTTTTGCGAGATCTGACGAACAGGAGCCTGAAGCGCCTGACGGACGATGTCGATGCCGCGATCCTGATCGGAGTTCGCGCCCTTCAAGCCGTCGAGTGCTTTGGAAGCGTGCAGCAGAGCGACGCCGCCGCCCGGAACAACGCCCTCTTGCACAGCAGCGCGGGTTGCGTTGAGCGCATCATCGACGCGGTCTTTACGCTCTTTCACTTCAACTTCGGTCGAACCGCCAACGCGGATCACAGCAACACCGCCAGCGAGTTTCGCGAGACGCTCTTGCAGTTTCTCTTTGTCGTAATCGGACGTTGTTTCTTCGATCTGTTGTTTGATCTGCGAAACGCGCGCCTGAATTTCAGTACTGTCGCCGGCACCGTCAACGATGGTGGTGTCGTCTTTGCCGATGCGGATTTTCTTCGCCGTGCCGAGCATATCGAGCGTGACGTTTTCGAGCTTCATGCCGAGGTCTTCGGAGATAACCTGACCACCCGTGAGAACCGCGATGTCTTGCAGCATGGCTTTGCGGCGATCGCCGAAGCCCGGTGCTTTAACAGCCGCGATTTTCAGGCCGCCACGCAGTTTGTTGACTACGAGGGTTGCGAGGGCTTCACCTTCAACATCTTCAGCGATGATAAGGAGTGGCTTGCTGGACTGGATAACAGCCTCAAGCATTGGAACCATCGACTGAAGCGAGGAAAGCTTTTTCTCGTGCAGGAGAACGTAGCAATCTTCGAGTTCAGCGAGCATTTTGTCCGGGTTCGTGACGAAGTATGGCGAGAGATAGCCACGGTCGAACTGCATCCCCTCAACAGTTTCCAGCTCGAACTCCATCGTTTTGGACTCTTCGACGGTGATAACGCCCTCGTTGCCGACTTTTTGCATCGCTTCGGCGATTTTCTCACCGATGATGGCTTCGCCGTTGGCGGAGATTGTGCCGACTTTGGAGACTTCAGAGGAGTCAGCGACGGGACGTGCCATGCCTTTGATGTGCTCGATGACGGTCGAAACAGCGGAATCAACACCGCGCTTGAGGTCCATCGGGTTCATGCCGGCTGCAACAGCCTTGAAGCCTTCTTTGACGATGGCTTGTGCGAGGACCGTAGCGGTCGTCGTGCCGTCGCCGGCTTCGTCGTTGGTTTTCGACGCAACTTCACGCACCATTTGTGCGCCCATGTTTTCAAACTTGTCCGCAAGCTC
This sequence comes from uncultured Neomegalonema sp., assembly GCA_937948985.1. Taxonomy (GTDB): domain Bacteria; phylum Pseudomonadota; class Alphaproteobacteria; order Rhodobacterales; family Rhodobacteraceae; genus JAHDDY01. Next base: position 11,861 of record CALFAK010000028.1, on the reverse strand, counting down.
GATCTCTTTGGCAACCGAAACACCATCTTTTGTGATGCGCGGTGCGCCGAATGATTTGTCGAGGATCACGTTACGGCCTTTCGGGCCGAGGGTCACTTTTACCGCGTTGGCAAGTGTGTTGACGCCGTTGAGCATTTTCTCGCGGGCATCGGATTCAAACTTTACTTCTTTAGCAGCCATTGAAGGACGCTCCTGTCATAGAATATCGGGAATTTGAGGCGATCGGGTCGGGCCGTTTATCAGGCCAGCACACCCATGATGTCGCTCTCTTTCATGATCAGCAGATCCTGGCCGTCAAGTTTGACTTCCGTGCCGGACCATTTGCCGAACAGGATACGGTCGCCAGCTTTCACGTCGAGCGCAACGCGGTTGCCGCTGTCGTCGCGATTGCCTTCGCCAACAGATACGACTTCACCTTCTTGCGGCTTTTCTTTTGCCGTTTCAGGAATGATCAGGCCGCCGGACGTTTTCTCTTCGCTTTCAACGCGGCGAACCAGTACACGGTCGTGGAGTGGACGAAAATCCATCATGTCGCTCCTTAAATTTGCGATATGTCGTTTCAAACATGCTGAGCGCCCTGTCCCCCCGGATGCCGCAATCACTGAATTCAGCGATGTTGGCACTCACCAGAGATGAGTGCTAGCGCTCACGAGACGGGATGTATGGGGAGCGCGCGCGCACGTCAAGACGTGCGGCGGCTTAAAACAACAATTAACGCAAAATTAATTTGTTTCGTGCGTCGGATCGGCATCCGAAGACCAGACAAGCACCGGAAAAGACCCGGTCGGTGTCAGGTTAAACTCACGGCGCACGTCATCCATCGCAAGCCGAACCTGTTCAATCTGCTTTTGGATGGCGCGCAATGCTGCAAGTATTTCAGATTCTGTCATCATTTCTAACAGATAGGTGATGAGGCCGGAGAAATCACCCCGCATGAAGCCGAAATCATTAATCTTATGCTGTTTGATCATCCGCTACGGCAGATTGTAAGGAAGGATGACGGCCCGCACTCACCATTTACAACATTATTGCGAGCGGTAACAAAAAGGCTTTGTGACCAGGGTTTGCGGGTCATTAATGAAACCCGTTTTCGTTAATGCGCCACCCTGGCGCGCGAAAGCTCACAAAAAATCCCGCGAAATGTGAGGTCGTGATCACGGAGACGCTCGTACGTTGTGAGAATATGTTGTTCGACTGCGAGCGTCCATCTGTCGAATATCGGGGCATTCTCCAGATAATGTAACCAGAGGAAACATTACAATGACCGAACTTCGCATCAGCGTTCAAAATACCTCCGACATCGGCGGCACAGTTCTGACACCAACATATTTTGGCTTCCACAATGGCAGCTTTGACCTTTTTGATGCGGGCAGTGCCGCATCCGCCGGGCTGGAAGCACTGGCCGAGGATGGCAACTTCAGTGTTCTGGCAATGGAACGCCAAGCTGCATCGCCGGGCAGTCAGGGAGCAGCGGTATTTGGCGGACGCGGGCCTATCGGCACACGCGAGTTGGCCTCCAACATAGCCGATATTGACGGCAGCCTGAACACGACGGTCAGCTTTGCATCGATGATTTTGCCGTCCAATGACGCGTTTATCGGCAGTGATGAGGGTATTACGCTGTTCGATGCCGGCGGTAACTTTCTGGGGCCGCAAGTTATCTCATTGAGCGGGCTGAATGTTTATGACGCCGGTACGGAAGTGAACAACGAACTTGACGCCGCTTTCATTAACCAGACCGCACCGAACACGGGCTTGGATGAAAATGGCGTTGTGCGTTTGCACGAGGGCTTTAACGGTTCGGTCGGGAACCCTGTCGGTGAAGGGGCCCAGAACATTCTCGGCGGAACCAATGCGTTCGGAGACTTCATTGATCCGGCTGTTGCCGACTTTACCCTGCCCGGCGCGCAGATTGCGGATATTCACATCAATACGGTCACGCGTACCACGGGTACAAGCGGATCTGACGTGGTGTTCGGCGATGCAAGCGACGATCTTGTGAACTTGGGCCGTGGCAATGACGCCGCTGTTGGTGGTGACGGTTGGGACGAGATTTTCGGCGCGGGCGGCAGTGATTTGATTTCCGGTGGTGCAGGTTCTGACATCATCTCCGGCGGTAACGGCGCAGACGTATTGTTCGGTGATGACGGCGCGGATGTGCTGAGCGGCGGATCGGCGAACGACATCGTCAACGGCGGCGCCGGAAACGATGAACTTGTCGGTGGTCTCGGCCTCGATGAACTGAATGGCGATGATGGTAACGACATTCTCTCCGGCAGCGGCGGCGGTGATGTGCTTGACGGCGGTGCCGGCAATGACCGTTTGTCCGGTGACGCTGGCAATGACCTGATCACGGGCGGTGCCGGCGATGACGTGTTTGAGTTCCGCTCGGGCAGCCGAATTGATCGTATTGCCGATTTCGGAAATGGCGATGATGTTGTTTCGATCAGCGTCGCAGGGATCAGCAGCTTTGCCGATCTGACAGCAACCGCATCGAGCGTGGGTGGTGGCACGTCATTCGATCTGGGCGGTGGCAATGTTCTGAGACTGTTGGATGTGGAGCTTGCTGACCTGACCGCAGACGATTTCATCTTCGCGTAAGCGCTGCATCTTGATACTGCAAAAAGAAACGGCGGCGCTTCCATTCTGGAATGCGCCGCCGTCCTGTCCCCATCGTCCCCTGATGGATCTTTCGTAAAACTCAGTTTTTGAACTGTGCAACCGATGCCAGGCGGCCCAGAGTTTCAAACGATGGCGCGTTTGACATGAAGAAGCTCGACTCGCTGGTGCCACGGCATTCGTCCGGGTTGTTGCTGCACAAGGTGATCACATCTTCGATCCAATCGCGGTATGCGGCGATCGGGGTGTAGTACATGTCGTACCCGGCCATCATGCACGGCTCACCCGTGTGATCGTTGGTGCCCTGCTGAATACCCGACAATACACCCGCGATGCTGCGGTGGCCGTTGGTGGTGGTAAGAAGCGGACCGCCGGATTCGCCCTGACAGACACCTTCCATGCGACCGAACGGGCTGGTCACGGTGATGAAGCCGGGCCATTCAACGTCGGTGACCGAAAGCGGTACTTTTTTCAGAACAGTCTCACCGGCACGGTCGCCCGTAACAGGCCAGCCAGCGGCAATCGCGATGCCGCCGGGGCTAACAGTCGGGCGGCGATAGTCGTCGATTTTGGCGGGTACGATCTCTCTCGGTAGCGGCTCTTTCAATTTGATGATCGCGATATCGTTGGCGAGGAAGTTGTCCGCACCCGCGTGGCAAATGGCCGTGTGTGATGTGCGGCGGATTACTTTGTCGCTTTCGAGGCTGGCATCGCCTGTGACGATTTCAATGCGGTCCCATTGCGAGCCGTCTTTGGCTTTGACGCAGTGTGCCGCGGTGACGACGTGGCGGCTGTCGATGACGGTGCCGCCGCAATGTTCGACCTCGGCATAACCGTCGTGCTGATACACCATTTTCAGTTTTACCATTGCCGGGAAGTCTTCGTCGGCGTTGGCGGCGTGGTCGAGATTGGTGCCGCGCACGAACAGCGCGCCTGTTGGCATTGCAATGCTGCTGGCTTTCGCCGGGTCTGTGCCGCACGCGGAAGCGTGGATGTTGGCAAGGTCGGAAGCCATGACCGACGTGGATAATACTGTTGTCATTGCGACGGAAAGCAGTGGTGTAATCAAAGTACGTGTCATGATGAAATCCCCCAAACGTTGCACATGGCCCCCCGGCCTTGAGAAACATAATGGTCGTCAGTGGTAAAAAGAACGCTGTCTAAAATGGTGAATGAATTTTGTAACTACGCAAATTTAATAGCGAATTTTATGCATCTGACAGCCATCCGCACAATACTGCGCCTGAATAAAAGATGCTCGCGGTACAATATACATTGTCTAATATGCCGTATAGACAAAAAAACCTGCCGGAGTTACCCGGCAGGTTTGATTTTACTGCGTTTGCGTAGAAATTGTGGGTTTTTAAAGCGTTAAAAACGCCCTCCACAGGTTCTTTTAGTGCGCAAGGACCGCAAGCAGGAGCAATGCAACGATGTTGGTGATCTTGATCATCGGGTTGACCGCAGGGCCAGCCGTGTCTTTGTAAGGGTCACCAACCGTATCGCCCGTGACGGACGCTTTGTGCGCTTCGCTGCCTTTTTCGTGCTTCACGCCGTCTTTATCGACGAAGCCATCCTCAAAGCTCTTCTTCGCGTTATCCCATGCACCGCCACCAGCGGTCATAGAAACAGCGACGAAGAAGCCCGTGACGATCACGCCCATCAACATTGCGCCAAGGGCGGCGAACGCCTCAGCAGGGCCGGCAACGGCGCTGATGACGAAGTAGACGACCAGCGGGGACAGAACCGGAAGCAGGGACGGGATAATCATTTCCCGGATCGCGGCTTTGGTCAGCATGTCTACGGCGCGGCCATAGTCAGGCTTCTCTGTACCGGCCATGATGCCCGGCTTTTCTTTGAACTGGCGACGGACTTCTTCCACAACGGAACCAGCCGCACGGCCAACAGCGGTCATCGACATGCCGCCGAAAACGTATGGCAGCAAGCCGCCAAACAACAGACCAGCAACCACATAAGGGTTGGAGAGGTTGAACAGCGAATCGACGTTCAGGCCATAGAAGACGGAGCCTTCTTCAGCGGTTTTGGCGAAGAACTTGAGGTCTTCTGTATAGGCCGCGAAGAGAACGAGTGCGCCAAGACCAGCCGAGCCGATTGCGTAGCCCTTCGTGACAGCTTTGGTGGTGTTGCCGACCGCGTCGAGCGCGTCAGTCGTGTTACGCACATCGTCAGGCAGGCCCGCCATCTCGGCAATACCGCCCGCGTTATCGGTCACAGGACCAAACGCGTCGAGCGCGACAACAAAGCCTGCAAGTGCGAGCATTGCTGTAACAGCGATTGCGATACCGAAGAGGCCCGCGAGGTTGAAGGTGACAAGAATACCGATGATGATGGCCAGCGCCGGAACAGCGGTTGCCTCCATCGAGATTGCGAGACCCTGGATCACGTTCGTGCCGTGACCGGAAACCGATGCCTGAGAGATCGAACGCACAGGACGGTAGTCAACGCCCGTGTAGTATTCTGTAACCCAGATGATGACACCGGTAATGACGATACCAACGACACCGCAGAGATAGAGGTTCCAACCCGTAAACGTGACGCCAGTGTTGGTCGTCATCTCTGTGCCCAAACCAATCATCATTGCCGTTACAGGAATGAGAACGATGAGCGAGAGGATCGCACAAACGCCGAAGCCTTTGTAAAGCGCGCCCATAATTGAGTTGTTCGCGCCGAGCTTGACGAAGAACGTGCCCGCGATTGAGGTCAGCACGCACGCCGCGCCGATGACCATCGGGTACATCATAATGTTGGAAAGGACATCTTGTCCGGTGAAGTAAATCGCGCCCAGAACCATCGTCGCGACCAGCGTAACCGCATAGGTCTCGAACAGGTCAGCCGCCATGCCCGCACAGTCACCAACGTTGTCGCCGACGTTATCCGCGATGGTCGCAGGGTTACGGGGATCATCCTCAGGGATGCCGGCCTCAACTTTACCCACCAGGTCGCCGCCAACATCCGCACCCTTGGTGAAGATACCGCCGCCGAGACGGGCGAAGATCGAAATCAGCGATGCGCCGAAGCCAAGTGCGACGAGCGCATCAATAACGACACGGTCTTGCGGCTCGTATCCTGCCATGCTCGTCAGGATACCGTAGTATACGGCAACACCCAGAAGAGCCAGACCCGCAACGAGCATACCCGTGATCGCACCGGATTTAAACGCGACCTCAAGGCCTGCACCAAGGCTGTTACTGGCCGCTTGCGCGGTGCGTACGTTCGCGCGGACCGAGATCAACATACCGATGAAGCCAGCCGCGCCTGAAAGCACAGCGCCGATCAGAAAGCCGATGGCAGCAGCGAATGACAGCGCGAATGCGACGATCACAAAAATGACCGCGCCCGCGATAGCAATCGTGGTGTACTGGCGCGTCAGGTAGGCTTGCGCCCCTTCCTGAATTGCGGCTGCAATTTCTTGCATACGCTCGTTGCCCGCATCGGCGGCCAACACTGACTTGGTTGCCCACACACCGTATACGACGGACAGCAGACCACACAAGATTACGAGGATAAGCATCCTCTCCCTCCCTATTTCGATTTTGTCATCGATACAGCCTCATGATCCCGACCCGCAGGAATTTGCCGCGCACGTGAACGATGAGATTGTATTAATGAGCTGTAAATGCGGCGGCACTATCAAAGGATTTTTCGTTCAGGGTCAAGGGTCTGGAAACGAATGTGGGAGAATTCGGTCGAACAATCCCGAAAATGCTCAAAAAAGCACTGGTCAGTGCTGTACCAAAGACGATAATTACATTGCACTGCAACATAGCAACCGGAGAACACCATGCGGATTGACGCAATCGCTGTGGGGAATAACCCGCCCGAAGACATCAATGTCATCATCGAGGTTCCGGTTGGAGGCGAGCCGATCAAGTATGAGATCGACAAAGACTCAGGTGCGATGGTTGTGGATAGATTCCTCTACACACCGATGCGTTATCCGGGCAATTACGGCTTTGTACCGCATACCCTGTCGGATGATGGCGATCCTATCGACGTTTTGGTGCCGAACCAACGCCCGATTGTACCCGGAGCGATCATGAATTGTCGGCCTATTGGCGTGCTGATGATGGAAGATGAGGCCGGGGGTGACGAGAAAATCATCGCCATGCCAACCCCCAAACTGACCCGCCGCTATGATAATGTTATTAATTACAGTGACTTACCTGACATCACCATCCACCAGATCGAGCATTTCTTTGCCCATTACAAAGATCTTGAGAATGATAAGTGGGTAAAAATCATCGGCTGGAAAGACACCACGGTTGCTCAACGCCTGATTACTGAAGCGATTGAAAGATATAAATCAGCGTAGGAATGTAAAATGATCCCCGGATTCTGGAGCCGCCGCCGTTTTTCTGATCTCAACGAAAAAGAGATACTTGCGCTTGCGATTTCAGCTGAAGAAGATGATGCGCGTATCTATGCCAGCTATGCGCAGATGTTACGTGGGGAATATCCGGCATCCGCGCAGATATTTGATGATATGGCGGCGGAAGAAAATGAGCATCGCCGCCGTTTGATCGACTTGTTCGAGGCTCGTTTTGGCGGCGTTATACCGCTGATCCGCCGCGAGCATGTTGCCGGATTCTATGCGCGCCGCCCTGTATGGTTGGTGGAAAATCTGGGTATTGAGCGGATACGTGAAGAGGCCGCGCGCATGGAGAGCGATGCGCATGACTTTTACATCCGCGCCGCGCAAAACAGCGGTGATCCGGCAACCCGCAAGCTGCTGGGCGATCTGGCGCTGGCGGAGAGCGGGCATCGGGATCATGCGCATGCGTTGGAAAAAGCGCATATATCTGAGGATATTAAAGAGGTTGAAGCCGCCGAGAGTCACCGTCAGTTCGTGCTGACATGGGTGCAGCCGGGGTTGGCGGGGTTGATGGACGGGTCGGTCTCGACCCTTGCCCCGATCTTTGCCACGGCGTTTGCGACGCAGGATACGTGGACAACGTTTCTGGTGGGCCTGGCGGCGTCGCTGGGAGCGGGGATTTCGATGGGATTCACTGAGGCCGCCAGTGATGACGGCGTGATCTCCGGGCGCGGAAGCCCCATAAAGCGCGGTTTTGCATCGGGGATTATGACGACGATCGGCGGGCTTGGTCATGCCCTGCCCTATCTGATCACCGATTTCTGGACCGCAACGATCATCGCTTTCGCCGTTGTTTTTGTTGAGCTTTGGGCGATTGCCTGGATTCAAAACAAGTACATGGAAACGCCCTTCCTGCGTGCGGCGATGCAGGTGGTGGTCGGCGGGTTGCTGGTGCTGGGCGTCGGGGTGCTGATCGGGGCGGGTTAGAGTGATACGTGATCAACTTGACCAAGAATTCCCGGCCAAGACCTCTAGAGCCAGCGCCTTGTTTTGGCGGTGTAGGCGGACCATTCGGCCCCTAATGCCTGGGCGATGTGGAATTCTTCGCCTTCGACGAAGCGTTTTTGGATCACCAACATAAAGGCGGGAACCAAAAACAACGGCGTGAACGCGCCGAGGCGCAGGGCAAAACCTAATGCGATCAATACCATACCGAGATAGATCGGGTTACGCGAGAAGGCGAACGGGCCGCTGGTAATAAGCGATGTCGGCCTGCGGCGCGGGTGAATCGGGGTCTGCGCCCGTTTGAAATGCACCGCGCTCCAGAGGATGAGCACGAAGCCCGCCACGATAGACAGCCATCCAAGCGTGCTGAAACCTGTGGGAAGCCCGAAGATGGGGAGCGCCCGTGTGACAAGTGATTGAATAACAAGCGTTCCCGCCAGCCATACCGGCGGAATATCGATCATTTTCAATAAGGGGACAGGGTTTCCGTGCTTATCGCGCATATCAATAGAACCGCGTTTGGACGGGACGTTGGATTTGTGTGGGCAGGCCCGTAACGGGCAGAACACGGTTCAGGCCACGCGGGTCGGTCTGTACCCGGCACGTCGCGCCCGCCGGAATAATCTGTTCACCGGGGAGGATTTCCTGAGCGAAGGTTATTTCCTGACCCGAATCGAGCATAACCGAGTATTCAAGCCCGCGCCGTTGGTCCACCTGATCGCCGACTTTCCCGCCCACTGTGCCGCCCAACAGGCCACCCGCGAGTGAGCCGAGGACAATCGCCACGTCTTGCCCCGTACCGCCACCTATTCCACTGCCCGCATAGCCGCCGAGCACACCGCCCGCGACACCGCCAACAATCTCGCCGATCGGACGGCCATTATCGCCCTGAATGGTGATGTCACGAACGGCAAGAACACGGCAGCGCTCGACGGGTTTGGAGACACCCACCTCCCCTGCGCGGTAGAGGTTTTGCGAAGTTTGCGCACCTGCACAGGCGCCGAGTGTCGTGACCAGGGCGGCGGCGGTGATAAACTTGTACATTTTCATACCTCTGAACTCTGATGTTACGATCAATATAGGCATCGAAGACCACAACAAAAGTCAAACTATCGACACCGCCGGATTGTGCGCAATGCAGCGCAGCCGTTATTCAGCCGCCTCCGCACCCCGCTGTGCGCGGATCAGGCCCAGCACATCGCGGGCGGCGTCGGGGATATTTGTGCCCGGCCCGAAGATGGCGGCGACCCCGGCGGAGGTCAGGAAATCATAGTCTTGCGCGGGGATCACGCCGCCGCAGATCACCAATACATCCCCTGCCCCGGCCTCGCGCAACGCGTTGATCAGCGCGGGGGCGAGGGTTTTATGGCCCGCCGCTTGCGAACTGACGCCGATGACGTGGACATCGTTGTCGATGGCGTCTTGGGCGACTTCCTCCGGGGTTTGGAACAGCGGGCCGACATCCACGTCAAAGCCCATATCGGCGAAGGCTGTGGCGATGACTTTTGCGCCGCGATCATGGCCGTCCTGACCCATTTTCACGACCAGCATACGCGGGCGGCGCCCCTCTTCTTCGGCGAAGTCAGCGACATCCTGCTGGATGGCGGCGAAGCCCGCGTCGCCCTCATAGGCCGATGAGTAAACGCCCGCGAGGGTTTTGACCTCGGCGCGGTGCCGACCGAAGGCCGCCTCCATCGCGTCGGAAATCTCGCCCACAGTGGCACGGGCGCGGGATGCCTCGACGGCGGCGGCCAGCAGGTTGCCGTCGCCTTTAGCCGTCTCGGTCAGGTGAGCGAGCGCGGCATCGCACGTCGCCTGATCGCGGGAGGCGCGGATTTGGGAGAGGCGGGCGACTTGGGATTCGCGCACCGCGACGTTGTCGATGTCGAGAATATCGACGTGATCGGCTTTGGAGGGTTTGAATTTGTTGACACCGACGATTACCTCATCGCCCCGATCCACAGCGGCCTGACGCAGGGCCGCTGCCTCCTCAATGCGCAGTTTCGGCATACCGGAAGCGACCGCTTTGGTCATGCCACCCAGACCCTCAACCTCCTCCATCAGTTTCCACGCCTCGTCGATCAGGTTTTGCGTGAGGCTTTCAACATAGTAGCTGCCTGCGAGGGGGTCGACCACATTGGCGACGCCTGTTTCGTGCTGGAGGATGAGTTGAGTGTTGCGGGCGATGCGGGAGGAGAATTCGGTGGGCAGGGCCATCGCCTCGTCAAAGCTGTTGGTGTGCAGCGATTGTGTGCCGCCCAGTACCGCCGCCATCGCTTCGTATGCGGTGCGAACAATGTTGTTGTACGGGTCTTGTTCCTGAAGGGAAACACCGCTGGTTTGGCAATGTGTGCGCAGCATGGAGGATTGGGGTTTTTGCGGGTTAAATTCCTCCATAACCCGCGACCAAAGCACCCGTGCAGCGCGGAGTTTGGCAGCTTCCATGAAGAAGTTCATGCCGATTGCGAAGAAGAAGCTTAAACGTGGTGCAAAGGCGTCAACATCCATGCCGTTTGCCAGAGCGGTGCGCACGTATTCGCGGCCATCGGCGATGGTGAAGGCCAGCTCTTGCACGAGGTTCGCGCCCGCCTCCTGCATGTGATAACCGGAGATCGAGATGGAATTGTATTTCGGCATGTTTTCAGCGGTGTAGCCGATGATATCCGCCACGATCCGCATCGATGCCTCGGGCGGATAGATGTAGGTGTTGCGGACCATAAATTCCTTGAGAATATCGTTCTGAATCGTGCCGGAAAGCTTGGATTTATCAACACCTTGCTCCTCTCCCGCGACAATGAAATTGGCGAGGACGGGGATAACCGCACCGTTCATGGTCATGGAAACGGACATTTGATCGAGGGGGATGCCGTCGAACAGGATCTTCATGTCCTCAACGGAATCAATCGCGACCCCCGCTTTGCCGACATCGCCCACCACGCGGGGATGGTCGCTGTCATACCCGCGATGGGTGGCAAGGTCGAAAGCGACCGAGAGGCCGCGCTGGCCGCTTTCCAAGCCTTTGCGGTAGAAAGCGTTTGATTCTTCGGCGGTTGAGAAACCTGCGTATTGACGGATAGTCCACGGACGGCCCGCGTACATGGTCGCCTTGGGACCGCGCAGATAGGGCGCTTGGCCGGGCATGGAGTGCAGATGCGCGCCCTGACCCACGTCTTCAGCGTTATAAAGCGGCTTTACGGGGATGCCTTCCGGCGTTTGCCATGTGAGATCGTCAAGCGGACGATCCTTGAGTTCTTTTTGCGCCTGCGCTTTCCAGCCGTCCAAATCACTCTTGGCAGTCATATGTGGTCCCCGTCATGAAAATTTGTTTGCGCTGCACAATAGGCGCGCGGGGGGGGATGCCGCAAGGGGTGTTGTTGCAAGAACTGCGTTGGCGTTGGGCGCGCGGTGTTGACAGATGCCATTTTGTTCTATTTAGTGCGTTCCTGTTACGTATGCATCAAGGGACTGGCACGATATGGACTGGACACTGGCAAAGGAGCGCAATGCGGATGCCTTGTTGCGCATCTTTTTGCTGCTGTCCGGTATGGTGCGATTGACGCGTCAGGGCGGTGTTTCGACCCTGCCGAGACATATGCATCGCGCGGTTTTGCGGATGCTGAGGCCGTTTGAGGCGGCGTTGCGGCGGGTGATTATCATCTGGGCGCACGGGCTGGAGGTATCGGTGCGTGCGGCGGGTTTATCTGTCGCGTGCGGCGGTTTTCCGCGTGGTTTGGGGGTCGGAGCGCCGCGTTTTGCGCTGGTAGAATCGTTGAAACGGGTTGGTTTGCCGCGCGTGCCGACCGCCCTCGGATACGGGCCGCGCATCAGCTTTTTCGATGGGTTTGACCCGGTTCGCCCAACGCGAAAGCCTGTGTTGCCTGACGATCCGGTGGATGCCGGGGCG
>CALFAK010000027.1 GCA_937948985.1 uncultured Neomegalonema sp. | reverse complement strand
ACCAGCACCGGGCGGCCCGCCGCCTGCGCCTCAAGACAGCTGAGGCCATACGGCTCCCACCGTGACGGCATCAACGCGATGTCGAACGCGCGATAGGCTTCGGCGGGATTGTCGGTCACACCGTGAAAAGTGATCCGCGCGTCGCCTTTTGCCATCTCGACCAGTTTCTCGTAATGCGGGCCGTTGCCGAAAATCTCAAAACGCGCATCGGCAGGGGCATATTTACGCCAACCGCCGATGATCTGATCCAAGCCCTTTTGCTCGTCCAGGCGTCCGACGAAACCATAGCGCAGGCCAGCGCCGGGCTGCGGGTTCGGAATGGCGAGGAAGGGGGTCAAATCAACCAGCGGCGTGGCGACGATGACTTTACGGCCCGGAATGACGCCTGTGTCTTTCATCCAGCGCGCCTGACCTTCGGAGACGGCGATCACGTCATCAAACAGGGCGTAGACCGCGCGGAGCAGAGTGTGGAAGCGTTTGAGAACGGGTACACGATGCCGCTCAAACCCGCCGCAATAGCTGTGCTCGACATGGATCAGCCGTGCTTTGGGATTGCACGCGCGCAGGGCGATGAGCATCGGCAGGGTACGCCAGCTGACCGCGAGGTGCGAAACGATGGTGCCCGCGTCGTAATGCTTGGCGCGCATGGTGCCGCGATTGACATGGTGCAGGGTGTCGTTCGGGCGAAGCTCTGACAATTGCTCCAGAAAGCGGGTGACACCGCCCATGCGGCGGTCATCGACGAGGTGGACCGTTTTGTGTGTATGGGACATGCTGTCTCCTCAGGCTTTCGTGGGCGTGGCGCGTTTGGCGAGGCCCAAGAGGGCGCTCTCAATTGTTGAATAGACGGGAGCGCCTAAGATTCGGAGAATCCCGGCGGCACCAACGGTCACGATTGTTTTAAGCGGCTGATCGAGCAGAATTTTCGGTGAGCTTGCCAGTGAACCGCGCGCGTATTTCCACGCAAGCGCCCCTTCGCGCAAGCTGACGGCGCGGCGGGCGAGGTAGCGCAGCTGACAGGCTTTTGCGAGCGGGCCGTGTTCGGCGATGAAGTCGGGCGCATAAGTGGCGGTCGTCGCGATCATCTGCTGCCATGTTTCAAGCTGGCGGGTGACGTTAGCGGACAGGCCTTTGGGGTTGATGCGGTATCCGGTCAGCGGTTCGGCAATGCCTTCGATCTTCCAGTCGGTCTTCAGCGACAGACGCAGCCAGCACTCAATGTCTGTGCTTTGACGCAGCTCCTCGTCGAACCAGCAGGTGTGGCCCAGTTTCGGATGCGGGTGTGCGATAGCATCAAGGGCCGTGCGGCGCAGCAGCGGGGTTGAGCCGTTGCCGACGGGATTGCGGCAAACCAGATCAACGGAGGTGATGTTCGTGATCTGCGGGCTTTGCATCATGCCCGTGGGTTTGTCGTCGAGGTCCATCATCCAACTGCCCGAAAATGACAGGCCGATATCGGGGTTGGCGTCCAGATGCGCGACGTGTTTTTCCAGCTTTGTCGGTTCCCACAGATCATCGGCGTCGAGCAGGCCGATATAATCGCCTTTGCCTTCGCGAATACCCGCGTTTCGCGCCGCGTTCAGGCCGCCATTGGGCTGTTGGAAAAAGCGCAGACGCGGGTCGGAATAGCTGCGCACGATATCGGCGGTTTCATCGGTGGAGCCGTCATCGACGACCAGCACCTCGTAATTCTCGCAGGTCTGGGCGAGGGCGGAGTCGATGGCGACGCGGATCGTGGATGCGCCATTGTAGACGGGGATGACGAGTGTGGAAAATGTCATGATTTCTGTCCCTTATCGATTCAGGAGCGCGGCGCGCATGGTGCGGGGGGCGATGACGCTGACCAAAGCGGAGCCGAGGGTCAAAGCGCCGCGCCGTTTATCGCGGAAAAAGCTGGCCGGAGAGAGCATCACGCCGCGCAAGGCGTAGGATGCCGCTGTGCGGGGCGGCAGCCCCAAACGCATGGCACGTCGTGCAAGATAGCGCAGGTAAACCGCTTCTGCCGAGCGCAAAGCGCCGCGTGAGGGCAGCGCGTTCAGGGATGCGGCCGTTTCAACGCTTTTGTGCCAACCGCTATACATTTTCTCCAGATCGGTTGAGAGGCCGCCGATGGAGGTGCGGTAGTGGAGCAGCAGCGTATCAAGCCCCTCAATAACGAAACCCTTCGCCGCCGCCCGAACCATCCATTCGCGGTCCTCGCCGTGGGTGATGTCTTCCCGAAAATGGCCGATTTGATCTAGAACGTCTCGTTTGACAACCAGATTTGACATGGTGCCGACGATGTTTTCTTCGAGCAGATCACGCACCGTGAGCGCTTTTGCGGGTACTGTGGAGGTGGTGGTGTTGTCGCCGGGAGTATCGGTGAAGAACGCGAATTGTGAATAGGCGATGCCGGCCTGCGGTGCGTTGTTGAAGAAGTGGACGAAACGGGCGAGGCGATCATTGTCCCAGATATCGTCTGAATCCAGAAAAGCGATGATCTTGCCTCTCGCCACTGTCAGGCCGAGATTGCGCGCGGCGGATGCGCCTTTGCCGGGACCGTCTATAACGTGGATGCGCCGATCTTTTGCGGCGTAGCCGTCCAGCATGGTGCGGGTGTCATCGGTTGAGCCGTCATTGATGGCGATGATTTCCCAGTCCATGAAAGTCTGGCTGACAACGCTGCGCAGCGTGTCCGGCAGGGTGTTGACGCTGTTGTGGCAGGGGATGATAATCGAGATGCGGGTCATGGCGCGGCCTTCCCGGATTTCAGGATGATGAGCGTGGCAAGCAATTGTGAGATCGTTGCCACGGCGAGGTAGGCGTAGACCGTCGGCATCAGGCCGAACGGGGCGGCAATCGCGACCGCTGCGATAATGGCGGTGGTGATCGCGGTGGAGGCGGTGAAATCTGTCCAAGCGCGGTCTTCGGAGCGCAGCCATTGGCTGATCGCGGTCCAGACGACGGCGGGTGCGGCGGCGAGGCAGAGCACACCGACCATCCCGCTGACCTCGCTCCAGCGTTCACCGAAGATGAAGGGCACATAATAAGGTGCCAACATCGCTTGCAGGATCACGAGCGGGACGAGGATGGTCAACGCCATGCGCAGGGCAGCGGTCAGGGCGGCACGGCGGCTTTGGCCGGCCTCGCGCTCGCAAAGATGCGGGAAGAGCGCAATGGCGAAGGCGTTCGAGAAAGATGAGGCGAGACCGATGCCCGCATTAAACGCGAAGAACCAGATGCCGAGCGCCTCTAACCCCAAAATACCTCCGATGATGAGTTTGTCGGCCTGCATCCGCAGCGCTTTAATGCCCTCAACACCGAGAATGGCGCTGCCAAAGCGCACAAACGGGCGGATTGGTTCATATCCGGCACCCGGATCGGCTTGCCACGGGTGCAGGCGGCGCATGGCCAAGGCCCAGAAAGGGGCGGTCAGCAGGCGGGGCAGGATCATGGCGGCGGGCGTGGGCCAGATCAGCAGCAGGATAATCGCCATAAAGGCACTGATTACCAACTGCGCGCCCGCTATTCCGGCGACGGCGCGGTTCTGACCGTTGCGCATGGCCCGAAAGCACGAGACGAGGCCCATCGGCATGAACAGGAACTGGCCTGAGAAAACCACAACCAATATGGCGGTTTCCTGTGCGCCGCCCCGTGCGGTAAAGATCAGGGCGATGATCAGACTGATAACGAAAAGACCGCCACACCAGACACGAAAGATGCGTGCGGCGGTGTTGCAGGTTGCTTCGAGATTTTCGTCGGTAGCGGCGATAATGCGCTGGCCGACGCCATTCTCCGCCAGGGCTTTAAGGATTTCGCCGATGGCCAGAACCAGAGCGACAACGCCGAGCTGTTCGGGAATAAGAACACGGGCGGCCACCATTGTCGCAACGATCCGCGCGGCTTTTGCAGCCGCCTCGGATGCCGCCCATACCATGAGCGTGCCAAGCAAGTTATTCGTCGGTGCGGCGATGGCATTGGCCAAAACAGCGGACTCCAGAAACGATTGCAAGCAACAATAAACCGACCGGACCGAAGGCTTATATTCGGAGTATTGCCTAGATATATTAAGGATTGTTTTGTATTGGTCGGCTCATGAGCTTTGGTTTGTAAGATTATTTTGATTTGACGATAATTTTAATGAATTTATTCACTAATAAATTCT
Source organism: uncultured Neomegalonema sp. (assembly GCA_937948985.1). Taxonomy (GTDB): domain Bacteria; phylum Pseudomonadota; class Alphaproteobacteria; order Rhodobacterales; family Rhodobacteraceae; genus JAHDDY01. The sequence continues at coordinate 11,920 of CALFAK010000027.1, read as the reverse complement.
TAATTTATATATTGTATTATGTAGTTCGATAAAATTATCAGATTATTTTAAGTAATAGTATTTATTAATTCAGTATATGTAAATTTTATCTGGCTACTTTGTTTTTATACAGTATTGATGTTGTCAGCGGGGGCTGTGATGAAAACCGGACCGGGACTGCCAGAACATACGCTCTTCAACATGCCGTTGGTGAATGCGTCACGCGATGCGGCTTGTGCCGCTTTGCTGGATGGAAAGAGCCGTCGCGTGGCCTTTTTGAATGCGGATTGTGTGAACATCGCCGCGCGTGACAAAAGCTATGTCAACGCGCTGGATGAGATGGATGCGCTGTTACCCGACGGGTCCGGGCTTGCGCTGGCGGCGGCGATGCAAGGCAAGCGGTTCACGGAAAATCTCAATGGCACCGACCTGTTCCCGATGTTGTGCGGGATGGCACAGCAGCAAGGCAAGTCAATCTACTTCCTGGGCGGCAAGCCGGGCATCGCGGAGACGGCGGCGGCGAATGCGGTCGCGCGGTTTCCCGAGCTGATCGTGGCCGGAACCGCTGACGGATATTTCGCTGCGGAGGATGAGGGGGATGTGGTCGATGCGATCAACGCGTCGGGTGCGGATATCCTGTTGGTTGCGCTGGGTGCGCCCGCGCAGGATAAATTTGTGGCCCGCCATGCAAGAGCGCTGACGCCCTCGTTATGCATGGGTGTTGGCGGCCTGTTTGATTTTGTCGCCGGAGCGGTTCCGCGTGCGCCAAAGCCTGTGCGCGCTGTTGGTATGGAGTGGGCGTGGCGGCTGGCCTGTGAGCCGAAACGCCTCGCAAGGCGGTATTTGATCGGTAATCCGGTCTTTATTTTGCGCGCGGTGCGTGACGCTTTTAATGGTGAGCGCTTGGGTTACGCCGTGCGCAAGCGTGTGATGGATACGATTCTGTCGTCTGCGGCGCTGCTGCTGCTATCGCCGTTGTTTATCTTCATCATGCTGGCGATCTGCCTTGAGAGCAGGGGGGGCGCGTTTTTCAGCCAGATCCGTGTTGGCAAAGACGGTAAGCATTTCCGGATGTATAAATTCCGCACGATGTATCCTGATGCCGAAGCACGCCTTGCGGAAATCCGTAAGCATAGTGACCGCGATTCGGTGTGTTTTAAGATGGCCAATGATCCGCGTGTCACGCGTGTTGGAAAGTTTCTACGCAAGACTTCACTGGATGAGTTTCCACAATTGCTTAACGTTTTATTTGGGCAAATGTCGATGGTGGGGCCGCGTCCCGCTTTGCCAATCGAAGTGGCAGAGTATTCTGAATACGAGGCGCAACGCTTGAAGGGGCGTCCCGGTATCAGTTGTCTTTGGCAAATCTCCGGTCGTGCGGATTTGAAATTTAAAAAACAGGTTGATTTAGATATCGCATACTTGCGTTCAGCATCAACATGGTTGGATATCGCGATCATAATTCTGACGCCACTTGCGATTATTTCGAGGCGTGGGGCTTACTGATTGATAACCACGAATGTGGATTTCAATTTAGTAGTTAACTGAATTTATTTACTTCGCGGCGCGGAAGTCCTGAGATTTCTGATTCATGCTTAAGGACTGGTTCGGAATTAATCACGTACATTGATTGCGTGATTAAGAACCGGAGTTGAGTCCCATGCACATGTATGGCCGTGAATTTTCCGCCTTCAGGGGTTACCTTGTTCTGTTCGCGATCCTGTTGGGGGGGTGCGTGGCGACCGAGGTGCCGCGTAACATCTCCCCCGTTGCGGATGGCGGCGGGTATCAGGCGACGCAGCGCTCTTTTGATGCGGATGAAAGCGAGAGCGCGAATGCGGATGGACAGTTCTTCGTCACATCGCTCAGGGCTGATCTCAACCTGAGTCGCTGCAAACCCAACCCGGAATATGACAGCTTGCCCCAGTTTCCGGACACAAAAGCGGAATTGCCGATCACCAAGGGCGATTTGCTGCGCGTGACGGTTCTCGACGATGATCTGCTGTCCGGTGATTTCGAGATTGAAGAGGACGGAATTCTCCGTTTGCCGCAGATGCGCGGTGTGCGTGCCGAAGGGGTTTCTGCTGAACAGTTGGAGCGTATGGTTCAACAAGCGTTGATACGCGATGAGCTTTATCAAGCGCCGGGTGCACCCGTTTCGGTAAAAGTCATCGACCGCGCACCGATCCGCCTGCCTGTATCGGGCGCTGTGTTTGAGCCGGGTTCGGTCGAGATCGCACAAAAGTTTCAGCAAGAACGCGATCCGCTCAGGCAGACCGCAAGTGGCGATTTGTCAAATAACCGCACGCTTTCAGGGGCAATCCGCAGTGCCGCCGGCGTCCGGCCTGATGCCGATCTGCGCAATGTCTTGTTGCGGCGCGAGGGTAAAACGTGGCGGGTCGATTTAAGCAGTGCGGCACAAAATCGTACGTTTCATGACCCGTATCTGCTGTCCGGTGATGAGATTCATGTTCCGAGTCTGGGGTGTTTTCAGCCGGGATTGGCCAAACCCAATGTCATCACACGAAAGGGCATTAAAGTTCAGCTGTCGAATGCGACGATTGATGCCTTTCAGATCGAGGATGATGTGCGGTCGTTGAAATACGGGACGACGTTGCTGCAAATCCTTTTCAAAATGAACTGTGTCGGCGGTACCGCCCTGACCGATGCGGATCGTGAGGCGATCTTGGTTTCCTTGAATCCGATCACCGGGAAGACCGAGGTTATCAAGCGACGTATTGAGTATCTGGTCCGGCGTGCGGATCGTGACGAGCATAACCCTATTCTGATGCCGGATGACTCCATCGCCTGCTACGACAGCAGCGTAACGAATGCGCGGGATGTGCTGGGTGCGGTTAAAGACGTGCTGTCACCCTTTTCGGCGCTTTCCGGGCTGTAAATGATCGCCTTGCGCTTACTCCTGCTGTTCATCAGACGATTGATCGTGACCACTCTTGTGGTCGCGCCGATCTGGGCATTGGCGTATGCGTATATCACTTACACGCCGAAGCAGTATTCGGCAGGGGTCACGTTGATTCTACCCGGAGATGGCGCGCGTTCGAGCGTTAATATCAACGGTGTCGGTCAAGCGTCATCCAATGCCTCCTCGCCCTGGTCAAGCAGCAGGCTCAGTCCGGTGGAGAGCTACCGCAAGTTGATGATGACCGAAACGGTGCATCGGCGAGCGGCGGTTTCGCGGGGGATGTCGCCGGATGATTTCCCCAAACCCAAGATCAAGTTGATCGACCAGACCAACTTCATTTCATTGTCGATGCGTGGTGATACGCCTGAGAACGCTCAAAAGAACGCTCAGGCGTTTTTGGACTCTTTCAACTTTGAACTCAACCTGCTGCGCAAGGGCTTCACTGAGAGCCGTGAAGCACCGAACCGGGCGGTGATTGCGGAGTATAAAAGCGCTGTGGATGAGGCGCAGAAACGGGTCTTGAACTTTCAGATGACCTCCGGTCTGGCCGCGACCAGCCAGTTTGAAGAGGCGATTGCGCTGGTCGAGCGGTTGAGCCGGCGCGTGCAGGATGTCCAGTCTGAGATAGATCGCCGTTCCGGGGAAGTGCAGGCGCTGGAGCGGACATTGCAGACAAAGCCGGAGCAAGCGGCGGCGGCCCTGAAACTGCGCGCTGATCCGATTTTTCAGGCATTGCTGGAAGATACCACCGCGTCGAAAGTCGCTTATGAGCGGGCGAAAACACAATACGGCAAGCGCCATCCGAAATTCCGTAAGGCGGAAAAGAGCTATTTGGCTGTGGCGCAGTCGATGATTGAACGCGGTGCGATCCTGACCGGGCGGGATGAAGCGGGCTTTCGCGAGATTGCTGATCTGGCAACGCATGGCACGCGCGAGGTGATGCTTTCTGAGCTGGTTGATAATGCGGCGGCGCGGGACGGCCTGTTAGCTCAAATCACAACGCTGAACACGCAATTGGCGGCGGCACGCTTTGATGTGCGCAGACTTGCGGGACCTGCGGGTGAATTGGACCGGCTTCAGCGGGATCATCAAGTGGCCGAAGCAGTATTCGCGTCCGCATTGGCGCGGGCGGATACGACAAAGGCGGATCATTTCGCCGTCTATCCGCTGGCGCAGGTGGTTGAACTGCCCGTGGTCAGCGATATGCCCGTCACGCCGAGTAAGAAGGTGGGCATTATTGCTGCTGCTGCGGCGACGCTGTTTATGATCTTCGGGTTGATGCTGGTGTGGATGCGGCGCTCAATCTTACGGTTTATCGGTCGCGCATTCGCGCATCCGGTCGCTGAGGTTGCCGATGTCGTTGCGGATGAAGCAGAGTTTGAGACGGAGCGGGTGGTCGTGCGTAAGCGCCGCAAGCCTGCGCCTGCGGCTGAACCTGAGCCGGAATATCAACCCGAGAAGAGCTTTGACCCGGTGCCTATGCGCGCGCCTGTGCGCAGACAGCGTGTGCGCGTTGAGCCTGAAGCCCCGGACAACAAAGCGTTGGACGACGAGCCGCTGATCGAAATCCCGCACCAGATGTCTGGCCGCTATACAATCGGGGAGGTGATGAATGTCAGGTTACGTCCAAACGCTGAGGCCGGTTGAGCGGGTTTTATATCGCACCATCACACTGACATGGGTGTTCTATCTGTTCGGCGCGCTTTATGTGGTTGGTCCCGTGTTGGGGTGGAGCGTGGCCGGATTTACGGTGCTGGCGCTGTATCTGGGGCCGACATTTCGCGAAGATCTGCGCGCTGACCCGCCGTCGCTGACGGTGTTGATCTGGTTTGTGTTCATGTTCGGAATGCTGGTCGTGTTGTGGGTCGGGCATTTCGATTATGCGCTGGGCACGGGTAAGACGATCAAGTCAACGATTGGCTGGGCGAAGGGGTGGGCGCTGTTCACGTTGTTTCTGTTCATTGGCGCGTCGATGCGGATACGGCCTGAAGTGCTGATCCGGGGGCAATGTGTGTTGGGTATGCAGACATTGCTGATCCTGCCGCTGCTGGTGGTTGCGCCGATGGTCGGCTTGCCGGAAAAGCTGTTCGTGTCACCATTGAAGGCGGTGGGCGGGCCGGGACCGGAGTATTTCTCGGTTTTCCTGTACACGGTTGATCCGTCCAGCGGGGCGTCGCGGTGGCAGTTTTTTACGCCGTGGTCGCCATTCGCCGCGCTTGTCGGGCTGATTATGACGCTGTGCGCGTTGGAAGAGAAACAACCCATGTGGCGGACTTGCGGCATTGTTGCGGGGCTGTTGATTGTTTTGATGTCGAAGTCGCGGATGGGGATTATCGGCTTGGTCGTATGCGGATTCGGGCCGCGTCTGCTGCCGCTGGTGCTGAAAAGCTGGGCATGGTTTGCGTTGTCGGCGTTTTCAACGGCGATGGTGGCCGCCGGGACGTGGTTGCTGACCACGCTGGCGGACGGGTATCAGGCTTTTCGGGAGTTGCGGGCGGATTCAACACGGGTTCGGGATGCTTTGCAGAGTATCGCCAGGGAGCGTTGGCGGACGGAGGCACCGTGGTTCGGGCACGGTTCGGTCGAGCCGGGGGCGCATGTGACCGAGCATATGTTGATCGGGACGCACCACACGTGGTTCGGATTGCTGTTCGTGAAGGGCGCTGTCGGCCTGCTGATGTTTGCGCTGCCGATGGTATGGACGGTGTGCTACCTGATCCGCATGACCGTGCTGACGCCGGAAGGGCGGCTGCCGTTGGGGCTGTTGTTGGCGATGTTGTTGTTCTCGTTCGGGGAAAACCTTGAGGTGTTGGTCTATATGCTGTGGCCGGGGCTGGTGATTATCGGCCATGCGACTGCGGTTAGAGTGTCATTGCCAGGCACGCGGCGTGTTCACAATTCAGCATTGTTAACGCATTAATTGCCATAAATTTGGGTGTGTGTACTTTGTAAAGTGCTTAAAATTTTCATCTTAAAAGAACTGATTTTTAATATGAGCGCAGAATATAGCGTATCAAAATTAGATATGCGTCGTATATTTGTATCGATATTGAATTATACATTGTCTCGATTTCAGTTATTGAGATTTTAACTTTCGATTAAATTGATTTATTCGAATTTGTTCAATCTTGGTAAGGATTGGATCGGTAATATGTCCCCAGATCGAGTTAAATGCAGAATAAAGTCTGCTTGGGGGATTTTCGATGAACAATGATACGTTGATTGGCTCAGGTTCGAATGATCGTCTGTACGGTTATGGCGGCGACGATGTCTTGAGCGGCGCGGGGGGCGCCGATTTTCTCAATGGCGGTACGGGCGCGGATGTGCTGGATGGCGGCGAGGGTTATGACACCGTGCATTATGGCGATTCCGCTGAAGCGGTGACGGTTGATCTGGCCGCAGGCACAGGTGTTGGTGGCGATGCGCAAGGCGACACGTTGAGCGGTATCGAGCAGGTCTTTGGCTCCTCTCACGGCGATGTGTTGATCGGCTCGGCGGACTCGGATCGGCTGCGCGGGCTTCAAGGCGATGATACTCTGTCGGGCGGTGAGGGTGTTGACACACTGATCGGTGGCCAAGGTGCGGATGTGCTTGATGGTGGTGAGGGGCGCGACGTTGCCGATTATGGCGGCTCCGGTGAAGCGGTGAAGGTCGATCTGTTGGACGGTGTCGGTTCGGGCGGTGACGCTGAAGGCGACACGCTGAAAAGCATCGAAGCGCTGCACGGATCGGCTTCCGGCGATGGCCTTTATGGCGGTGATGCTGACGAGACGATTGCCGGGCGCAATGGTGATGATGTTATCGATGGCCGTGATGGCGGCGATTTGCTCTATGGCGAATCCGGCAATGACACTGTCTCCGGCGGCAATGGTAATGACCGCGTTTATGGCGGTTTAGGCAGTGACCTTGTCGAGGGCGGCACCGGCAATGACCTGCTTTACGGTGACAACCATTCCGCTACTGTTTTGGAAGTGCGCGATGTTCTGAGCGCGGCAAACACCAATAACGGCATCGACGATTCTGTTGTTCATGAGTTCGTCACGACTGCCGGCCAGGCGCTGCGCCTGACGCTGGATATGGCAATCGTGCGGTCTTTCTATCCGATCTCTGGGGGTTCATTCGACCTCTACTTCAACGATGAGTTTGTTGAGACCCTGACGCCGAACTCCAATTTTTATCGGGAGCATTCGTTCGACCTGGTCGGTACGGGCGGTACGGATGTATTGGAAATCCGTGAAAATCCCGGCCAGATTTTCGGCCTGACGACTTATATCCGTAATGTGCAGCTTACCGATGTTGCGACGGGTCAGGCGCTGTCGGCGGATGATACGCTGCTGGGCGGTAGTGGTGCGGATACGCTTTATGGCGATCAGGGCAATGATGTTCTTGATGGCGGTACAGGCTTTGACGCGGCAAGCTACCAGAATTCAGATGCGGCGGTGTCGGTTAACCTGTTGGCTGGCACGGCAGAAGGCGGCTATGCGGAAGGCGATACCCTGTCGCATATCGAAAAGCTCTACGGTTCCGCGTTCGATGACACGCTGGTGGGCGATAACATCCGCAACATTCTCAAGGGTGAGGATGGCGATGATCGCCTGCAAGGCGAAGGTGGCAATGATGTGCTGTACGGCGAAGACGGCAATGACAGCCTGAGCGGCGGTGAAGGCGGCGACCGTCTTTATGGCGGTAATGGTGACGACACGATTGATGGCGGTGGCGGGTTTGATCGCATTTACGGTGATGCCGGGGCCGATGTCTATGACGGCGGCGAAGGCAGTGACCGCGTGGACTATACCGAAGCGGCGACTGGCGTGTCGGTGAACTTTACCACGGGTCTTGGTGCCGGCGATTTGGCCGAAGGTGACACTTACGTCAATATCGAGCAGGTCTTCGCCTCTGAATTCGGTGACACCTTGACGGGTGCGGCCAGTAGCGATCGGTTGTATGGCTTTGGCGGCGATGACAGCATCACCGGGCTTGATGGTGATGATTACCTGAATGGCGGCAATGATAATGATACCATTGACGGCGGTGCGGGCGCCGATGCGCTGTTTGGTGGTCGTGGCATTGACGTGCTTGATGGCGGCGACGGGGACGATGTTCTGAGCGGCCAAAGTGGTAACGATATTCTGCGCGGTGGTGCGGGCGATGATCGGCTTTCAGGAGGTGTTGGAGCAGACACGCTTGATGGCGGCGATGGTGTCGACTCTGTGACATACCGCTCCGGTGGTTTTGCTGTAACGGTCGATCTGGCCGCAGGGACAGCATCGGGTGGCTTTGCCGATGGCGATACGTTGATCAGCATTGAACGTGTGGCCGGCACGGATGTTGGCGGTGATACGCTGCTCGGTTCGGCTGCCGATGACAAGCTGTATGGCTTGGCAGGTAACGACACGTTGGAAGGCGCTGACGGCTCGGACTTCCTGAGCGGTGGTGATGATAATGACGTTCTTGACGGCGGCAACGGTGATGACTTCCTGACGGGTGGCGCTGGTGACGATGCGTTGCGCGGTGGTGCGGGCAATGACCGCTTTGTCGCTGAAGGGGGCGCGGACTCCTATGACGGCGGCGAAGGCATCGATGAGCTGGACTTCAGCTCTGAGGCGGTCGGGGTTACGATTGATCTGGCGGCCGGCACAGGTGACGGGGGCCGGGCAACCGGGGATACCTATGTCTCCATCGACCGGGTTCTGAGTTCGGAGCATAATGATGTGCTGATCGGCGGGACCGATACAGATCGTTTCTATGCCAATGGCGGTGACGATTCCATCTTTGGCGGCAATGGCGGTGATTTCATCGCGGCTGGCGCGGGGGCGGATTATGTTGAAGCCGGGGCCGATAACGATGTGGTCTATGGTGGTGCCGGGGACGATGTTCTCGACGGCGGTACCGGCCGGGATCGCCTGTATGGTGAGGCGGGCAATGATACGCTGACAGGTGGCGCGAGTACGGATCGCTTCATCTTCTCAACCGATGGCGGCGACGATGTTGTCACGGACTTCGCGAATAACGGCTACGAAAAGCTGGTGTTCAGCGGTGTGGTAGACGGCATTGAGGATCTGAGCTTTACCGATGGCGAAGGGTCGGTGGAGATTGGCTATCTGGGCAACAGTGTTACTGTGCTGGGCCTTGAAGCCGCTGATCTGGATGCGAGCGACTTCATCTTCTGATGATGCCGCGCCAGTGGTTCGTTTTTGACAAAGCGAACCACTGGTTACGTCATTTTGCGGCGTGGTCCGCGATAATCGCGGGCCACAGGACAGCGTTACGGCGTCGGAATGCGCCGAAATGGCCGATCTTGCCAAGGCCGAACTCAGCGGGCGCGAGCGTGCGCATAGTGATCGGCGCGTCGGGATAGAATGTGGCGAGACGCCCGACCACTTCAGGCGGGATCAGATCATCATCCGCAACAGCAATCACCGTGGTTGGTGCGCTCAAGCCCGGTGCGGTCCGGCGGGGCAGGGTGGTGCCGATATCGCCCTCGTAGAAATCATGCGAGAGGCACCAACGCCGCCACTGCCAATAGACGCCTTCGGGCAGGTCGGCACCGAGTCCCAAATAACGGCCCGGCAGATATCCGGCGATCAGAGCGCTCAACGGGCCGTGCCCGAACCATAACAGCATCGCCGCCGCGCGATAGGGCCACGGATGGTCCGTCCAGCGCCCCGGCCCGCTCGCCACCGCGATAAACCGATCGATTTGGTCGAGATTGGTATGGAGCGGCAGCATGAATCCGCCCAGTGAATGACCGATCACCCAAAGCGGGGTCGCCGGAAAACGCCCGCGCAGATACGCCTGTGCCGCGTTCGGGTCATTCACGCCCCAATCCGCCATTGTCGCCCGTGATGCGCGCATGGACCCTGTCGCCGACGCCCCGAAATCGCGGTAATCGTAAGTGAGCACCGCAAGCCCGTGTTCCTGTGCGAGCCATTGCGAGAACGCCCCGTAATACCTGTGCTTGGCGCCCGTCGCCCCGTGGATGACAACCGCGGCGGAAGGGGCGGTGTCCGGCAGATAGAGCGTACCACCAAGCCGCGCATCTTGCGGGCCGAATTCGACGGTCTCAACTGCCATACGATGCTCCCTGCAAGATAGCGTGTGAGGCTAAGGCATATGGTGCGGAACACAAGATGACGTGACGGCAGCGCGAGGTGCCTTGCGGTCGGGGCCGTTTTGCGTTTGGCTGCGCGACGGAGGGCTGACACATGGCGATTACGAGTATTCGGACGGAATTTGACGGGCATTCGGGTGCAAAGCTGGCCGCGCGGCTGGATGTGCCCGCCGGACCCGTGCGGGCCTATGCGTTGTTCGCGCATTGCTTTACCTGCTCGAAGGATATTCTGGCGGCGAAGCGGGTGGCGGCGGCGTTGGCGCAGGTGGGGATTGCGGTGCTGCGGTTTGATTTTACCGGGTTGGGATCATCGCACGGTGAGTTTGCGTCGACGAATTTCTCGTCGAATACGCAGGATTTGCTGATCGCGGTGGATTACTTGCGCCGGCATCATCAAGCCCCCGCGCTGATGATCGGGCATTCGCTGGGCGGGGCGGCGGTACTGGCGGTCGCGGGGCGGGTTCCGGAGGTAAAGGCCGTGGCGACCATCGGTGCGCCCGCTGATACCGAGCATGTGCTGCATAATTTTGAAAGCTCGTTGGAGGCGATCACGCGTGACGGTGTGGCCGATGTTGTGCTGGGCGGGCGTAATTTTAAGATCGAGAAACAGTTCATCGATGACGCGCGCGGGGTGAAGCTGGAGGTCGCGATTGCGGGGCTGCGCAAGCCGCTGATGGTGCTGCACTCGCCGATTGATACGACGGTGGGCGTTGAGAATGCCTCGCGGATATTCGTGACGGCGAAGCATCCGAAGAGTTTTGTGTCGCTGGACGGGGCCGATCATTTGCTGAGCAAGGCAGCCGATGCCGAGTTTGCGGCGAGCGTCATTGCGGGCTGGGCCGGGCGGTATATTGCCGAGGCGGCTGAAGATGTCGCCAGTGTCGATGGTGTGCGGGTGGCCGAGACGGGGGAGGGGAAGTTTCAGAACCTGTCCACCGCCGGAAAGCATCGCCTGTTGGCGGATGAACCGAAATCTGTGGGCGGGCTGGACAGCGGGCCGTCGCCTTATGATTTCCTGAGTATTGCGCTGGGCGCGTGTACCAGCATGACGTTGCGCATGTATGCGGAGCATAAGGGTCTGACGTTGGGACGGGTGAGCGTGGATGTCACGCACGCCAAGGTTCACGCGGATGATTGCGCCGAGTGCGAGGGCCGCGACGGGCGGATTGATCGCTTCGAGCGGGTGATCGCCGTCGAGGGCGGCGTTGCGCCGGAGCTGGAGGCGAAACTGGTCGAGATTGCGGGGAAATGTCCGGTGCATCGGACGCTGGAGGCCAGTTCGGTGGTTGCGACGCGGGTGGTGACGGCTTAGTTAACCTCTGCACGGGACAGCGCGAGGCACGCACCATGACCAGACATACCGAGACGCGCGATCTGCCCTACACGGCGCAGCAGATGTACGATCTGGTCGCGGATGTGGAGGCGTATCCGAAGTTCATCCCCTGGACAACGGGCGCGCGGGTGCGGGATCGTAAGGATGTTGCGGGTGGCGAGGAGATGATTGCGGACCTTGTGGTGTCGTTCAAGGTGTTCCGCGAGCGCTATACCTCGCGCGTGTCGTTGCAGCCCTCGGATGGTGAGAAGGACGCGCGGATTGACGTGACGGCGATTAACGGGCCGTTTGACAGGCTGGTCACACGCTACCGCTTTACCCCGCGCGAAGATGGCGGATGCACGATGGGGCTGGACGTGGATTTTGCGTTCAAGAGCAGACTGCTGCAACGCGCCGCAGGGATGGCGTTTGAACTGGCGCTAAAACGTGTGTCGCGGGCGTTTGAGGAGCGTGCGGGGGTGATTTACGCTAACGGGTGATGCCGCTGGGTGCGGGGGGCGGACCTGACGGCGTTTGAGGAGCAGGCGAAGAAATGGCCGTATGTGCGCGATTGCTTCATGCTCAACGGCGAGGT
>CALFAK010000026.1 GCA_937948985.1 uncultured Neomegalonema sp. | reverse complement strand
AGATGTGTGAACACGGTAGGCATTTGTTGTGGGGTCTCTTTCAGCGAAGTACGCCATTCAAAAGGCACCGCATCGGCGTGCGGGGCAGGGAGAAAAATGTGACGGTCAGTCTTTGAGACCGACGGCATCACACTCCCGCATCAGAAGTAGGCTCGCCACTGAAACCAACCAGACCTCACCCCCGCGTCAGCGTCCGCATCGCGCCCTCAATCCCGCGCAGGGTCAGCGGGAACATGCGTTCCTCGAAAACCTGCCGCACCATCTGAACGGAATGGGTATAGCGCCAGTGATCCTCCGGCACGGGGTTCAGCCACACATGGCTCGGCCACTGCGCTTGCGCCCGGCGCAGCCATGTTTCGCCGGATTCCTCGTTCCAATGCTCATTCGCCCCGCCGGGGACAGCGATCTCGTAAGGCGACATGCTCGCATCACCCACAAACACGCATTTATAATCGCTGCCATAGGTGTTCAGCACGTCCCAGGTCGGTATCTGCTCGGTCCAGCGGCGGCGGTTATCGCGCCACACACCCTCGTACAGGCAATTGTGGAAGTAGTAATATTCCAGATGCTTGAACTCGCCCCGCGCCGCCGAGAACAGCTCTTGCACAACACGGATATGGTCGTCCATAGACCCGCCCACGTCCAAAAACAGCACCAGCTTCACCGCATTGCGCCGTTCGGGCCGCGTGATCACATCCAGATAGCCGCGCTCCGCAGTCGCCCGGATGGTATCGTCCAGCGCCAATTCCTCATCCGCCCCGGACCGCGCCCATACCCGCAGCCGCTTGAGCGCCACCTTGATGTTGCGCGTGCCCAGCTCGACACTGTCATCCAGATTGCGGAATGTCCGCTTGTCCCAGACCTTCGCGGCACGGCGGTGACGGCTCTCATGCTGCCCGATCCGCACGCCTTCGGGGTTATAGCCATAGGCACCGAACGGCGAAGTCCCGCCCGTGCCGATCCATTTATTCCCGCCCTGATGCCGTCCCTGCTGCTCCTCAAGCCGCTTTTTCAGCGTCTCCATCAGCTTGTCCCAGCCGCCAAGCGACTCCACCAGCGCTTTTTCTTCCTCGCTCAGATGCTTTTCGGTCAGCTTGCGCAGCCACTCCTCAGGGATCGCCTGTTCCTCAACCGCATCCCCCGTGCCACCAACCGCCTCGACCCCCTTGAAAACCTCAGAGAATACCTGATCAAACCGATCCAGATGCCGCTCGTCTTTCACCAATGCGGAGCGGGCGAGGTAGTAAAACCCCTCCACATCATACGTCACCAACCCCGCGTCCATCCCCTCCAACAGCAGAAGATATTCGCGCAGCGACACAGGGATGCGGGCCAGTTTCAGGGACAGGAAAAATTTCTCAAACATGCGTGCGGTATAGCGCGCGATGCGCGACCTGTCAGCGGGTTTTCAGTGCTACCCAAGCTATGCGAACTTCCAACTGGTAGTTCAAATTTCTGCTTCTCTCCGAAATCGCACCCCATGATCAAGTCCATCAACATTACCAACTAATTTTGTCGGATATAATCTTGACTCTTTTAAACGGGTATTGAAGATTGTCCTCACAGGCTCCAATAAGCGACCCCGAAAGGACTCACCCATGCGCCGCCTCACCCTTACCGCCGCCCTCACCGCCCTTATGGCGATGGGTAGCGTTCCCGCCTTCGCTGACGGTGAGTTAAACCTCTATTCCTCCCGCCATTACGACACCGACGAGCGGCTCTACAGCGACTTCGAGGAGGCCACAGGCATCACCATAAACCGCGTCGAGGCAAAAGCGGGGGCATTGCTCGCACGGATGCAAGCCGAGGGTAGGAACAGCCCCGCCGACGTGCTCATTACCGTCGATGTCGGCAACGCATGGCGCGCGGAGCAGGCGGGGTTGCTGCAATCCGTCTCCTCAGAAACCCTCGACCGGCGCATCCAACCCCACCTGCGCGACGCCGCCGGAAAGTGGTACGGCATCTCCCAACGCGCCCGGATGATCTTTTTCAACAAAGCCGGGGTCACCGACCCGCCCCGCACTTACGCCGACCTCGCCGACCCGAAGTACAAGGGCATGATCTGCGCACGTTCCTCCGGCAACATCTACATGCAATCCCTCCTCGCCTCGATCATCGCCCATCACGGCCCGGAAAAAGCGCAGGAATGGGCGGCGGGCTTCTACGCCAACTTCGCCCGCAAACCGCAGGGCGGCGACACGGACCAACTGCGCGGCATCGTCTCCGGCGAGTGCATGATCGCGGTGGCCAACAGCTATTATTTCTCCCGCAGCTTGCGCAAAGATATCAAAAGTCTCAGCGGTGAGACCGATAAAATCGGCTGGGTCTTCCCGAACCAATCCACCAGCGGAACGCACATGAACCTCTCCGTTGCGGGTATCGCCGCCAACGCGCCAAACCGTGACAACGCGCTGAAATTCCTCGAATATCTCACGGGTGAGAGCGCACAGAAGTATTTCTCGGCGGGCAATGACGAATACCCCGTCGTCTCCGGCGTCGGCCTCGCCCCCAGCGTCGCGGCATTGGGCCTCTTCCGGCAAGACACGCTACAGCTCAACGCGCTGGGCGAGAACCAAAAGACCGCCCAGAAAATCTACGACCGCGTTGGCTACGAGTGAATACCGGCCCATTCAAAACACTGTCGTCATCCGCAAAGGCGGGTGATGACACGGCAAGACGCGGGCACTGCGCCTTCAATCACGCCGCTGCACCGATTGCACCAGCGTAAAACTCACAATCATCAACAGCAACCAAGCCCCGATCTTCGCCGGATGCACAGGCTGCCACCCGTCCATCTGCGCCGGGTACAGCCACGTCCCCGTGATGCTGCCGATATTCTCCGCGCCATAGATCAGCACCGCCGCCATCACAAAAAACCCCAACAACGGCACCCGTCGCGACAGGCCCGGAAACCGCGCAAAGCATAATCCGTAGAGCGCAAAAATCGCGATAAACAACAGCCAGCGAAAATCCATAATGAAGTGATGCGTGAAGAAATTCGCGTAAATCGCCACGGCCAGCAGCACAGCCAGCGGCCACGGCGGCGCATTCTCCAACCGCATCCCGCTCAGCCGCCAGAACCGCGCGATATAGCTGCCAACGGCAGAATACATGAACCCGGTGAACAGCGGCACGCCACCCAATGCCAACACGGATGCGCCGGGATAGACCCAAGACCCGATCTGCGTCTTGAAAATCTCCATCACCACGCCGACAATGTGGAAAGCGAAGATCACCTTCGCCTCCTGCCACGTCTCACGCCCGCTCCACAGCAGCGCGCCCTGAATCACCATCACGCAGATAAACAAAAAGTCGTAGCGGTACAGCCACCAATCGGGCTGCCAAACCGCCCATGTCAGCAGCAGCAACGCCAGAATACCGATCCCGAACACCGCCGAATTGACCTGCAACACCACAAAACGGCGCAGCAGGTCCAGCCAACCGGTGCTTTCCTTCGGCGCGATTGCCGCGCCGGAGATCCTGTCAATTATTCCCGAAATCGCTCTATCGCCCTTCAAAGCTCGGCACACGCTTTTGCATAAAGGCCGTGGTCCCTTCCATAAAGTCCCGCGTCCCCGCCGCCTCCGCTTGCGATGCCGCCTCCAGCTTCATCTGCGCCACCAGATCGGCTTCAAACCCCGCGCGCATCGCCTTTTTCGTAAGCGCGAAAGAGCGCGTCGGCCCCTTGGCCATCGCCCCGGCCATCTTGGCGGCATAGCGCATCAGCTCCTCATCAGGCACCGATTTCCAGACCA
>CALFAK010000025.1 GCA_937948985.1 uncultured Neomegalonema sp. | reverse complement strand
AAGGGGGGTGTTTCAACCTCATGATGTCATTGCCGGACTTGTTCCACGAGTGTCCGGCAGTTTTTACTTTTAGGTGCTTGGTCACTATTATCGGAAAGTGCTTCATATAAAGCTGGTGCATCGCATTTACTGAAAAATATTGATTTCAAACCGGAAGTCACCCCGCGACTTGTTCGCGGGGTCCATCGTGCAAGGCGTGTGGAACAATGGATACCGCGATCAAGTCGCGGTAAGACAAAACTTTATAACATCGGCATACTGCCGGACACGCGTGGGACAAGCCCGACGATGACAATTTCCAATCTGTAACACGACTTCACAACAGCTGATTTGAGCAGTTTCGCCTTGCAAGCGATTCCTGTGCAGCGCCGATTTTTTCCTTGCCTCGCACGGATGCGGCGGTTGGTTTTCCATTTTTCGTGCGATTTTCAGCGTGCGCTTGACATATGTTCCTGTATAGTTCTTATTGATGCGTAATTGATAATGAAGAAGGACATATTTAGCACCGCATGGATTGGACATTGGGCATAGACCGTCAGCGTGAAGCGCTGGTTCGGATGGTTGCCGCGTTGCTCGTTATGGCGGGCGACGGTGCTGTGCTGCCGAGGTATGTGCGGACGGGGATTTGGCGGGTTTTACGGCCCGCTGAGGCGGCTTTCCGGCGGCTGATCGTGGTGGTGAAGGTGGTTTTCAAGATCGAGGCGGGGGCGCGGGTTTCACGCGCTGCCCCTTTGATTCCGCGTGTTTCGGGCGGTGCTGTCGCACGGATTCCGGCATTTGCGCTGTTCGATGCGCGCAAATCGTTCAAGCCGCGCTCGTCTGTTAAGGGGCGAAAGCCTGTGCCGCGTATCCGGTTTTTCGACGAAGTGCAGGTTTTTGAGCCTGTGGTCGTGATCTCGCCCGATGATGCGGTGAGTGCGGCGCATTTGATGCGGCGCTTAAAGGCGCTGCATTTGGCGCTGGGCGACGTGCCGAAACAGGCGCGGAGGCTTGCGCGCTGGGAGGCGAAGCGTCAGGCTGTCAGGGCTGAGACGGGCAAATATATCGCCCCGATGCGGCCCGGAAAGCCGCCCGGTCACAGGGATCGGGGGCGGCATCCGGTGGATTTTGTCCTCAAGGATTGCCACGAGATGGCGCTCTATGCGCTGCATGATCCGCCGGATGTGGATGGTAAATCAGGTGCTTAGCGACCGCCGGACGGGTTCCGGCGGCCCTGTTGTCATGCGAATTGGTGGAGAGAACTCATAGTATGAATGCTTCGGGCGCCGTCACGCTTGACCCCTCCGCTCCCCGCCGCTAACCCTCCTTTGCCCGCTTACCAGCATACGGATCGCCCATGCGACGGCTCTACGCCTTTCCGCTTTCGCCCTATTGTCGCAAAGTGCGCCTGGCACTGGCCGAGAAAGGTTTGAGCGTTGACCTGATCGAAATCCGCCCGTGGGACCGCGCGCATGAGCTGGTGTCGAAAAACCCCGCCGCCGAGACGCCTGTGCTGGTGGAGGAAGACGGCACCGTCGTGGTCGATTCCGGTGCGATTTGCGAATATCTGGAGGAGGTCTATCCCGACCACCCGCTGCTGCCCCGTCATGCGGCGGAACGGGCCGAAGTGCGGCGGTTGGTGGCGTGGTTTGATGTGAAATTCCGCGCCGATGTCACCGAGAACATCCTCACCGAAAAAGTCATCCGCCGCCTGAAACGCGACGGCGAACCGGATAGCGCGTTCATCCGCGTGGGGGCGGCAAACCTGCGCAATCACCTTGAATACATCGCCATGCTGGCCGATCAGCGCAATTGGCTGGCGGGCAGCGCGCTGACATTGGCCGATTTCGCCGCTGCCGGGCACCTGAGCTGTCTCGATTATATGGGCGCGGTGAAGTGGGATGAGTTTCCAAGCGCAAAGCACTGGTATCAACGCATCAAGTCCCGCCCCGCATTCCGGGCGATCCTGTCCGACCATCTGCCCGGGCTGCCCCCGGCGGCGCATTATGGCGACTTGGATTTTTAAACGCTGAGATCATGATGCTGCCAATCAAGTCCACCGGCGCGCTGCATTATTTCGTCAGTGAAAGGAACACTACACCCCCATGCATGAAATCCGCAAAACCCTTGAAGCGCGCGCCCTTTCGGAGGGGTTTGCAGCGCTTGGCATTTGCGGGCCGGAGGCGATGCGTCCGTCGGGCGAGCGGCTGCGCGGATGGGTGGCGGAGGGCTATCACGGCGATATGGGTTGGATGGCGGAGCGGATTGACTGGCGGGCCGATGCCAGCGCGCTTTGGCCCGAATGCCGCTCGGTCATCATGCTGGCGGAAAACTATGGGCCGGACAGCGACCCGATGGCGACGCTGGGGCAGCCGGACCGCGCGACAATCTCGGTTTACGCCCGCAATCGCGACTATCACGAGCGGATCAAAAAACGGCTGAAACGCTTGGCCCGGTGGATCGTTGAGGAGACGGGCGAAGATGTGAAAGTCTTCGTCGATACAGCTCCGGTGATGGAAAAACCGCTGGCGGCGGCGGCGGGTTTGGGCTGGCAGGGCAAGCACACCAATTTGGTCAGCCGCGATGTGGGTTCGTGGGCATTTCTGGGAGCGATCTTCACGACGGCTTATCTTCCCAAAGATACTGCCCATGATGATCGCTGCGGATCATGCCGGTCGTGTCTGGACATCTGTCCGACGGCAGCGTTTGTTGCACCCTATCAATTGGACGCACGGCGTTGCATCTCTTATCTGACCATCGAAAACAAAGGCCCGATTCCGCTGGAATTCAGGGCCGCAATGGGTAACCGGATTTACGGCTGTGACGATTGCCTTGCTGTTTGCCCTTGGAACAAGTTCGCAAGCGCGGCGCACAATGCCGATTATCACGCCCGTGAGGCACTGCGCGCGCCGAAGCTTGCGGAATTGCTTACCCTTGACGACAGCGCGTTTCGCACGCTTTTCACCGCCTCGCCCATCAAACGGATCGGGCGGGAAAGATTTATGCGCAATGTCCTGATCGCCGCCGGAAATTCAGGGGATGCGGATCTTGTTCCTCAGGTTGAGTCGTTGTCAGGGGATGCCTCGGCATTGGTCAGGGGCGCGGCGGTTTGGGCGCTGTCACGGTTGGTTTCGCGGGAAAGATTAGCGCATCTCGCGCCGCAAGCAGAGCCGGATGCCGATGTACGGGCCGAATGGGACCATGCGCAAAAGGCCTCGTAGTGTCTGGTAATTAACGATTTTTATTCTTATGTACATCTTATCAAATACCAAATCACACCGGAGGTCTTTGAGGCTGATCTGAAAAAACGCCTTCCCTGCATTTGATGTGAATGGTGATGGTTAAGGGATCAGTCTTCAAGCAACCGGATCATAGTTAAGGGAGCAGTTCATGCGCGCAATCGGGGCCAGTTTATTCAAAATCATGTTTGCCATCGTTCTTTTGGCGATTGCGTTCTGGCCCGGCTGGGGGCTTGCTTATATGGCCGTCGCGAATGCTGCCGCGCATCCTTATATCGTGACGATCGGGATTGCGATCTGGACGATGTTGTTGGGCCTGAACCTGCCACTGTCGCGTCAACAATTCCAATATCTGGGCGCGGTTTGCTTTCTGGTCATCTTGGCGACCGTCTTGTTTGTCCTCAGCGACAAGGATTTCTTCGATCCGCGCAATAAAGATCAGTGGATTATCACGGCCATCATCGGTGGCGGTATTCTGCTGGGCTGGCTGACGATATCCTCGCATATCTGGCGTGCGTATCGGGGTGTCTACGGTGTTGATGATGCCGATACCGGTGGGCCTGAGGAATAACACGGCATGAGCGAACAGCGCGGGTTTGTTGATTATTTGCCGGGGCCGGGCGGCTTTGCGCTGTGGCTCTATGCACTGGTTTTCATCTTTGCGCCGTTGCTGCTGGCCTATAAGGGCTTTGCCTATATTTTCGGCGTGGTGATTTTCGCCATCGGTCTGCGCCCTCATGTGGTGAAGCTGGCCGAGGGACGCGGATTCAATTTCGGAATGCGCTGGCGCGGGGAGGAGCGTCACAAGACGTTCAAACCCGGCTTTGCCAGCGAAAAATCAGTGGTGCGCGTGCTCTCGATCTTATTGGTCGCGTTCACGATGCTGGTTGTACCGTTCCTGGCCTATATTCTGCAATATCAAGCGCTGGTCTTCTACAAGCAGCTCAATACACAACTGCCCACCATCATCGCCAAACTGACGCTGTTTTTTGATGCGGCGCATGACAAGTTGCCCAATATCATCCCCGATGTTGATACGGTCGAAGGGACCGGCTGGCAGGGATTATCCAGTTTGCTCAACCAGGTTGCCGGGGACGCGATTGCGGACCTGAAAACCGGACTCAAGAAAATGTCCTCCAACATCGTCGCCCTGATTGGCGGCCTGTTGGGCGATTGGGTCAAGTTGGTGATCGGCGCCATCATCGTCGGCACAATCCTTGGCAGTTGGGACAAGGAAGTGAAGATGCACCGGGCGATTATCTCCGGCGGTATTAAAGATAAACAACTGCGCGCGAACGTGTTGCGCTATGGCGAATTATATCAGGATGGCGTGAGCCTGTTTCTGATCGGCTACCTCGAAGTCGCGGTAACGCTATCGTTGCTGTACATGGTGGCGATGATTATCCTGCCGCTGGGCTTGGGCATCGGCGCGATCCTCTTTATGGGGCTTGTGCTGGGTTTTTCGACGGCGATCCCCAAAATCGGCGGCATCTTCGCGATGGGGATCAGCTTTTTGCTGATGGCAACGAATATCGATCCCGGCTTGGGCTGGTTCGGCTGGCAAGTTGTATCGTTCGGCGTGGTGGCCGACGTGATTATCCGCACGAGCCTGCTGATGGCGGTATCAAAATTGATGGGTTTGCTGGAGGCGTACAGTTACACGCCGGAAATCATCGGCGCGCGGCTGGGTATGACGAAGATGCAAATCATCGCGACGATCATCATCTGGGCCGTGGGCGCGGGGTTTTTCGGGATGATCTGGGGTATCTGGATTTCGCTATCCTTTCAGGCGGCGTTGCGGCTGGCACAAGAACGCGGTGATATTGTCGATGTCAACGCTGTGGCGGCTGATAAGGATGCAGCCTGAGCTTTCGCCGTAAAAGCGCCGTGTTCCTTTAAGAGGCAAGCGTTCTTTGCTTTTCTGATCGGAGACTTGCTTGTGAAACGCCTTCTTCCCGCTCTTGCTGTCGCCCTGACGCCTGTGATCGCGCTCGCCGCTGACCCTTTGCATAAAGGCAAGCACTGGGAGATTACAGCCGGAGGTGACCGCTTTACCGCAACCGCCCTAACCACAGGGCAGCGTTATGCTCCTGATGATGTCGAATTGATCGGTGCGGGCGGCGTCCAATTCGCCGCACTCCTATTGCGCGCCATCGAGGGGCGTTATGAGCTCACACTTGTCGATCTCAATCAACCCTTCGTCGTCGGCGCGGCACGAGGCATCCATGATTGCGAAGCTATGCGCATTGTTGATGGTGGCGTGGCCTTGGGCACAACGGATACAAAAGTCGACCTGATCTGCGATCAAGCATCGGGTAAAGAACGGCCTTTATCGATACCTGTCCAAACCCTGATTTTGTTACCTTGGGCTACGGACGGGTAACAGACAAAACGGCGGGGAGGAAATGTTATGAAACAGACTGTTCAATACGTGCGCGATGATTTCAGTTGGATGTGCAAGTCGCTGATCAAAAAGACGAACTACCGACAATATGTTCTTTATATCGGCTCTACGATTGCCGCGCTTCTCGCGATGATCTGGCTGAATAGTATGGTGCGGAATTTTTTCCCTGCATTGCCGCCTATCGTGGCGTTTCTGATCCCGATGGTTCTGGTTCTGAGCGTCTATTTCTGGTTCTGCACGAAGTATCGTATGACAGACGCACAGAAGTCTTTACTCGCCGATGATGGCGCTTTTCTGAGACCGAAAACCATTGAACTCTCTACTGAGGGGATTACCGAATTCTCGGACCTGCACCGCAGCTTTACAGACTGGCGTGCCGTTCAGGAGATACGTGAGACCGACAAGGGTGCATTGTTCATGGTTGACAATGCGCAAGCGTTTATCTTCCCGAAACGAGCTGTCGCTCCCGCTGAGTACGCCGCGTTTTTAAAGACGGCACGGGATTATCATGGTGCTGCGCATTGACCGCTGACTGGCAAAACGGCGGGTTCGGGGTTTATGTGCATTGGCCATTTTGTGCCGCGAAATGCCCCTATTGTGATTTCAACTCCCATGTCCGCCGGGTCGTGGATCAGGACAGATGGTGCAAAGCGCTCGTTCGGGCTGTCGGCGTGGAGGCCGCACGCACACCGGGCCGCATTGTCGAGAGCGTCTTCTTCGGCGGCGGTACTCCTTCGCTGATGCCTCCCGAAACCGTGGCGGCGGTGATCGACGCGATCCGAAAGGGCTGGACCCTCACCCCCGATGCCGAAATCACGTTGGAGGCAAACCCCACTTCGGTCGAGGCGGGGCGGTTTTGCGGCTATGCTGATGCGGGCGTCAACCGCGTTTCGATGGGGATACAGGCGCTTAATGATGCTGACCTCAAGGCGCTGGGCCGGATGCATTCCGTGGCCGAAGCCCGCGCGGCGTTTGACATCGCCCGCAGCGTTTTTGACAGGGTCAGCTTCGATCTGATCTACGCCCGCATGGGCCAGAGCGTGCCGCAGTGGCGCGCGGAACTGGGCGAGGCGCTGTCGATGGCGGTCGATCACCTCTCGCTCTACCAGCTGACCATTGAGCAGGGCACACGGTTCGGTGATCTCTACCGCCTCGGCAAGCTGCGCGTACCCGGCGACGATAGCGCGGCGGATATGTATGAGGTGACGCAAGAGCTGTGCGATGCGGCAGGCATGCCCGCTTACGAGGTCTCGAACCACGCGCGGGCGGGTGCCGAAAGCCGCCATAACCGCGTCTATTGGCGCTATGGTGACTATGTCGGCATCGGGCCGGGGGCGCATGGGCGGTTGACCTTCGAAACAGGACGCATTGCCACAGAAACCATGCTCGCCCCTGAAGCGTGGTTGGATGCAGCGTATACGGATGGTCTCGGCGCGGCGGTGCAGACCTTGCTGACCGGAGAGGAGCAGGCCACCGAATACCTGATGATGTCCCTGCGGCTCGGCGAGGGCAGCGATCTCGCCCGTTACGCCGCGCTCGGCGGCGCACCCCTCGATCCCGCCCGCATTGCAAGGATGATCGACGCGGGAATGCTCATACAAAACGACACCCGCATCGCCGCCACCCCGCAAGGCCGCATCGTCCTGAACGCCGTACTGGGGGAGCTATTAGTCTAAAACAGCCTCGGCATCGGGATTCCCAACAGGGTCGTGCGGCGGCGGGGTGGAAGGCGGCCTTGCGCTTGCAAAATCGCCTCGCGCACCGGAACGACCTTCGCCCACGTATTCGTCGTCCCCTCGATCTGCGAGAAGCCGTTCGCATGGACCACCGCGATCAAATCGTTATCATCATCGAACACGCAAGACCCCGAAATTCCGCCAATCACACCCTCCGCCGCGATCCCGTCATCTGAATCGCGCAGCTCGACCCACCAAAAGGGCGGCTCCGGGTCATCGCCATAGACCACGCCGGGGATCACCTCTCCATCCCGGTCCCGCGCAGGAAAGCCGTGGATTTCGACCTCCATCCCCGCGCTCATCGCCGGGTAATCATCCGCATCCAGTTTGCTCGCATCAATGCCAAGAAACGACCAATCCGACGCCTGATCTGAAATTGTCACCCCATCTTTAGGGCCAACCAGCGGCGTTCCGTTATCGGTGACATGGGCGACGGAGACGTAGCCGCGCTTGCCCAGCCCGATAAAACCGCGCCGGTTCAGCTCACAAACCGTGCCCCAGGCGGCGGCCCCGTCACCGCGATAAAACACCCGCTCCGCCCGCGATGAAACACTCGGAGAGCAAGCCCCCAGTAAGGCGAGCGCGGTAACGGCTGACGTAAAGCGGATCATGGGTCATCTCTCAAAATTAGGGAATGCGCAGTGCAAGCCCGCCGGGTAAAGATAAGGTTAACTCCCTATACCTTCTTCACAAATTGCGATTTCAGCTTCATCGCGCCGATGCCGTCAATCTTGCAGTCGATATCGTGGTCACCGCCGACGAGGCGGATGCTTTTCACCTTGGTGCCGACTTTCACAACAGACGAAGATCCTTTTACTTTCAGATCTTTAATCACCGTCACGTTGTCACCATCCCGCAAGGGTGTGCCGTTCGCATCACGGATGGCGGTATCCTCCTCACCCGCTCCGCTCGCCGACCATTCATGGGCGCATTCGGGGCAAATCAGCATCGTCCCATCCTCATAGGTATAGGCGCCGGAACAGGACGGGCAGGCGGGCAAATCAGCCATAAAGTTACTTTCATTTCAATAGGTTGGTTGTTTAAGATTTACGCACCGAGACAGGCAAGCGTCAGCGCGCCATCCGTCTCTGTGAGCGGGTGAATAACATCAAAATGATGCTGCCCCGCCGCCTCTGTTGAGCGCGCCGCCACCTGCCCGCCCCACATAGTGGCCAACAAGGCATTCTGACGGCGGAATTCCGGCGTCTCGTCTCCACCGCACCACGCGATCAACTCGACATCGGTGCACGGCGACAGCAAAGCGGGGCTTGCTGACAGCGCCTCTGCCGCGTCAATCCGCAAATGCGCGTTCATCGGATGGCGCAGCAGGGGCCGCAGGTCATGCACCCCGCTGATGCTGACCACCCGGCCCAATCGCGCCAGCACATCCGCAGACAGCCCGCCCGCTTCCGTGGCCATCATCGCCGCCAGATGTCCGCCCGCCGAATGCCCGCTGATCGTCAGCGGAACCTCCGGCACGGCGTGCGCGGCATGGCTTACCGCCTGTTTCATCTGCTCAATGATGCCGCTGATGCGGATATCCGGGCACAGCGTATAGCTCGGAATCGCAACGGCTTGGCCCCGCGCCAATGATCCTGCGGCGAGGTGACTGAAATAGCTTTTGTCAAAATTCATCCACCAACCGCCGTGGATGAACACATGCACGCCCTGCGGCGCGCCGTCCGGCACAAACAGGTCCAGCCGCTCGCGTGCCGCCGTGCCATAGGCGATTTCCCGCGGGGCATAATCCGTCCGAAACGCCGCCGCATCGCGGCCCCAAGCGTAGAAATATTCCTCAAACGTCGGCACAGCCGCGCGATTGTCATAGGCCGCCGCCCAATCGGTGATCTTATCAAATGTTGTTTTCATACGCCGGGTTTTGACCTCCAAAGGCCGCGATAGCAACCCATACGAAAAGGCTGCACCAACACGGGCGCAGTCCAAACAACCGGATTCACTGCAAACCCCGTCACGGTTCCGGTGCGGGGGCGAGCGCGTAGAGTGCCAGCGCGTGGCAATTGGCGAGCACGTCGTCAATTTCATGCATCCTGCGCTGCCGATGTCCCGGCGGTCGTCCCGGTCGCAGCGCCCGCGTCCGCACGGCGCGCAGCATCCCCGCATCCCGCCGCGCATACCAGCGGGCCAGCCGCAGCGCCTGTTTTGGCAAATCCGCCAGGGCCGCTTGCGCCGACAGCACCCGCTTGCACAGCCGCCCCGCATCGACCGGATCATCGGGCAGCGCCAAAGCGGGCGCTTCACGCGCCTCATCGAACCCGTCAAAAAAGCTGATACGCGGACCGAAACCCTTCGCGACAGGCTGCTTCGCAGGGCCAACCCGCTGTAAAGGCTCCACAATCGCAAAGCCCGGCACCGCCGTCACAGCGCCGCGCGAAACCACACCCCGCCCCACAGCCGCCCGCTTCACAGGCGGCGCAACACGCAACTCCCGCGCCTCAATCACAATCAACCGCCGCAGCGCCGATTCAGCGGGCCGCAAAATCCGCAGCACCCAAGAATGCACGTGCCGTGGCACAACAGTGACAGAGCGATCACCGGACAGTCCCAAAACACCGGACACCAACGCCAAAACGCGCAGCAATGCCGCCAGATGACGCTCCCGTGCCAGTGCCCAATCCATACCGTCCGCCGTCCCCGTGTGTAAAAAACAAGAGCCGAACATAGGAGAACAAATTACGATTAGTCAAGCGCGCGATGACCGCCTTATCCTGTGATTCCGAAAGCTGTCTGTTGCTTTAAAGCGGCATTCAAAAATAGCACTACTGAGGCTGGTTCTGGCCAGAAGGGGTCGCGCAGCGACCGCGGAGAGTTGACGAAAGAGCCTACGTCTCACGGCAGGTGCATTTGCGAAGCAAATCACCGAGAGTACGCGCTAACTTACCGTTCCGCTATTGACCCAAGGCGGTCGAACGAGCAGAAAAATTCGCCCGCCAAAGCTGCCATCGATGTTCTGAGATGTATGAACAACCCGATTTGGGCGTAAAAGCGGGTGTGGAAGCTGAATGCCAAGTCTTGGGCGCGGTCAGAAAATCTATATCCAGCAGAGCGAGTTTAGGAAACTCGTGCGGCCCGTTTCGCTAGGTTCAGCATAGTCGTTATAGGCCTTTTCCCAT
>CALFAK010000024.1 GCA_937948985.1 uncultured Neomegalonema sp. | reverse complement strand
GAATGTTGAAGCGTATAAGCTGGCCGAGAAATATTCGCAGATGATGGTCGTGCCCGTGTCGGCCCCCAAAGCCCGCACACCCATCGCCATGCTGCTGCCGCAGGCCGATCAGGTGTGGATCAACTACGTCAACACCTGGATAGCATTGAAGCAGGAGCGCGGGTTTTTTGAGGAACTGGGCCGGAAGTGGAAGTTGAATAACTGATAGAGCGCGTCAGGAGGGGGCAATGAAGAACATTCTTCTCTTTAGCTCCCTCCTCATCATTGGATGCGTGGTTGCTGCTCTAAATATGTTGGCGGGTTTTATTCCCGGTTCGGGTGGAGGAAGCAGTGCTCCATACCTGACACATCACCGTTTTCCTCTTTATGTCGGTGCGGCGCTAAGGACGGGTATGGAGCATCACTTCGAATAATGATAGCGGCAGGCGAGGATGGTCAGGCAATCATCTTCGACGCCGTAGACCAAGCGATGTTCCGCGTTGATGCGGCGGGACCAGTAACCGGAGAACTCAAATTTCAGAGGTTCGGGCTTGCCGATCCCGTCAAAAGGCGAGCGCAGAGTATCGGCGATGAGCAGGTTGATGCGTTTGAGCAGCTGCTTATCGGTTTTCTGCCAATAGAGATAATCTTCCCAGCCGTTCGCCGTGAATTGCAGGTTCATTCGGCCATTTTTTCAAGGTCTGCGAGCGGCAGGCTGACCACCTGACCGGAGCGCGCCTGAGCGATGCTATCGTTGAGACGGTCCGCATTGGCTTTGCCCGACGCGAGATACAGCGTTTCCTGATAGGCGTTAAAGTCCTCAAGCGACATGACAACCGCGTGACGGCCATTGCTTCTTGTCACGAGAAGCGGCTCGTGGTCATTCTCGACACCATCAAGCATTGATGCCAGATTTTGCCTCAGGTCGGAGTATGTCGTGACTTTCATATCAGATATGTACAGATTTTTGTACAATAGTGCAAGTGTCATCCAATGAGCGACGATTCAAAATTACGGGCCGCGCGGCGGTTGGCGGGGGTGATCCGCCGGGATGTGGATGCGCATTTTTCCTTACGGCTGTGGGATGGCTCGTTGGAGCCATTGGGGGCATCGCCCAAGCCGGGGTTGGCGTTGAAGATCGGCTCGCCCGGTGTGCTGTCTTCGATATTGCACCGGCCCAGCCTCGACCGCCTGATCCGGCACTATGCCAAGGGGCGGATTGATGTGGAGGGCGGGTCGCTGTTGGAAATCGGCGAGCCGTTGGCATTTGATCGGGCGTATCGGCGCAAGTTCAAAAAGCTGGGGCGCGGTACGCTCGTGCGTAATCTTGCACCGTTCTTTTTCGCCAAGGGCGATCATCCTGACAGCACCCGTGATTTCGGCAGCGATGCGGAAGGCGAAGGGCGGCAAGAGGGCGACAACAAGCGTTTCATCCAGTTTCACTACGATGTCGGCAATGATTTCTATCAGCTGTTCCTCGATCCGGAGATGCAATATTCTTGCGCCCATTTCCCGCATTGGGAAGCGACGCTGGAGGAGGCGCAAGTCAATAAACTGGACCTGATCTGCCGCAAGTTGCGCCTGAAACCGGGCGAGACGATGCTGGATATCGGCTGTGGCTGGGGCGGGCTGCTGTGCCATGCGGTGCAGAACTACGGCGTGATCGGGCACGGGGTGACGCTGTCGGAGGAGCAGATGGCGTTCGCGCAGGCCAAGATTGAGCGATTGGGGATTGCGGACCGTGTGACGCTGCACCTGAAAGACTATCGCGAGATGACGGGGCGGTTTGACAAGATTTCCTCGGTCGGGATGTACGAGCATATCGGTATCGACAATATTCCGCAGTATTTTCAGACGGTTCGCGGGTTGCTGGCTGATGGTGGATTGTTCATGAACCACGCGATCTCGCGCGGGGCAAAACGTAAGAAGCGCAAGTTTTCGAGCCGTCCTGAGCAACGGGCCTTGCAGAAATACATCTTCCCCGGCGGCGAACTGGACGATATCGGCCACACTGTGGCGGAGATGGAGATGGCCGGGTTTGAGGTGCAGGACGTGGAGGCGCTGCGTCAGCATTACCAATTGACCACGCGGACATGGTGCGAACGGCTGTATCAACGGCGCGCGGAGGCCGAAGCGCTGGTCGGGGCGGAAACGTATCGGATTTGGGCGGCATATCTTGCCGGATGTTCGTTCGCGTTTCAGCGGGGTTCGGCACGGCTGTACCAAACGCTGGCGAGTAAATCGCCGAAGGGTGCGAGTGCGGTACCACCGATGCGGGACGATATTTATCGGCGGTGATCATCGCGTCATTCCAAGCCACCGCTCCGCGAGGATTAGACAACGGCTTAGAGTCTAAGCCGGGATGGCCAGCAGGTCGAGATGGCCGATTTCGCATGTGTTTGCGGTGTGGCGTGCTGTGAGCCATGCGCTTGCGTCGCATCCCGCTTCCTCTGCCGCGCCTGCAACCCCGGTGGCGAGGGCGGTCATCAGGGCGTCGCCGGTTTCGCGGTTCAATCGCCACGGCGAGGGGGCGATGGTTACGGTGTAGCCTTGCGCCTCTAACGCTTGCGCCAGTTTTGACGCCCCAAGAGGGCCGCAGGCGGCGCCGAAACCCTTGTCGCGGCGTTGGTGGGTGTTGAACGCGCGGGCGACGGTGTCGTCATCTTCGTGCGGCGGATGCCATGCCTCCAGCCCGTCATAACTGAGCGCGGCATAGACAATGCGGCCCTTCGCGGCGCGGGCGAAACGGGTGATCCAGTCTTCTGAAACGAGGTCGAACAGGGCCGAGGCGGTGATGGCGTGGGCCTCAGCGGTGAGGACGGTTTCGATGTCCGTGGCAAGGTCGGCTTGGCGGATGGTGGCATCGGGGTGGCGCCGGGCCGCCTCGGCCAGCAGGGCGGGGTCGTGGTCAACCAGCGTCCAGCGCGCGTTCGGCACGGCGGCGCTGATGGTGCGGGCGGTCGAGCCTGTGCCGGAGCCGAGGTCGATTATGAGCGGGTTTGCGGGCAGCACGGTGGCGAAATCTGCCAGCATCCGCGCGTTGCGGGCGCGGGCATCTGCGGGTTCGCGAAGGTCCAGCCAATCGATTGCAAAGCCGCTCACATCGTCACTCCCATTGATCCGGCAACGCGGCGTGCGGTGTCTTGCCAATCGGGGCGGGTGCGCGCATGGGCGAGGCTTTGTGCGCCCATACTCTTACGCAGGGCCGGATCGGTCAGGATTTCGCGCAAGGCGGCGGCGAGGGCGCCCGCGTCTGCGGGGGGCACGAACCGCGCGACGGGGGCGGTTTCGGGCAGCGCGCCCGCGTTGGCGGCGATGACGGGCAGGCCGTGGGCCATCGCCTCGGTCACCGCCATGCCGTAGCCCTCGTGCAGGGACGGTGCGGCGAGGAGGTCGGCATTGGCGTAGGCTTCGCTCATCTGCTCCGCCGTGAGCGCGCCGCGCAGGGTGATACGGTCTGTGAGGGCGTGAGTGGCGATGAGGGCTTGGATTTTTGCCGCCTCGTCCGCGTCACGGTCGAGCGCGCCGATGATCTCGCAGCGCCACGGGATGTCAGCGCAAGTGGCCAGCGCGGTGACCAAATCCGCATAGCCTTTGCGCGGGGTGACAGAGCCGACGGCTGTTATGACGGGCGGGTTCCCCGCGAGCGGGGCGGGTTCTGCGCGGTCGAGGCCGGGTTCGGCGACGGTGATTTTGTCGGGGTCAACGCCGAAACGGGCGGTCAGATCGCGGGCGGTCAGGGGGCTGGTGACGACGACATGGGCGGCTTTGGACAGGGCGATGCGTTCGCGCCCGAAAGCGGCGGCGGCAGCCTCATCAGACAGGCCCGTTTCGTCGCAGAGCGGGTGGTGCAGCAGGACGGTGGTGCGCCAGCCGACGGCTTTGGCGACAACTTCCGAGAATGCGCCATAGGCCAGCCCGTCAATCAACAGCGGCGCATCGGCCAGCGCGAGGGCCATTGCGGTGGCGTTGAGGTTGGCATGGGTGGGGTTGGGATACGCACCGGGCAGCTTTATCACGCGGTGCGGGACGCCCGCTTTGGTCCATTCGGCCATGATGCGACGGGCGTAGACGTAGCCGCCCGTGGGCGCGTTGAGGTCGCCGGGGATGCCGAAGGCGATGGTGCGGGTCGTCATGCCGGAGTTACCGGACCCTCAAACCATGCGCGGGCGACGTGGCTTTCGTTCAGCTTGACGCGGATACGCTCGATCCCGTCACCGCCCGGCCCCAATGCGCCGCTGCTGGCGGCTTGTGCCATCGAGTCGAAAATGTGCTTGCACAGCACTTCGGTGGTGGAGTTTTGCTTTGCGAAGGCGGGGTTTTCGTCGAGATTGCTGTAATTCAGCGGCGCGAGGGTGGCTTTTAGCGCATCATGGGCGCGGCCAATATCGACCACGATGCCATCGTCGGTCAGGGTCGGGCGGTAGAAAGCGACATCGACAACAAATGTAGCGCCGTGCAGCGCTTGGGCGGGGCCGAAGACAGCCCCCCGAAAACTATGCGCGATCATGATGTGGTCGCGAACTTCAACTGCGTACATGGGCGGTCCTTCAGAGCGATTTCAAGCGAAGTGTATACACTTCGCGATCCGGAAATCGTGTCAAAACTAATAGAGCGATTTCAAGCGGAGTGTAGCGACCGTGAAAGCGTTCTAGAAAAAGTCTAAGCGGTTGGAATCGCGGGTTCTGCGGCGCGATTCTTTGAGCATATCAGAGATCAGCGCAGCCGAAACGCTGCCCAGAACCGCCGGATTGGCGTAGCCGCTGGCCGGGATTGCGAAGGTGCCCACACCCGTGCGGCGCGCGCCATGCACAAAGGTCAGTGTCGCGTTTGATGCGCCGTCGCTTGGGATGGCGAGATGCGCGTGGGTGACGGGGACTTGCGGTCCCGAAATCGCGCGGAAGGTTGATCCGGCGGGCAGCCTTGCGGGGAAGCGCATGTTGGCCGCCACCACCTCTGGCGTCAAGCCAACGCGCTCAGCGCCCTCAATCACGATCGGATAATCATGCCAGCCGACGGTTGTGTCGTTGAAGAGGGGGCGCACGAGCAGTGATTGCGATACGCTCGCCGATGCGCAGGCGCTTAAACCAAGGGCGAGGGTGGTGAGCAGGGCGATGCGTCGCATATCAGACTCCTTCAACAACCATCAGGTCGCGCACGGATGCCCCGGTGGCATGGCCGCGTGCTTCGGTGTATTCGGGGGAGTTATAGCATGTTACGGCGTCTTCAAGCGTGGGGAATTCGACCACGACATTGCGGGCGCGGTCGTTCCCTTCGAGTTGAACATACCGTCCGGCGCGGGCGAGGAATTTGCCGCCGTGTTTGGCGATTGCCGGTCCTGCGAGGGCGGCGTATTTGCCGTAGGCTTCACTGTCCGTCACTTCGACG
Organism: uncultured Neomegalonema sp.; assembly: GCA_937948985.1. Lineage (GTDB taxonomy): Bacteria > Pseudomonadota > Alphaproteobacteria > Rhodobacterales > Rhodobacteraceae > JAHDDY01. Next base: position 6,319 of record CALFAK010000024.1, on the reverse strand, counting down.
TGAGCGATCCAATATGCGGGCATGATGAGTTCCTTATCCGAGGGTTTTTTCTGCGGCGGCGAGGGCTTCGGCGGCTTTGGACGGATCAGCGCCGCCCGCCTGGGCCATGTCGGCGCGGCCACCGCCGCCTTTGCCGCCCATTGCTTCGGCTGCGGCTTTGACGAGGTCTACGGCGCTGACTTTATCGGTTAGGTCATCGGTGACACCCGCCGCGACAGCCGCTTTGCCGCCCGTGTCCGCGACCAGCACGATGACAGCGGAGCCGAGGCGTTGCTTGTGGGCATCGATCAGGCCGCGCAGGTCTTTGCCCGATACGCCGCTGAGCGATTGGCCGAGGAAGGGGATGCCGTTGACGGTTTTGGCGTCGCTGCCGCCGCCTTCACCGGGAGGGCCGGCAAGGGCGAGTTGCTTTTTAAGATCAGCGACTTCACCTTGCAAGGCACGGCGTTCTTCGAGCATGGCTTTGGTGCGCTCGACCACTTGTTCGGGGCGGGCTTTGAGGAGTCCGGCGGTTTGGGCGAGGGCTTGGTCCTGGCCGGAGAGGTAATCGAATGCGGCCTCGCCCGTCAGTGCCTCAATGCGGCGGACGCCGGAGGAGGAGGCGCTTTCGCCCGTGATGACGAGCAATCCGATCTCACCCGTGCGCGCGACATGGGTGCCGCCGCACAGTTCCAGCGAGTAGACGTTGCCCGTTTGGCTGGTTTCGCCTTCGGGGCGGATGCCCATCGAGACGACGCGGACTTCATCGCCGTATTTTTCGCCGAAAAGCGCGCGTGCGCCGAGTTCGATTGCCTCGTCGGGTGTCATTAGGCGGGTGCTGACGGCGTCGTTTTGGCGGATGTAGTGATTCACTTCGGTTTCGACGCGTTTGATTTCATCAAGGCTCATGCCTTTTTGGTGTGCGAAATCAAAGCGTAAGCGATCCGGCGCGACGAGGGAGCCGCGCTGTGCAACGTGCTCGCCAAGGGCCGCGCGCAGCGCCTCGTGCATCAGGTGTGTGGCCGAGTGGTTGGCGCGAATGGCGGCACGGCGGGCGGGATCGACGATCAGGCGGGCGGCGTCGCCCGTGTTCAATGTGCCGCTTTCAATTTCGACGGTGTGGATGAAGAAGTCGCCGAGTTTCTTTTTGGTATCCGTGACATGTGCGCGGGCGGCGTCGGTTTCGATCAGGCCCGTGTCACCCGCCTGGCCGCCGGATTCGGCGTAGAACGGGGTTTGGTTGGTGACGAGTTCCACGGTTTGGCCGGCGGTGGCCGAGGAAACGGTTTTGCCTTCATGGACCAGCGCGAGGACGCTGCCCTCGGAATCGGTGCTGGAATAGCCCAAGAATTCGGTTGCGCCGTGCTGTTCGCGCAGGTCGAACCAGATGCTGTCATCGGCGGCGTCGCCGGAGCCGGACCACGCGGCACGGGCCTTTGCCTTTTGTTCCTCCATCGCGGTGTCGAAGCCGTCTGTGTCAACGCTGCGGCCCTTTTCGCGCAGGGCGTCTTGGGTCAGATCGAGCGGAAAGCCGAACGTATCGTAGAGTTTGAACGCGGTTTCGCCGGGCAGGGTCGCGCCGTCGGGCAGGTCGTCGAGCGCGTCGTCGAGCAGTTGCAGCCCGCGCGAAAGGGTGGTGCGGAAGCGTTTTTCCTCCAGCTCGAAGGTTTCCTCGATCATCGATTGGGCGCGGCCCAGTTCGGGGAAAGCCTGGCCCATCTGCGCAACGAGGGCGGGGACGAGTTTGTGCATCACCGGTTCTTGCGCGCCGAGCAGGTGGGCGTGGCGCATGGCACGGCGCATGATGCGGCGCAGAACGTAGCCGCGCCCCTCGTTGGAGGGCATCACACCGTCGGCCATCAGGAACGAGGTCGAGCGCAGGTGGTCGGCGATGACGCGGTTGTGGACCGCTGTCGGGCCATCGGGATCGCTGGATGTGACGTGGGCGCTGGCCTCGATCAGGGCGCGCATCAGGTCGGTGTCGTAATTGTCGTGCTTGCCCTGCAACAGCGCGCCGATGCGCTCCAGGCCCATACCTGTATCGATGGAGGGACGGGGCAGGTTTTCGCGCACGTCTTCGGATATTTGCTCGAATTGCATGAAGACGAGGTTCCAGATTTCGATGAACCTGTCGCCGTCCTCATCCGGGCTGCCGGGGGGGCCGCCGGGGATGTGGTCGCCGTGGTCGTAGAAAATTTCTGAACACGGGCCGCAGGGTCCGGTCGCGCCCATTGACCAGAAATTATCGCTGGTCGAGATGCGGATGATACGGTCATCGGTAAAGCCCGCAACTTTCTTCCAGATCGCGGCGGCCTCGTCGTCATCGCCGTAGACGGTGACGAGCAGCCTGTCGGGGTTGATGCCGTATTCTTTGGTGATCAGGTTCCACGCGAGGGGGATCGCATCGTCCTTGAAATAGTCACCGAAGGAGAAATTGCCGAGCATCTCGAAGAACGTGTGATGGCGGGCGGTGTAGCCGACATTGTCGAGATCATTGTGCTTGCCGCCCGCGCGCACGCATTTTTGTGAGGTGACGGCGCGGGAGTAGGGACGTTTTTCGACGCCCGTGAACACGTTTTTGAACTGAACCATCCCGGCGTTGGTGAACATCAGGGTCGGGTCGTTCTGCGGCACGAGTGAGCTGGAGGCGACGGCCTCGTGGTCATTCTTCGCGAAATAGTCGATAAACTGTGATCGGATTTCGTTCAGGGTCGCCATCGTCGCCGCTCCGCAGACTGCGGGGCATCAGGTATTGACGCCCCAAGGGAGTGGTTTTCTAGCCCGACGCCGCGCGGTTGTCTATCCGGTGCGGCATCGGTTGCGGGTATCGGCTTAAAGGTCTTCGTCGCCTTCAAGCTGCGCTTCGAGGTCGAGACCGTTGGACTTGCGGATCAGGCCTTCGATTTCGGCCATCGTTTCCGGGTTCTCACGCATGAACGTTTTCGCGTTCTCGCGGCCCTGACCGATGCGTTGATCGCCGTAGGAGAACCATGAGCCGGATTTGTCGATAATGCCCGCTTTGACGCCCAGATCGATCAACTCGCCCGTTTTCGAGACGCCTTCGCCATACATGATGTCGAATTCAACTTGCCGGAACGGCGGGGCGACCTTGTTCTTGATGACTTTGACGCGGGTTTGGTTGCCGACGACTTCGTCACGGTCCTTGATCGCACCGATGCGGCGGATGTCGAGGCGGACGGAAGAGTAGAATTTCAACGCGTTACCGCCGGAGGTCGTCTCCGGGCTGCCGAACATCACGCCGATCTTCATGCGGATCTGGTTGATGAAGATCACCATGCATTTCGAGCGGTTGATTGATCCGGTCAGTTTGCGCATGGCCTGACTCATCAGGCGGGCTTGCGCGCCGACCTGGTGGTCACCCATATCGCCTTCAAGCTCGGCTTTCGGGGTGAGCGCAGCGACGGAGTCGACTACAACAACCGAAATCGCGCCGGAGCGGACCAGTGTGTCGGTGATCTCAAGCGCCTGCTCGCCCGCATCCGGCTGTGAGATCAGCAATTCGTCCAGATTGACGCCCAGATTACGGGCATATTTCGGGTCGAGGGCGTGCTCGGCATCGACGAAGGCGCAGATGCCGCCATTCTTTTGTGCCTCGGCAATCACATGCAGCGCAAGGGTGGTTTTGCCGGAGCTTTCAGGCCCGTAAATCTCGATGATCCGCCCCTTTGGCAGACCGCCGATCCCCAGCGCGATGTCGAGGCCGATGGAGCCGGTTGATACGGCTTCAACGTCCATCGCGGCGTCGCGTTGGCCCAATCGCATGATTGAGCCTTTACCGAAGGCGCGTTCGATTTGTGTCAGCGCGGATTCAAGCGCTTTTTCCTTGTCCATTTCGTCTTTCTCGACCAGGCGGAGAGCTGCTTCGCTCATTACGACCTCCTTATTTCACGCGCATCGCGGTGGGGCAATCATTTCGTTAATGACCCATTCGTATCGCCATTGTTCTCTTTTTACAAGAACAAAAAAGAACAATACAGAAATTTATGCGATGGCGGTGTCGAGAATGGCGCGTTCGCGCAGGAACCGCTCCTGATAAAGGCGGCGGGCGGCGGTGCAGACATCGTCGAGAAAGGCGGCGGATGCGGCGGCACCGATGGCCGCGCCGACGACGGGGATGGCTTGAGCGGCTTTGCGTCCGGCGAGGTTGCGGGCCAGCGATGCGGCGATGCTGCGGGTGGCGAAGATTGCGCCCTCCTTGGCGACGGTCGCGCGGGAAGCGGCGCGGGTGTCGGTTCCGCCCTCCGCTTCGCTCTCGATAAAGGCGATGGCGGCGTCTTTATCGGCGGGAGAATTAGCGGCGGCGATGGCGAGGACGCGCATGGCGAATTCGCTCTCGGCCTCGTCGCGATAGCCGTAATCCGCGCCGATGCGGCGGATGGCACGCAGGGCCATTGTAACGGTGAAGGGGATGTCGATCACGAGGCCCGCGATGCCCGCCGCGCCTGCGCCCGCGCCGCCCGCCGCGGCGTAACCGACGGCCCAATTGCGGCTGGTCAGCGCGTTTTGGTCGGCGGCTTCGAGGTTTTCCACGGGCGCCTCATCCCCCTCGCCGATCATTTTTCCGGCGATGCGGTTGGCCTCGGCCAGCGCGTTTTCCACAGTTTCCTCGGTCAGCGCCGAGCGGATGGCTTTGTCGAGCGGCGCGGCGGCGCGGCCCAGCCACAGCGCGGCTTTGGAGGGGGCGCGGCCTTTCCACTCGGCAATCTCGCGAATCTGATCGCGCTCGTAATCGGAGGCATTGCGGGTATCGACGATGATGACCTTTGGATTGCGGCTCATGCTGGCCCTCGCTGGGTATTTGTTTGGAGTTAAATGGGGGTGCGGGGCGGGGTTTTAAAGATGGCCGGCGGGTGCGCGCTACAGCCGTGGAAACGTGGCTTGCGTGGAAAAGCCGACGGTCAGAGCATAAACGCTTTTGATCCAAGGCGGTCGCGCAGCGACCGCAAGAAGATGCAGTCAGAGCAGACCTATCGCGGCAGGTTTTTCGCGCAGCGAAATACCGAGAGCCTGCGCGACGTCGAAGTCAGTGGTTGGCCACGAGCGGTCGCGCAGCGACCGCGGGGAGTTGACGAAAGAACCAACGTCTCACGGCAGGTGCATTTGCGAAGCAAATCACCGAGAGTACGCGCTAGAGCACATTCATCTCAACGCGAGTCGATTTATGATTTCCCTTCTCTGACGTCTTCTGATTCACTTTTCCCAGTGTTGGTGCCGGGAGGATTGAATGGGCAAGCCACTGGATATTGATCTTCGTCGTCGTGTCGTTGCGGCGATCGAGTCCGGGATGTCGACTGGCGCGGCTGCGCGGCGGTTTGAAGTCAGCAAAGCTGCCGCTGGCGCATGGGCGCGACTGAAGCGCGCCACGGGCGATGTGCAGCCTAAACCACAAGGGTCTGGTACGGGTTCAATTCTCGATCCCCACGAGGCCTTCATTCTGGATCTGATCGAGGTGGACAAAGATATCACGCTGGTTGAGATCGCCGAGCAGTTGGAAACCAACCGCGACCTTCGTGTCGCTCCCTCGACAATCTGGTACTGGCTGGATCGGCGCGCCATCACATTCAAAAAAAACCGCGCACGCCAGCGAACAGAACAGGCCGGATGTGTTGGCGCGCCGATACGACTGGTTCGAGGAACAGCCCGAGCTTGATCCCGAAAAGTTGGTCTTCATTGATGAAACCGGAGCCTCCACCAAGATGGCACGCTTGCGTGGACGCGCCATGCGGGGAGAACGGTGCCGCGCCTCGGTCCCGCACGGTCACTGGAAAACAACCACATTCACAGGGGCGTTGCGGTTGTCGGGCATGACAGCACCCATGGTCCTCGATGGGCCGATGAACGGGGCGGCGTTTCTCGCCTATGTCGAGCAGATGCTCGTACCAACATTAAAACCCGGTGATATCGTCATTATGGATAATCTGCCTGCGCATAAATCTGCCGCCATACGCACTGCCATCGAAGCTGTCGGGGCAGAGCTGCGTTTCCTGCCGCCCTACAGTCCAGACTTTAATCCCATCGAGAACGCATTCGCCAAGCTGAAAGCAGGGCTCAGAAAGATCGCTGCGAGAACCATCAATGATCTGTGGCAGGCCATCGCAGACACTCTCGACACCTTCACGCCGAATGAATGTGCAAACTACTTCGCAGCATGTGGATACGACCGTGATTAAATTGAATCTGCTCTAAATTAGAAAGGACTGCTGGTTCGGTAAAAGCGCCAGCTCTCGGTGATTTACTGCGCAATGCACCTACCGCTATAGAGTAGTGTTTGTTTCAACCCGCTCGCTTCGCTTAGCGAGGCTTATGGAGCCGCGTAAGC
>CALFAK010000023.1 GCA_937948985.1 uncultured Neomegalonema sp. | reverse complement strand
TAACAGCGCCGCCCAACCAACCGTCATCGCACCTGTGCCTGAGCAATCGGGAATGCTGGGTGCTGAGCTTGCGGCCATCAACCCCGATGAAAACGCCCGTTATGGCCTTGAGGCTAACGAAACAGGCGCGCTTGTCGTCGGACTGAGCGCATCGGGCACGGCCCGCAAAAGCGGCCTTGAGCGGGGTGATGTGATCCAACAAGTCGGCGATTGGGCCATTGCCAGCCCCGATGACGTGCGCAACGCGCTGGCGGGAACCTATGCGGAGTCCGTTCTGCTGCGCATCAAACGCGACGGACGCACCCTCTATATCGGTGTCCCGATCAAGCGGGTTTGACCGCGTGAGAGCAGTAATCTTAGGGCTTGTTCCACGCGTGTCCGTCAGTATGCCGATGTTATAAAGTCTTGTCTTACCGTGACTTGATCGCGGTATCCATTGCTCCACACGCCTTGCACGATGGACCCCGCGAACAAGTCGCGGGGTGACTTCCGGTTTGAAATTAATATTTTTCAGTAAATACGATGCGCCAGCTTTATATGAAGCATTTTCCGTTAAGAGTGGCCAAGCACCTTTGCTTGCGCGGAACAAGTCCGATAATGAGGGCTGAAAGACCCCTTAATCCCGGTCCCGCGCATGGCGGACCAACGTGGCGATCACACTCAGGTCGCCATGCCCTGCGCGCGACAGCGCCCAACGCGGGATCACCACACATTCCGAGGATGAGACGATCAGCGCCGCCATCTCTTCACTTTCGACCACATCACCGAATGCGCTCCAGCGGAATACCCGCTCCCCGAACGGGCCTTTCTCACGCACTTCATCCAGCGACAGCGAAACAACCCGCGCCCCCGGTTCCAATCCGCGCATATAGCCCGGTTCGATCGGCAGACCGTCGCGATAGCGGTCATACCGTTCCTTGAACTCAACACCTGAACGCATCGCGAAAAATATTGCAGCCGACAACAAAGCTCCGATTCCGGCCCTTGTCGCGCCCGGAAAATCCATCTCGAACGGCCATATCATCGACAAAGCGGCCCCGCCCGCCATCGCACACATCAGCGCCGCCGCATCACGCTGGCGTCGGGATGCAAGGGTAGCCATCGCGACATCGCGCTCAGCCCCTGTGAATTCATATCGGATTTCCATGCTCTCAAGCAAAGCAAGGCATGGGCCAAATCCTTACAAATCTTTAACAACCGACGTATAGAAAACACCATACCGTTAAAAGGGAAGCCAAAAGACCATGCGCCGGATTGTTATCGCTTGCTTATTCGCTCTCGCGGGCAGTGCCCATGCCGCCGAACCTGCCTCAAAAATCTTCGGCGCGGTCAGCACCCCCGCACCGGGTCACCCGCAGATTTTCGGCTCTTATGCCAAAGGTTGTTTCGCCGGAGCGGTCGCTTTGCCGAAAGATGGTCCGAATTGGGCCGCCATGCGTCTCAAGCGCAATCGCCGCTGGGCGCATCCGGCGCTGGCGGATTTTCTGATCCGCCTGTCCGCCGGAGCTGAAGCTGCCGGTTTAAACGGCTTGCTGATCGGCGATATCGGCCAAGTGCGGGGCGGGCCGATGAAAAGCGGTCACAAATCACACCAGATCGGCCTTGATGCGGATATCTGGCTGCGCCCGTTGACCAGCCGCCCGACCGCCGCCCAGCGCGAAGCGTGGTCATCCTATGATCTTGTCAAAGGCCGCAGAACGCTGGACGAGGCACTGTTCCTCAAATCCGCCGCCCGTGCGATCCCAATCGCCGCCGCCGACCCCGCCGTCGCGCGCATCTTTGTGAACGCCACGATCAAGCGCAAACTCTGTGAAGTCACCGACCCCGCCAACCGCGACTGGATGCGCAAAGTCCGCCCGTGGTGGGGGCACGATTCCCACTTCCACGTCCGCCTCGCCTGTCCCGCGGGTTCCCCCGCCTGTAAGGATCAAGACCCGCCCCCCGCAGGGGACGGCTGTGGCGAGGAACTCGACTGGTGGCTCACCGATGAACCTTACACCGGCAGTGGCTCCACCCCCAAACCGCCCCTCACCCTCGCCGACCTGCCGGAACAATGCACAGCGGTGGTGCGGGCGCAGTAGGGGAGGGGATCGTTCTTTAGAAAGCGTAGGTTACGCCCGCATAGGTCAGCGTATCGGTCGGCTCTATACGGACTGGCGCGTTCGTGTGATGGTCGATGCGGAAACCTGCACGAGTCGACAGGCTGTCTGTCAGTTGTGCGGTCAGTGACAGATCGCTCACGAACAACGTGCCTTCAGACGACCACAGGATCGACCGCTAAAGTACAAATTGCAAAGTAAACTGCCGTGGCGCTTTTAATTCGGGCGCTGTTTGCTGTATTTCCACCGCATGAAACGCTTGCTCCTCCTCATACTCTGCGCCCTGACCGCTTGCGCCCTCGTGGTGAAGGGCCAAAGCGTGTCGCGCCCCTTGCGGGCAGAGATGCCGGCGGGGCAGCGGTTCGGACAGCTGACCCTGCTCGGCGCGGTCGAGTGGACAGCCGATCGTCCTGACTTCGGCGGCTTCTCCGCTCTGGCGTTACAGCCGGATGGGGCTTTCATCGCCCTCACGGACAAAGCGCATTGGGCGCGGGCGCGGATGGTTCATGACGCGCGAGGACACCTGACCGCGATAGACGGCCTCAAGGTCGGTCGCCTTTACGGGCCGGACGGCACGTACCTGCAACGCCCATTCATGGACTCCGAAGCCCTCACCCGCGCGCCGGACGGATCATGGCTCATCAGCTTTGAAGCCGAACACCGGATCAGCCGCTTTGCCGACCTCACCGCCCCTGAACAGCCGTTGCCCGTGCAGCCTGATCTCGGCGCATTGCGCAACAATGGCGGCCTTGAGAGCCTGCTGTCCCTCCCCGATGGCCGGATCATCGCGGTGGCTGAGGATGGCACAGACTGGACACGCGGTTTTCAGGGCTGGATCATCAATGGCGAGCGCATTGAATCCTTCTCAATCGCGCGTGACGGCTGGTTCCTGCCCGTTGATCTGGCCATTGGTCCGGATGGCGGGACGCTGTACCTGTTGGAGCGTCGGTTTACCCTGATCGGCGGCGTCGCCACACGCTTGCGCCGGTTTCCCGCCCACGCCCTAAAACCCGGCGCGACCATCACAGGCGAAACCCTCTTCACCAGCCCGCCATCCCTGCCCCTCGATAATATGGAGGGGCTGGCGGTGAAGCGTGGTGATGCCGGGGAAACGCTGCTTTACATGATCTCAGACGATAACTTCAACGCCCTGCAACGTACGTTGATTACCCAGTTTCGGGTGGCCGATTGATCCATAGTTGCGTAATTATCTAACCGTTAACCGCGATTTTTTGACGCTTTGTTGCGCAAGTGATTGACGTTTGCCGCACTGCACATTATCTGTTCGCACCTGCAATATTTATCCTGCCGGAGAGCTTTCATGAGCGCCAATGCCGCCACGACCATGACGCCCGAAGACATCCTTGTCCCCAACCTGATCGACACCTGCGCCGAGGCGCTACGATCGGTCGAGACGGTTTATGGCGCGGCCAAGACGGGCGTTTCCGCGCGTATCGGGCGGGACGAGAAAGGACGGGTGTCCGGCGCGGCGCTTGAGACCGAACAACACGCCGCCCACTCGCTCGCATGGCTGGGCACCTATGTTGAAAGCCTGCGGCAGATGCACGGCTGGGCGGATCGTCTGCTAGCCGAAGACAAATTCGGCACGCTCGAAGCCCTTATCCTGCAAGCCGCGTTCGGCGAATACCTTGCCCAAATCGCGGGCGGCATCCCGATGAGCCAGGGCGAATACGCCCGCCTTGAAGACATGGGCGCGGGGGAAACCGCCCGCCGCGCCCTTGATGCGGCCCCCGTCCGCGCCCTGATCGCCGGTGGCGCGACCACCCAAATCCGCGAGCAAATCGCGCATATCCTGGCCGAGCGCGATGGCGCGGCGACTTATGGCGATTGCGGCCTCGACGAAGACTACGACATGATTCGCGACCAGTTCCGCCGCTTTGCAGACGAAAAAGTCATCCCCCACGCTCATGAATGGCATCTCAAAGACGAATTGATCCCGATGGAAATCATTACCGAGATGGCGGAACTGGGCGTCTTCGGCCTGACCATACCCGAAAACCTCGGCGGCTTCGGCATGTCGAAAACGGCGATGTGCGTGGTTTCCGAAGAACTCTCACGCGGCTACATCGGCGTCGGCTCACTCGGCACACGCTCCGAAATCGCGGCTGAATTGATCCTCGGCGGCGGCACGGATGAGCAGCGCGAATACTGGCTCCCCAAACTCGCCAGCGGTGAAATCCTGCCCACGGCTGTGTTCACCGAACCGAACACAGGCTCTGATCTGGGCGCACTGAAAACCCGCGCCAAGCAAGAAGACGACGGCTGGGTGCTGAACGGCAACAAGACATGGATCACCCACGCGGCCCGCGCCGACATCATGACCGTCCTCGCCCGCACAGTGCCCGGCACGACCGATCACAAGGGTCTGTCGATGTTCATCGCCCCCAAAACACGCGGTGATTGCGCCAACCCGTTCCCCAACCCTGAGATTTCAGGCGGCGAAATCGAAGTCCTCGGCTATCGCGGCATGAAGGAATACACGGTTGCGTTCGATGATTACAAAATCCCGTCCGACGCCTTGCTTGGCGGTGTGGAGGGTCAGGGCTTCAAACAATTGATGAAGACCTTCGAGTCCGCCCGCATCCAAACCGCCGCCCGCGCAATCGGCGTCGCGCAAAACGCGCTGGAGATCGGTCTGAAATACGCGCAAGACCGCAACCAGTTCGGCAAGTCCCTGCTCAACTTCCCGCGCGTCAGCGGCAAGCTGGGCGCAATGGCTGTCGAAGTCATGATTGCCCGCCAGCTCACCTACTTCTCAGCCCGCGAGAAAGATGCCGACCGCCGCTGTGATCTTGAGGCGGGCATGGCAAAGCTGCTGGGTGCACGGGCCGCATGGTCGGCGGCGGATAACGCGCTGCAAATCCACGGCGGCAACGGTTTCGCCCTCGAATACCCGATCAGCCGCGTCCTCTGCGACAGCCGTATCCTAAACATCTTCGAGGGCGCAGCAGAAATTCAGGCGGGCGTAATCGCGCGGCGTTTGTTGGAAAGCTGATTCTTCTGACACCAAAGCAATCCTTCCCGATAAGGGGTGGATTGCTTTGAGAGAAAGCCCGATTTTATCGGCCTATCACTTCCTTTAAGTTCGTTGGCAGCAGTCCGGGACAGTGCATCGCTTTCATGGTCTTAAGTTTGATGGCGCTGTAGCGATCCTTGCCGAGTTTCGTATTCATACGCTTCTCTGACGCAATCATCTTATTCATGGCTTCTTGCGGGTCGTCCATTGAGTAGGCTTGCGCGAATACAAGGTTTTCATCCGCAATAATGCCCACTTCACGTTCTGTGATGCCTTCGGAAACCATCGAGTCGAGCAGGCATTCGCACAGTACTTCGACAGTATGGTTTGTCTGGTATTTGTATTCAGGATTGGCGGAACGGGCCTTTTTCGCATCCCGCTGGCAGTTCTGAACATAGCTGACATGCCCCGATGGCCGGCCCCCGTCAATCTGTGCGGGTGGTGTCAGCTTCGCGAGTTTCACGTCACTTACGGGGGCGCTGTTCAGCGCACCGCCTTGTGCCACCGCTCGCGGGGCGTTTGTGCCTGATGTGATGACATATCCGCTGATGAGTGCGGCCCCGATAATGGCCAGCGATAGAATCCGCTCCATGCTCTGTTCCTTTATAGATCCTTACGGGAGACGGGATTTTTCAAAAATCAGAATCGCCTTCAACTGTCGGTTCAGGTCACACGGGTGCATTTAAGATATTCTGAAAGCGCACATTGACTGTGCTCTCCGCAAGCCAATCGCGCGGCGGTTGTTGGAAACGGAACACACGTTAACAAATTCGCCTCCAAGAGAATCATATTTCGCTTCATTGTGGTACATTGAAAATCGGTGAATGTATTAACGGAGTAGTGAGATGAGACTTTCACATGCGACCATCCTGCTTGGGATGCTTGTGGCAACCCCCGCGCTTGCAGACGGGGTCGAATGCCAAGCGAATATCATCTATGGCGACAATACTACCGTACGTGATGTTGCGACGGGAACAGTGGTACAGATTGTGCCTGAACCGTATCTGCAACGCACACAGGTCTATCAAAACTACGGTTTTGACCTTGGCGGTGGTGGTACAGTAACAGGTGGTTACACGCCGATTCCCGCAACGGTAACGACTTATGAGCCTGCGCCTGTGACACCGCCAGAACCACCCTATGTGCCGCCCGCTGCGACACCATCGACTTTCCTCGACGGGACGTCGTGGGTGCTCTCGCAACTGGACGGTGCCTTTGTGACCGCGAACGCGACACTGAATTTTGAGGCGGGTGGTCGTTTCGGTGGCAGCGCGGCGTGTAACACATATGGCGGCGACGTTACGGCGTTCACAAACTTCAAGATCAACTTCGGCCCCGTGATCTCGACCCGGCGCACATGCCCGCAACAAAGCGAGGAATCGGCTTACTTCTCGATTCTGGATGTCGCGACCGATTTCCGTCCGGGCCGCGAGGGTGACACGCTGGCGCTGCTCGATTCAACCGGAGCCGTCCGTGCGACCTTCCAGCGTCAGGGTGCGATCCCCGGCCAGCAGGGCCGCTCAATAGTCGGATCATGGAATGTGGCCGGCGTCCTGATCGACGGTGCGTTCAGCACGGATTCCGGTTTTGGCAATCCCCGTCTTGAATTCATGAGTGACGGGCGCTTTGGTGGCAATCTCGGCTGTAACAACGCCAGCGGTTCCTACACCCAAAACGGTGACATGCTGACCATCAGCGGCGTTGCGCTTACAAGAAGGCTCTGCATTGTTGCCGCCCCGTTTGAGGGTCCGGTCGCGGCGCATCTGCCGAATGTGACCCGCATTCAGGTGACGGGCACGGGCCTGAGTCTGCTCGACGCCAGCGGCACGGAACTGATCCGTCTGTCGCAGTAACACGCGCTGCCGCTTTAATGCGGACGCTTATCGATATCGTTTTGCCCCGCATGGTCTGCGGGGCATTTGCGTTTATGCGGCTTTTTTCGGGTCCAGGATCGCTTCAACTTCGACCTGAACCAGCCAACCTTCTTGCGGCAGGGCGGGGACGATGTGAAAGCTGCCGGTTGGCAGGACGACTTTGAAAATCTGGCCGTGGATTTCGGCGGCCTTTTTGCTGTTCTCAAGGCTGGTCGTGTAAACACGGGTCTGAATAATGCCACCGAGTGATGCCCCTACGGCGTTCAGCGCGCCGCCGACTTGCTCAAAGCATGCGATTGTCTGGCGTGCGATATCGCCTTCGGCGATCAGGTTCCCCTTCTCATCGACAGGGCCGAGCGCGCTGACCCGGACAGTATCGCCAACACGAACGGCGCGGGAAATGCCGACTGCGGTGTCTTGATCGAGACCGCTGGATACATTGGTACGTTGCATGATGGGATACCCCCGCTTGCGTTTCTGATAAGATGGCATGGTGTTAACGAATAAAGGATTACAGTGTTCTTAACGGCGTATTGGTGTTGTGTGCGGAATATCCGCTTACGTCTCAAATAAATCCAAAAGAGATGGCCTTTGGTGGCAAACCATCACTTTATATCCACTTTTACGCTATACTGCGTATGGAATATTGCTGTCCTTATCCGAAAGTGCGCCGATGTCCGTTTTTCCAAAGCCGCTGACCAGTGTTACAGAAAACACTGCCGATTTCCTGACCGTGCCGATGATTACGCCCACGGGTTTTCGCGAATATGACGCGCGCTGGCGGTTCCCGCAGGAGATCAATCTGGTCGGTATACAGGCGGTTGGTCTGGGCCTCGGCACGATGCTGCAGGAATGGGGCAAGGCGAAGATCGTGGTGGGTTGCGATTATCGGTCATACTCGCTGGATGTGAAGCAGGCGCTGACGCTGGGCCTCATGAGTGCCGGGTGCGAGGTGATCGATATTGGCGTGGCACTGTCGCCCGTCACTTATTTTTCGCAGTTTGATCTGGATGTGCCCGCCTGCGCAATGGTGACGGCGAGCCATAACCCGAACGGGTGGACCGGGGTGAAGATCGGCGCGGATCGTCCGTTGACCTTCGGGCCGGAGGAGATGGGCCGGCTTAAAGAGATTGTCCTTGCGGGTGAGGGCAAAGCGGCGACTGGTGGCAGCTATCGCGTTGAGAGTGGCATGATCGAGCGGTATCTGGATGATCTGGTCGGTGATACGCGGCTCAGCCGCAAGATGCGGGTTGTTTGTGCGACGGGCAATGGCACGGCGGGCCTGACCGCGCCGCGTTTGCTGGAGCGGTTGGGCTGCGAGGTGATCCCGCTGCATACGGAGTTGGATTACAGCTTCCCGAACTACAACCCTAATCCCGAAGCGATGGAGATGCTGCATTCGATGGCTGATGCGGTCAAAGAACACGGTGCGGATTTCGCGCTGGGCTTTGACGGTGACGGTGATCGTTGCGGAGTGGTCGATGATGAGGGCGAGGAGATTTTTGCCGATAAGGTCGGTGTCATGCTGGCGCGGTCCTGGGCGGACGATCATCCCGGCGCAACGCTGGTGGCGGATGTGAAATCAACGGGGTTGTTCTCGTCAGATCCGGTGCTGCAGGCGGCGGGGATGAAGGCCGATTACTGGAAGACCGGCCACAGCCACATGAAGCGGCGCGTGCACGAGCTGGGCGCGCTGGCGGGGTTTGAGAAGTCGGGCCACTACTTCCTCGCGGGGCCGCTGGGGCGCGGGTATGATTGCGGCATGGTTGTGGCGCGGGAGATTTGTCTGATGGTGGATCGTGCGGGCCAGAAGATGAGCGACCTGCGCAAGGCGCTGCCGCCCGTCTGGACCACGCCAACGATGTCGCCGCATTGTGCTGATCTTGAGAAATACGGCGTGATCGACCGGATCGTCGCCCATTTTGAGCGGTTCGCGGCGGACGGCGGCACGATTGCCGGCCTGAAGATCGAGAAGGTTATCACCATCAACGGCGCGCGGATGCAGCTTGAGGGCGGCGGCTGGGCGCTGGTGCGGGCTTCCTCGAACACGCCCAACCTGGTTGTGGTGTGCGAAAGCCCCGAGTCAGAGGCGCAGATGCGGGCGATCTTTGCCGATGTTGATGCGTATCTTGATACCGTGCCGGAAGTTGGCGAATACGATCAGAAGATTTGAAGGCTTCACCCTCACCCCTGCTCTCTTGCAAAATGTAAAAGAGCAGAGGTGAAGATACTACCTTGATTGGAAATCGGCCTTAACCCGCGTCGGATTTGACGAGGCGGAGGTGGTTTCGGTCTTTCTCGGTATCATTGCGGTCGCGGAACATGCGGCGCCCACCACCACCATCGATAGCGGTCAGTTCGGGTGGAGTTTTGCTCAGATCACCGTTGAGCGGCAGCGTTTCAAGATGGGAACTGCGTTGATCGATGCTGCGGCGGCCGAACAGCGGGCCTGTGCCGACGCCTTCAAAGCTGTCTCCCGTCAACTCAAACAGGCGGACGCGGTCTACCCAATGGTGGATCGGGTCATAAAGGCGGGCAAACGCGCGCTCTTCACCCATGTAATAACCGCAACCGAGAATGCGGGTCATTTCGCCCATATCTGAGCGCAGCGGCAGATAGAGAAATTCGGCCTGGTAGTGAAACCCGCCACGATTTTCGACGGTACAAGTGACATGGCCGATGCATGGCTCGCTGACAACGCGGTGCATGACATCACGGACTTTCGAGCGGCACTCACCGTGCCACAGGGCAAGCGCGCTCATCCCGCGCAACTCCATCCCGAAACTTTCACATAATTTGGTTCCGGCGAGCCGGAAGCGCACACTGTCGCGGCTTTGCGCCTCAAGAATAAAAGTGCTGTCAAGCAGCGGCGCAATCTCACGCGGTTCGATTTCACTGCGGAAAGGGGCGAGCCTTCCGTCCCGAATCGAATTCCAATAATCGTAAAGTGTGCGCGTCTTAGGGTGTTTCATTATCGCTGCCTCGTCCGGTCTTCGGCTACAAACCACGTTTTATCCACTACAAGGTGATTGAAAATGGCGCGCTCTATCGCGTGCATTCCCAACCGATACCGTCAACCCGTTCTCATGTTAGAACAAAACAACGTGTAGTGAAACTCGAAAGTGTTATCGCAACGCCTGTGCCAGACGATTCATGTGTATCGGGATACGCAACACGAAAAAGTCCGTGCTGGTTGTTCTAAACGCCTTCAGTTATGATTGTCCCGCAAACGGGAAAAGGCGCTAAGCTTATGAAAAGTATGACTGGTTTTGCTTCTGAATCCGGGTCCGGCGACGGGTTTGACTGGCGCTGGGATGTGCGCAGCGTCAATGGTCGTGGTCTCGATTTGAAACTAAGATTGCCTTCCGGTTTGGAGGCGCTGGATGCGCCATTACGGGCTGTGGCGCAAAAATACCTGACACGCGGCTCGGTATCGGCACAGCTTTCCCTGACATTTCAACGTGTTGAGGCCGCGCAGACGATTGACGCCGCTGCACTGTCAAGGGCGCTGGACGGGTTACAGTTTATCCGCACTGAATGTGAAGCGCGGGGGATGCCGGTGGATGCGGTATCGGCTGAGTCGCTGATTTCATTGGTGAATTCGGGTGCGGACGGGCCGGATGAAAGGCCGGACGCTGCGGCGTTAAAAAAGCCGCTTGAGGCCGCTTTTGATTTAACCATCAAAGGGTTACTGCGAGTCCGTGAGGCCGAGGGGGCACAGCTCAATAGTGTCATATCCGGTCAGATGGCCCAGATTGAATCGCTGATACGGGATGCGGAAAGTTGCGCTGTTGAGGCGGTGACAGCCTTACGTGACCGGACGATGCGACAGGTGCGCGAGTTGATGGGGGCCGATAATGCCCTGAATGCCGAGCGGCTGGAGCAGGAGGTGGCCATTCTGGCCACCAAGGCGGACATTCGTGAGGAAATTGACCGCCTGAAAGCGCATGTGGTGGCGGCGCGGGCATTGTTGGACAGTGGCGAGCCGATTGGCCGCAGGCTCGACTTTCTGACGCAGGAGTTCAATCGCGAAACAAACACCATCTGCTCGAAATCGGCGACGGAGGCCTTGACCCGCATCGGGCTGGACTTAAAAACCGTGGTCGAACAACTTCGGGAACAGGCCGCCAATGTCGAATGATGCCGCGAATGTTATGTCACCCATCCTGCGCGCTGTTGAACCGTTCGCGGGGATCGAGCGGCGGGGGATGCTGTTTATCCTGTCCTCGCCGTCCGGGGCGGGGAAGACGACGCTGTCCCGGCAGTTGATGGCGGCGGATGATAATATCGCCATGTCCGTCTCTGCCACCACCCGCGCCCCGCGCCCTAACGAGGTGGACGGGGTGGACTATCATTTTGTCAGCCGTGAACGGTTTGATGCGATGGTTGCGGAAGGTGATATGCTGGAGCACGCGACGGTGTTCGACAACAGCTACGGCTCGCCCCGCGCGCCTGTTGAGGAAGCCCTGGCGCAGGGGCGTGATGTGCTGTTCGATGTCGATTGGCAGGGCGCGCAGCAGATCAAGATCGCGATGAAATCCGATGTGGTGAGCGT
>CALFAK010000022.1 GCA_937948985.1 uncultured Neomegalonema sp. | reverse complement strand
TGCATTCAGGCCTAGTGTGGTGAGCCAATACAGGGGAATCTTATGGACGCGCCGATCTTAGACACCGCACCGCTTGTTGATCCGTTTCAACGGACAATCGACTATTTGCGCGTTTCCGTGACGGATCGCTGTGACTTCCGCTGTGTTTATTGCATGTCCGAGCATATGACTTTCCTGCCCAAACGCGACCTGCTGACACTGGAAGAACTCGACCGGCTCTGCTCATCCTTCGTTGATCTGGGCGTGAAAAAGCTGCGCATCACAGGCGGTGAGCCGCTGGTCCGTCGCAATATTATGTGGTTTTTCGAGCAGATGGGCCGCCATCTCGACTCCGGTCGCCTTGATGAATTGACCCTGACGACCAACGGCTCCCAACTCGCCCGCCATGCGCAAGGGTTGGCCGACGCGGGGGTGCGCCGTGTCAATGTTTCGCTCGACACGCTGGATGCGGAAAAATTCGCGCGTGTCACCCGTTGGGGCAAGCTGGACGCGGTTTTGCGCGGCATCGACGCCGCGCGCAAGGCCGGCATGGCAATCAAAATCAACGCTGTCGCGATCAAGGATTTCAACGACGGCGAAGTCAATGATATGATCGAATGGGCGGGTCGCGAAGACCTCGACCTGACCTTCATCGAAGTGATGCCGATGGGCGAGATGGAAGAGCAAGAGCGCCTTGGTCAATATTGGCCGCTCACAGAAGTGCGCACTGAGATCGCCAAACGCTGGACCATCAGCGAAAGCACCCACAAAACTGGCGGTCCCGCGCGGTATTTTGATGTGGCGGAGACGGGCAAGCGGCTCGGCTTTATCACGCCGCTGACCCATAATTTCTGCGAAAGCTGTAACCGCGTGCGCCTGACCTGTACCGGAATGCTGTACCTGTGCCTCGGCCAAGACCACAGCGCCGACCTGCGCGCGCCACTGCGCATGTCAGAGGAAAACGGCCCCGTCCGCGACGCCATCCGCCACGCGATCACGCTCAAACCGAAAGGCCATGATTTTGACTATTCCCGCCAAGGCGTGAAGGGTCAGGTCAAGGCGCGGCATATGAGTGTGACGGGGGGCTGATAGCCATATGGCGGCGGCTCCGGACTCGTTTGAAGACTATGAGCCGGACAGATTGGCGGCTTATGAAACGGCGCTTCCGGTCGCGTGCGGTTATGAAGAAAACGAGATTCTATAGCGTTACGCCAACCGCCCCTGCACCAGCGTCTCGCACCGTGCCAGCATTCCGGCAAGGCGCGGGGAGTGGGTGACCATAAGCATCGTGCAGCCTGTGCGCGCCACCAGATCAAGGGCGAGGCGCATCACCGCGTCGCCGCTTTCCTCGTCGAGATTGCCCGTCGGCTCGTCGGCCAAAATCAGCTCCGGCTTCACCGCGAAGGTGCGCCCGATGGCGACGCGCTGTTGTTGTCCCCCCGACAGTTGCTCAGGGTAGCGGTCCAGCAATGCGCTCAGGCCCAGCCGTTCGACCAGTTCGTCCTGCCATGTCGCGTCAAACCGCCCCGAAAGCTGTGCCTGAAACGCCAGATTAGCCGCCACGCTGAGGCTGGGTATCAGGTTAAACTGTTGAAACACCAACCCGATCCGCGCCCGCCGCAGCATCGCGCGTTCCGCATCAGCCATGCCTGTAATCGCCAGCTCGCCCAGCCGGATCTCCCCGCCATCCGCATGATCCAACCCCGCCACCAAGTGCAGCAGGGTGCTTTTGCCGCTGCCAGATTCGCCCATCAGTGCCAGCGTTTCGCCGGATGGCACGTCCAAATCCACCCCGCGCAGCACATGCAGCGGCCCCTGCGGGGTCGTGTAGGTTTTTGTGAGGTTTCGGATTGTCAGCATAGTCGGGCGCTCTCGGTTTCAAGTATGGATTTAGCGCACCCGTTTGAGAAATCACAGCTCTCACCCCGGCCCTCTCCCGGAGGGAGAGGGAGAAGAACAGACCGCGCCTCTCGCATCTCACCGTACCGTCACACGCCCCGTCCCTGTGCGGGCGCGAAATTCGGGGCGGTACATATCCTCCACCAAGGCCGCAGGGTGATGGAATACTCCCGGTGAAATCGCGCGGACGATGTAGGCGAGGGAGAAATTTTGCGCCCCCGTCACCGCCGCCAAAAACCTGTCGGAGCGGAACTCGGCATGCTCCGCATTCACGGTTTCGGGCAGCCAATCAAGGCTTGCCGTCGCCCCCGCGCGCAACAGGGAGGGGTTGTCGATTTCGAATCCGGCGGGGAGCGCGTCATCGACCATCAGCCGCGCGGACGCCCTGCCCCGTTCGGCCTCAACACGCAAAACCACCACCATCCGCGTGTTCTGCGGCACGGCGTTCGGGGAAATCTCCTCCCCTTCGAGCGTATAATAGGTGCGGGTGATGGTATAGCCGTTGCCGCCCGCAGGTTCCGGTTCGGTCGGAACGCCAAAGGTGGTCAGCATGGCGCTCGTGGTCGTGTCGCCATCATTGGTGATGACCACGGGATCAGCGCCTACTGCGTCGCCCTCCAACATCTCGACCACGGCCCCTCTCAACGGTGCGCCGTTGATCGTGACGCCGTCCAGCGCCGCATCGTCTTTGAGCAACGCATTCGCGGCAAGCAAGGCCCAGACTTTTTCTTGTGTCGAGGTATAGCGTTTAGCGGCATAACCGTCTGACAAACGCTTGACCAGTGCCGCCGAATCCACCGCCTCCGACCCCGCCGAGGCCGACAGCGCCAATACACCCGCCGCATCGCGCAGGTTGCTGCCGTAATCGGTACGCCAGCCGCGCCGCCTGTTCTCAAGATCGACTCCCGCGCCCGCCAGCCTGAACAAGTCATCCGCCCGGCGCTGCTCGCCATAAAGCGCCAGCGCGGAACCCAACTGTGCCTGTGCGAGCGGTGTCGAAAGCGACTCGCCCTTGGCATCGGCGTAGTAGCGTAAATCGCCGATGGACGCCTCGCCCTCCCGGGCCAACACCATCAGCGCATAGGCCAAATCTTCGCCACCGCGCTCGAAATCACCCGCATAGGCGACACGGTTGCGCAGGTTGTCCATCGCCGCCTCGAACGCGCGCGCCGGCACTTCAAAGCCTTCGGCCTTGGCACGGCTTAGGAAATCGGTGACGTAGGAATCGAGCCAAAGATCACCGCTCGACGGTCCCCAGAGGCCGAATCCGCCCGTGCCGGACTGATTGCCCAAGATGCGCGCGATCGCGCCCTCAATGCGCGTTTTCACGCCCCCGCCCGCCGACACCAGCCCCAGCGTTGAGGCGACTTCGGAATAATACAACAGCGGCATCGCCCGCGAGGTTGTCTGCTCAGTACAGCCGTAAGGGTAGAGATCAAGCTGGTTCAGCAAGCCCGCCGTATCGAACTCCGCCAACGGCCCGATCACCAGCGTCGCCCTTCCAGATCCGGCGCGCAGCCCCTCAAACATGCTGGCATTGACCGTAAAGCTGCCGCCCGCCGCGAGCGGGATGCGGTTTTGTCGCGCGATGACCGGATCATTCGCGCGCACGGGCAGTCGCAGCACTTTGGTCAGTACGCGCCCGTCCGGCATGGTCGTCACCAGCCGGATTTCGGGATCGCCCACAGCGTTGGCCGTGACGGGGATTTCGAGGGTTTTCTTTTCACCCTCCGCCAGCGTGAACGTCTGCCCGGCGTCGGCCAGCGTCAGTTGCCCGTCCGCTGACAGCGCGACGGAGACATCACCCGTCTCGCCAAACGCATGAGCGACCTCGATCAACACGCGGCTGACATCGTCGGGGGCCAGGAAGCGCGGGGCGCTGGCGCTGACAACGATGGGATCGCGGACCAGCACGTCTTTGCTCGCGCTGCCGACGCCCTTCGCGGTCCAGCCCACGGCCATCAGGCGCACGGTTCCGTTGAAATCGGGAATGTCAAAGCTGACTTCCGCCACACCGTCAGCATCCGCCGTAACCACGCCGGAGAAATAGGCGACCAGATCCTCAATCGGTGGCGGTGCGGCGTTGGCGGCGGCGAAACCGTCACCGCCCGAACGCAACCGCCCCTGCGCGCCGTCCAGCCCGTTGATGAGCCGCCCGTAGACATCGCGGAAATCCGCGCCCAAACGACGCTGGCCGAAATACCAGTCTTCAGGCTGCGGCGCGTCGAATCCGGTAACGTTCAACACGCCCACATCGACCGCAGCGACCGTCACATAAGCCGTCTCGCCCGCCGCCAATCCGGCGAATTTCACCGACCCGTCCAACGGCCCGCGCGGGGCGCTTTCATCCGGTCCCGTGAAAGTCATATCCAAGTCGCGCGCGCCCGGATCGACAGGAACCCAGCTGAGGCCAATCGCCCGCGCCGGATTGCGCTTTGCCGCCACATCCATAGGCCGCAGCAGGGTCGCGATCACATACGCCCCCGCGCCCCAATCTTCGGTAACGTCGAGATTGATATAGGTTTCGCCCGCCTCAACGGTTTCGGTTTTGGTGGCGATCAGGCCGTTGCCGACCACTTGTACAAACACCTCACCCGCATAGCGCGCGTCAAGGCGCAGCTTGGCGATGTCCCCCATCGCGTAGGCGTCTTTATCGACCGAAACCTCCAACGTGTCGGGCGTGGCCGAGCCGACAACGGGCGCGTACCAACCCGCTGTGAACAGGATGCTGGTGATGATATCGGGATCATTTTTGGAGACGAGTTTCAACTCGTAGCGGCCCCAATCGACAGGCGTTTCAAGCGTGGCCACACCGTTGTCGCCAACCGTTAAATCGCCATTCGCCAACCGCTCGCGCCGTGTGGTCGTCTCGTAATTCCAGCGGCCATCGAGGCGATACCAGTTATAGCGCGTGCGTACTTTCGAGAGGGTCCAGTAAACATCATCCAGCGCCACCCGCGCGCCGGAACCGTCAACGGCGATCACCTCGAATTGTGCCTTCTCGCCCGTGCGGACCGCGCCCTCGAACACGGTTTTTACGCCGATCCGGTCGCCATCGGCCTGAAGCGGCAGGCTCAACACCCGCTCCACCGGCCGCGCGGAGCCGTCGCGCAGACGGATCACCGCGTTCAGTGTCAGCGGGCGCGATGTTTCGACGGCGTCGGGCAGCAACATGGGCACGGAGGCCAGCCCCGCGTCATCGGTCTCAAAGCCCGGCTCCAGACTGCGGACCCAGCTTTCTTTTTGCTCATCATGCGCGCCAAAGATGAAGCCGGGATGCGCGGCGAGGGAGCGGACGGATTTGACCACCGCTTCGCCTTCAACTGCCATCGCTGCAGCGGGCGACCCGTAGAGGTAATCCGCGTCAATCTTTATCGCGGGGGCATCGCCGAGGCGTACGGCGCCCTCCGGCCCCGCAAGTTCAAAATCGATGCGCTGGGGCAGGAAATCTTCGACGAGGAAGGATTCGCTCGCAAGGGCGGATTGTTCGGGGTCAGCGTGAACGCGCACGCGCCAGCTGCCGCGCATCGCCTTATCGCTGAGATCGAATGAGACGGCCCGACCGCCCGCGCCCGCGTCCTGTGCCGTCCGGCGCAGCGCCTCGACCCCATCGGGGCGGGTGACGATGAGGGTCAGCGGCAGGTCTTCGACCGCGTCGGCGCGCTGGTCGCGGGCGAGAATGGTGGTGTGGACCTGCTCGCCAGGGCGATACGCGCCGCGTTCGGTGGTCAGGAATACATCTACGGGGCCGGGCGCCGCGCGGCCCTCAACGCCCCTGTCCGCGAGGTCAAAGCCGGGACGGCTGAGGTCAAGAAACGCGAAATCGCCCGCCTCCCGCTCGGCGGTCAACATGGCGGGAGCCAAGCCGCTGTTACCGCGTGTCAGGCCCGGCGCGAACATGGCGTAGCCCGCCGCGTCCGTCTCAACCTTGCCTAACACGGTGTTGTTGCGTGACAGCAGGCGCAGCGTGACGCCCTCAATCGTTTGCGCATCGCCCAATCCGCGCACGAACACATGCAAACCGTCATCGGCCAGCGTGGTGGACAGGCCCAAATCTGTGACGACAAACCACTGCGTTGCCGCGTCTTCCCACGGTTTTTCGCTGTCAATTTCCCGCGCTGTGGCGACGTAGACGCCCGCCTCGAATTCCGTGACCGCCTCGCCCAATGGCAAGCGCGTGACGACGTTTTCGTTCAGCTTACGCGATACCTCGCCAACGCCCTCCCAAACCTGCTCGCCGAGGTCGTTGAGGGCGTTATCCTCGCGGTATTGATCCAGCGAAGCGCCCAAGAAATCCTGCTGAACCGCGCGCAGGAGGTTGCGGTCATTGACGCGGTGAATCCGCAGGGCGACTTCATCCACATTCACCGTCGTAATTGGCAGCGCCGCCTCTGCCGAGCGGGGCAGGATGTAGGCGCGGCTCGCGAAGCTGATCGAAGGTTTCCGGTCGCGGACATAGGTTTCAATTGTGATCGGCTTTAGCAGTTTTTCGCCCCCGGCGGCGGCGGGCAAGCCGCTGCGCAAGATCACTTTATAGCGTTCGCCATGCTGCAAACCGTCTACGCAGATTTGTTGGTCCTCGCCATCGACGGGCAGGTCTTTGCCCAGCACCCGCACAAAAGGTTCAAAATCGGTGGCAGGGGCGATTGCTTCTGAGAAATTCACGCAAAGGCGCGGGTTTTCGGCGTCGGAATCCACCTGATGACCCGTAACCCGAAAGCCGTAGCGTTCGCGTGCTTGCTTCAAAGCCTCGCGCGTTTCGCGGCGGGAGGAGAGATTTTCAGACAGCTTCAGAACCGGAATCATCTCCGCCCCGCGATCCTGATTTTCCAATGCTTCGGCAAGCACGTTGAGTGCGGTCGCTTGCACCGCCGCATTCTCTGCACGCAGGAAGCCGTTGATCGCGGCACTGGTCGCGTTCTCGGCTATCTGGAGACGCTCGTAATACCCGTCGGGATTTTGCGCCCGCAGTTCGCGCGACAGATCAAGCCAGGCATCGGGTGCATCGGTCAGCGCCACAAGCGCCCCCTGCGCGGTGTCAGACTCTCCCGCGACACTGGCCAGATAGGCGGCATCACGGTCATTCACGGGGTAGCGCATGCCGATATTGGCCGCGTATCTGCGTGCCTTGGTCAGCGCGTTATTCGGCAGCATGTCCAGCATCCCGGATTGCGCCGTCGCGCGCCCGATTTGTGCTGTGGAGGCCGCAATCACACGCCCTGACCAGGCGCCCTCGAATGGCGTGGTCTTCTCGAACCCGTCCTTGAGAAAACACGCCCCCTGCCGTTCGTTAAAGGTCAGCGCGGTGCATTGATCATCACGCAGACAAGCACTCACACATTTGTCCAGCGAGGTATCAAATATCGAGCGCAAATCACCGCCATAGAAATCCACGTCTTGCGTGAACACCATGCGTTTTTCAGGGATGGGCGCGTCCGCCGCGAAGGCCATACCACCCGTCAGCGCCAGCATAACACTTGCAGCAATGGTTTGTAATTTGATGCGATCAACCATTTTCGACTCCCTGACACTGCACAAGCCATCATCTTAGACTCTCATCGGCGGATGCGGCAACTCTCTGCGGTTGAGCATGGCGTGGCGAGTGGGCCGGATTTATGGCGGTGGATATCGTCAGGCGTTATATGGACACGAAAGCAACAAATGATGCTTATTGAATATGTCTACGCGGAATAAAAAGACTGCCGCTGACTCTTGAGAGGATCACATCGTGGAAACAGAATTCACCCCGCTGCTGTCACTGCTCGGCGGCGTTTTGATCGGCATTGCGGCGACTTTGCTGATGGCGGTTCATGGCCGGATCGCGGGGATGACGGGGATATTGGCCGGATTGATTCCACCCCTGTCGTCCGATTGGCAATGGCGGGCGGCGTTTATGGGCGGCGCGGTTATCGCCCCGCTGGTTTATATCAGCGCGGGCGGTGACATTCCGTTTGCCCTGCCCGTCAGCACTCCGGCACTGATTTTCGGCGGTGTTCTTGTGGGCATCGGCGTTTATCTCGGTTCGGGCTGCACATCTGGGCATGGTGTATGCGGTATGGCGCGCCTGTCACCGCGCTCTCTGGCCGCGACGGTGACATTCATGATCGCGGCATTCGCGACCGTTTACGTGATCCGGCATGTGATGGGGGGCGCGTGATGAGACAGTTGCTCAGCGCGTTCCTGATCGGCGGGATTTTCGGCCTCGGCATCGCGATTGCGGGCATGGCCAATCCGGCGAAGGTTTTGAACTTTTTCGACATTGCCGGAACATGGGATCCCAGCCTGATTTTCGTGATGGGCGGGGCGCTGGTGACGACGTTTATCGGCTATCGCCTGACGTTCAAGCGACGGGATAACCCGCTTCAGGCGCAGAGTTTCTCGCTGCCGGTAAACACCCGCATCGACGCGCGCCTGATCGGCGGGGCGGCGATTTTCGGGACCGGCTGGGGGATTGCGGGATTTTGCCCCGGTGGTGCGATTCCGGCGCTGGGTCTGGGCTATGCGAGCGTCTGGATCTTCATTGCCGCTGTTATAACGGGCATCGCGGGAACGCGGTTGGTTGAGGGCAGGGCGCGCTGAGGGTCAGACGGAAAACGCCGCCCCGCACATCCGCTCCAGCGCGGCGGCGTCCGCCTCGTCAAACGCCGCAGGATCGTCAGAATCGACATCCAGCACCGCAATCAGCGTGCCGTCTTTGCCGAAAACGGGTACGACAATCTCGGAGCGGGTGCTGGAGGCGCAGGCGATATGGCCCTCGAATGCCTCCACATCATCGACGATCACCGTCTTCTTATCCCTAGCGCATTTTCCGCAAACGCCGCGCGCGAAGGGGATCGACAGGCAGCCATGTCCGCCCTGATACGGCCCGATCAACAGCATTTGCGGCGCGGTAACGCGGTAAAAGCCGACCCAGTGAAACCGCTCGACACTGTGAAACAACTCGCAGGCAATCGTCGCCATAATGGCGATGTCGTCGTCAATCCCCGCAATCAGCGCCCCGACACGCGCCTCAATCTCAGTGTAGCTTTCCGACATCGTTTTCTCCCGCGCATTCCGCGCCTGAAATACATTTGGCGCATCGCCGCGCAAGCATTATAGAGCGCGGGACCATGAGAAAAGCAAAAGCCCCGATCGAAGGCCCGACCCTCACTGACCCGAAAGCCAAAGCGCTGATCGGGCGGCTTTGGCATGACTATCTGAAACGGCATACCTGGACGCTGGTTATCGCAGTTATTCTTATGGGACTGGAAGGCAGTGTGCTGGGCGGTCTGAGCTATCTGGTCGCGCCGATGTTCGATGAGGTGTTGGTCGGCAAAGATGCCGCCGCGATGACGTGGATCGGCGCGCTTGTCTTCGGCCTGTTCGCTATGCGGGCGATTACCGGGTTTATCCAGCGGATTCTGGTGGTGCGCATCGGCTTGCATGTGATTACGGGTCTGCAAAAAGACCTGCTGAGTCACCTGCTGAGCCTCGACAGCGATTTCTTCCAGCGCAACTCACCCGGTTCGCTGATCGAGCGGGTGCGCGGGGATGCGCAAACGTTGCAAGGCATTGCATCCTCCGCATTGATGAGTGTGGGTCGTGATACGGTTAGTCTTGTGGTGCTGATCGGCGTGGCACTTTATTATGACTGGAAACTGGCGCTGATCGCCTTCATCGGTATTCCGCTGATCGTCCTGCCGATGTCCAAGGCGCAGAAATTTATCCGCAACAACACCCGCATCGCCCGTGAGGCATCGGCCAGCATCTCGAACCGTCTTGATGAGGTGTTTCACGGCGTTCATGCGATCAAGGTCAACCGCCTCGAAGAACACGAGCGGACGCGGTTTTCAGCCGAGGTGGACGGATTTTTGCACCAGCAAATGCGCGCCGAAGTCGGCCAATCGGCCATGCCCGCACTGATCGACATTTTCGCGGCGGGCGCGTTTTTGGCCGTGCTGGTCTATGGCGGGGGCGAGATCATTGCGGGGAATAAATCCGCCGGGGAATTCCTCAGCTTTTTCACTGCGATGGGGCTTGTATTCGATCCGCTGCGGCGCCTTTCGACGGTTGCCGGGCGGATACAATCGGCGCTCGCCTCTCTCGAACGTCTCTATGGCCTGTTTGATGCGCAGCCCAGCATCCGCGACCCCGCACGGCCCGCGAAAGTGATGGCGAACGCCCGTGACGCCGATATCACACTCGACAACGTCAATTTCCGCTACGATGACACCCCCGTCCTGCGCGGTCTCAGCTTTACGGCGGAGGCGGGAAAGACAACAGCGCTGGTCGGCCATTCGGGGGCGGGCAAAAGCACGGTGTTTCACCTGCTCGCCCGTTTGATCGAGCCGCAATCGGGGCAAATCCGCATTGGCGAAACGCCGATCCAGAACATGACCCTTGCCGATCTGCGCAGTCATTTCTCGGTCGTCTCGCAAGAGGCGGCGCTGTTTGATGAGACGATCCGGTATAATTTCCGGCTCGGCAAACTCAACGCCACAGATGTGGAGATTGAAGAGACCGCCGTGCAAGCCTTTGTCACGGATTTTGCCCGTGATCAGGCCGACGGCCTTGATACACGTGTCGGACCGCGCGGGGTTAATCTCTCCGGCGGACAGCGCCAGCGCATTGTCATAGGCCGCGCCATGCTCCGCGATGCGCCGATTTTGTTGCTGGACGAGCCGACCTCGGCGCTGGATGCCTCCGCCGAGGCGATTATCCAGCAAGCGCTGCAACGGCTGTCCGCCGGACGCACCACGCTGGTCATCGCCCACCGTCTCGCCACAATCCGCGATGCCGACAAGATCATCGTCATGGATAAGGGCGAGGTCGTGGATCAGGGCCGCCATGAAGAGTTACTGGAACGCGGCGGTCTGTACCGCACCCTCTACAACCTCCAATTCCGCACCGAAGATGCGGCGTAGTACGCTATATCTACGCTCATTGACTCCCAACCGCGCCATATCTAGCGTATCAGGCAGGGAATCGGGAGTTTTTGCTTGAAGTTCAACACGCTGCGCCTGACGGGCTTCAAGTCCTTCGTCGATCCGACAGAGCTGGTGCTCTCGGCGGGGCTGACGGGCGTGGTCGGGCCGAACGGGTGCGGGAAATCGAACCTGCTCGAAGCGTTGCGCTGGGTGATGGGCGAGAACCGCGCCAAATCGATGCGCGGCGACGGGATGGAAGACGTGATCTTCGCCGGGGCCGAAACACGGCCCGCGAAGTCCTTCGCTGAAGTCGCGCTACTGCTCGACAATTCGGACAAGCAAGCGCCGACGCAGTTTAATGAATCGGAGACGCTCGAAGTATCCCGCCGGATTACACGGAACGCCGGGTCCGCTTTTCGTGTGAACGGCAAGGAAGTGCGGGCGCGGGATGTGCGGGTGCTGTTCGCGGATGCCGCCACAGGCTCGCAATCGCCGTCACTGGTGCGGCAGGGGCAAATCGGTCTGTTGATCGCTGCGAAACCGCAGGGGCGGCGGAAGATTTTGGAGGATGCGGCGGGTGTTTCGGGCCTTTATGAGCGGCGGCGGGAGGTTGAAACGCGCCTGAAAGCGGCAGAGGAAAACCTGATCCGCGTTGATGACGTGCTGTCGCGGCTTGATTCGCAAATCGCGGGGTTGCGGCGGCAGGCGCGGCAAGCAGAACGCTATGGCGAGTTGACCACCGCGATTAAAGAGGCCGCCGCCGAACTTGTCTGGCTGCGCTACCGTGTCGCCGATGCCGAGGCGCTGGCGGCGGAATCGGCGGTTCAGGAGGCCACCCGCGCGGTCGCCACCGCGACGACGGAAGAATCGGAAGCCGCGCGCGTGCGCAATGAGGCCGAAGATGCACTGCCCCCCCTGCGTGAGGAAGCGGCGGTCGCTCAGGCCATCCACCAGCGCCTGATCGCCAAGCGTGACGCCATCGCCGCCGAGGAAGCGCGCGCCCGTGACACGATTGAGCGGCTGGAGCGCGACGCCGTGCGCTTTGCCGATGATCTGAGCCGCGAGGCGGAACTGGCCACCGATGCCGGCACAGCAATTGAGGCGCTGGAAGCGGAGCGGGCGGAGATGCGGACCAGCGTGATTGATCCGGCGGCCCTGACGGCGGCAACAGCTGCGGTCGTGCAGGCCGAAGCCGCCGTGACCCGCGCCGAAGCGAACCGCGATGCGCTCGCGGCCAAGGCGGCGGCGGGGGCGGCAGAGCGCGATTCGGCGGCGCGCTTACTCAAAGATGCCGAACGCGCGCTGGAGGAGGCGCAAAAGCGCCAGACCGCGCATAAAGCCCGTACAGCGGATATCACCACAAAACTTGATGCGGCGACTGAGCAGCTTAACACCGCGCGGGAAAACGCACAAACGGCTGCAAATGCGGATGCGGACGCGCCGGAACGGCTTGCGGTTGCCGAATCGCATCGTGCGGCGTTGGAGGAATCCGAATCGGAGAACCGCGCTGCGTTTGCCACCGCGAAAGCGACCCATGAGGCGCTCGATTCTGAATTCGCCCTGCTGGAACGTTCGCTCGCGGCGGATGAGCGGGTTTCGGGCGGCGGGGTTATCAGCCGGATGCGGGCCGCACCGGGCTATGAACTGGCGCTCGCCGCCGCCCTTGGTGATGAGGCGTCGGCGGGTGAGGAGAGTGCTTTTGCCAGCACCCTGCGCGGCTGGCTGGCCCTGACCGTTCTGTCCAGCCCCCCCGGCATGGGCGAGCCGCTGACCAAGCATGTGGGCGCACCGACCGCACTGGCCCGTCGGTTGGGGGCGACCTCGATCGTCTCTCAAGAAGACGGCCCGCAAGCGCAAACGCGGTTGAAACCGGGGCAACGGCTGGTCAGTCCTGAAGGAGATCTTTGGCGCTGGGACGGGTATTTCAGCGGTGCGGACCTGCGCGGGGCAGACCCTGCCGCGCTGCGCCTGCAACGGCTGAACCGCCGCGAATCACTGCAACGCGAAGTGTCTGAGGCCGCCGCCGCGTTAACTGTTGCGAAGCAGCGGCGCGATGATCTGGCCACGAAGCTGAAAGACGCGCGCGAGGCCGAGGCCGCCGCCCGCAGCGTGGTGACGCGCAACAAAGACACCGCCGCCACTGCCGCCCGCCAGCTTGCCGATGCCGAGGCGGATCATGCGCGGCTGGCCGCGTCATCAGCGCAAAGCCTTGAAGATGCGGCGCGACTGGAGGCGGCTGTGACGGAGGCGGCGGCGCGGCTGGCGGAGGCGCAAACCGCGCGGGAACGCGTCGGCGACCCCGCCGCCCTGCAACAAGAGGCGGAAACATCGCGTCAAACGCTGGGCACGGACCGTCTTGCGTTGGAGGCTGCGCGCGCGACCAACGCCCGGATGCGGGGCGAGGAATCGCGGCGCACGAAACGGCTGGTGACGATCAAATCCGAACTCGACGGCTGGCGCAAACGCGCGACCAGTGCCGACAAACGCCGCATGGAGTTGAGTAAACGGGTCAAGGATGCCGAGGCGGAACTGGGCAAAGCGCAATCCTTGCCCGCCAAACTCGCCGAATCGCGGGGCGGTTTGGATGATGAGGTCCGTGCCGCCGAAACCCGCGTCGGCACATCCGCTGACGCGCTGACCACGGCGGAAACGGATCTGCGCGCGAAGGTGCAAACCGCAATCCAAGCCGCCACCGCGCTGGCCACCGCCCGCGAAGGACTGGCCCGCGCCGAAGCACTGTCCGAAGGAGCGGCGGAGCGCAAAGAGGCGGCGCTGGCGACCATGCGCGAGGAGACGAATGCCACACCTGATGAGCTAGCCGAACGCTTTGCCGACCTGCGCGAAACCGCCCCGGATGCGGTCGAAACCCGCCTGCTGCGCGCCCGCGCGGATCGTGAGCGGCTGGGCGCGGTCAACCTGCGCGCAAAGACCGAGATTGAGGAGGCAACGGAAGAGCGGGGGTCGCTGGGGTCCGAGAAAGAGGAATTGGAGGAGGCGATTCTCAAGCTGCGCAAGGGTCTGGCCGCCCTCAATCGTGAAGGGCGCGAGCGCTTGCTGGCCGCATTCACGCAGGTCAACGCGCATTTCAAGGGGCTGTTCACGCACCTGTTCGGTGGCGGCGAAGCGGAGTTGCAACTGACCGAGTCGGATGATCCGCTGGAGGCCGGACTGGAAATCATGTGCCAGCCGCCCGGCAAACGCCTGCAAACGCTGACGTTGCTGTCGGGGGGCGAGCAAACGCTGACGGCGATGGCGTTGATCTTTGCGGTGTTCCTCGTCAATCCCGCCCCGGTCTGTGTCCTTGATGAGGTCGATGCGCCGCTGGACGATGCCAATGTCGAGCGGTTTTGTGACTTGCTGGACGAGATGACCACCCGCTCCGACGCACGCTTTCTCATCATCTCGCACCACGCCCTGACGATGTCCCGCATGAACCGCCTTTTCGGCGTTACAATGGTCGAACGGGGTGTCTCAAAGCTGGTTTCGGTCGATATAGGTGCGGCAGTGAAGTTGGTGGAGGCGGGGTAACGCTTACGAATACTACACCGGAATTGAGTATTCTGAGCGGATGAAGCCAGATCCGTTTACCCCGATGCGCCCGTTCGATGTGGATTTACCCAACCGCATCGAAGAGACCGTGCATTATGAGATGCCGGTCCCCTATCGGATAAATCCTCTCACCCTATTTTCAAGCATCGCGTTGGTGTTAGCCGCCGTTAGATTCTTCTGGACAACAAGCGCGCCTTTGACGATTTTCCTAGCGGCAGCCGCCATCTTGATTTTTGTCTGGAGCAGACCGGATTTGCACACATTCCGCGCCGTCACTTTCAATCCGCTTGGCGTGGAGGTACTCGAAAGATCATGGTTTGGAGTAGAGCGCCGGGTCGCGAAATACAGTGAATTTGCAGGTGTAAGACTGCGGTTTTTAGGGCAAGAGCAGCACGACCGGTTTGGTTTATTCAGACGGGCGCACGATGTCCCCGCGTTTTATCGTGATCTGTACTCAATCGCCTTGGAGCATCCTCAACATGACGCCGTAACCCTATGCGTCACCGACGCGCCCGTCCTGCGCGCGCAGATACAACAGCATTATGCGCGCCTGTTTGAGTTGCCGATTATCTCAGAGGATGGCCAGACGATACCCGTCGCGGAAGCAGATACCCCCTTGCACCTCAGATTACTGAACGAAATCCCGCGTGAGGCAACGGAATCATGCCTCAGCCTCACCTATCCCCCCGGTCGCTTAAGGCTGACGCATAACGACGACTGCATTAGTATCACATTGCCGCCCGCAATAGCGGAGCCATCGGGCGCACTAATGGCGTTGATAGCCTGGACGTTTGGCGAAGGCCGTTTTCCACAGAATGATTTCTTTTTGGATGCACTGGCTTGGATATTTCTCATCCCCGCCTGCGCATTCTTTCTGTTTATTTCGTGGAGAAAACCGCCCGAATTGAAGCTGTATAAATCATTCATACAGCTGGAAAATCCCTCAATTCGCTCCCGCTCATCCGATAATTTGTGGATCACGGAGATCGAAGAAATCTCGCAAACAAAACTGGGCGGCATTTCGATTCTGGCCGGACCAAACGAAATTTCCACCGGAGCGGGACTCAGAAAACGCGAGCGGGCTTGGCTGCGCGTGTTTTTGCGCGAGCATGTGCGTCTGAGTGATCCCGTGGCCGCGCCCGTTTTCCCGCCCGAACCGAT
Organism: uncultured Neomegalonema sp.; assembly: GCA_937948985.1. Classification (GTDB taxonomy): domain Bacteria; phylum Pseudomonadota; class Alphaproteobacteria; order Rhodobacterales; family Rhodobacteraceae; genus JAHDDY01. The sequence continues at coordinate 4,558 of CALFAK010000022.1, read as the reverse complement.
AGCGGTATTCCCTTGGCAAAACGAACCGGATGCGCCCGATCCGACTGATCGGGCTATCGACACGACCGCGCACTCACAGACGTGACAAATCGCACCAGATTGCCGATATTCGCGCTTAATATCTGTCTTAAATGCTGACCGAAGATCTATAAAAGCCGCAAATTACTGAAATATAACGATATATCGTCTCACCTCACCACGTCTGGCATTGCTTGACAGTGTTTTGCCGTCTGCCTATGTTGCGCGCGTTTCAAGGCGGGTCTTCCCCCTCATTTTTGTCAGTACAGGAGCACAGTAGATGGCCGATCTGCGGCCCGGATCACCCAGACGTAAAGGTGACACGGATGCGGCGGATCGTGCGGCGTTGGACAGGCTTTCGCAGCGTATCGATAAAGCGCGGGAAAGCATTACCGACGAGCGGGTTCTCACCCCAAGCAAATACGAGGGTCTGACCCTGGCTTGGAGAATGGTGCTGGAACTTGTCATAGGGCTGGGCTTTGGTGCGGCGATCGGTTATGCGATCGATGAAGTGACGGGAATGGGTCCGCTGTTTCTGATAATCTTCGGCGGACTCGGGTTCGCTGCGGGCGTTAAAACGATGATGGCTTCTGCGACTCAATACCAGCGCAAGGCCGAACAGCAGCGGATCGCTGCGGAACAGGGAGATGACCTTGGCAAAGGCTGAAAGCGCTGAAGGCGGATTCAACATCGATCCCATGTACCAGTTCGAGATCAAGAACTGGGTTCCGATTGATTTGGGTTTCGTTGACCTGTCCTTCACGAACTCGGCGTTTTTCGCCTTTCTCGCGGTTGGCCTGACCTGTTTGTTCCTGTGGACCGCGATGAGCGGCAGCAGCCTTGTGCCGTCGCGGATGCAGTCGATGGCCGAGGGTATCTATGAATTCGTCCGTAATATGGTGCGCGATGCGTGTGGTGAAGGCGGATTGAAGTATTTTCCATATATCTTCACGGTGTTCTTGTTCATCCTCGCCTGCAACCTGGTGGGCATGATCCCTTACTCATTCACCGTCACCAGCCACTTTGCGGTCACGGTATTTCTTGCGCTTTCCGTGTTCATCACCGTCACGGTGATCGGCTTCATGAAGCACGGCACGCATTTCTTCGCTCTTTTCTGGCCAATGGACGCCCCCGCAGCAATGCGGCCCGTTCTTGCGATCATCGAGGTGATCTCCTATTTCGTGCGTCCGGTCAGCCACTCCATTCGTCTTGGCGCTAACATGATGGCGGGACACGCCGTTTTGAAAGTGTTTGGCGGGTTTGTCGCGGCGCTTGGCGTTTTCGGCATCATCCCTATCGCAGCAATCGTGGGCGTCACCGCCCTTGAGCTGCTCGTGGCGGTCATTCAGGCTTATGTCTTTACGATCCTCACCTGTGTTTACTTGAACGACGCGCTGAACATGCACTAAGTGCAGCGCACTTATATCTTACTTAACGAATAGCTTATTCCAACAAAGGAGCATCACCATGGAAGGCGATATCGGCAATCTTGGTCAGTATATCGGCGCCGGCCTCGCCTGCATCGGCATGGGCGGAGCAGGCATCGGCGTGGGTCACGTGGCAGGGAACTTCCTTGCCGGCGCACTGCGCAACCCGGCGGCAGCCAAAGAGCAAACCGCGACGCTGTTCATCGGCATCGCATTTGCCGAGGCACTGGGCATCTTCAGCTTCCTCGTCGCACTTCTTCTGCTGTTCGCAGTTTAAGTCGCACGCGGATGGTACCAGCCGGGCGGTTTGAATCGCCCGGCTCAACTTTTTTCACACGGAGGCGCGGATGGCATCGTCCGAAACCAGCGATCATTATGACGCGGCTGCGCATGGCGGTGGAATGCCGCAGCTCGACTTCGACACGTGGGCAACGCAGATATTCTGGACCGCTTTGGCGCTCTTCCTGCTCTACAAAGTGTTGACGAAAAATATTCTCCCTAAAATCGCGGGCGCTCTTGAAGATCGTCACAACGCGATTGCCGATGATCTCGATCAGGCATCGGAATTGAAGCGCAAGGCGGAAGATGCCGAGGGCGCTTACAATCAGGCGCTTGCTGACGCGAAAGCCAACGCGAACGAGATTGTTGAGGCCACAAAAGCGGAGATCGCTGAAAAGGCCGCAGCGGAAAACGCGAAAGCCGAGGCGGAAATCGCCGCGCGCACTGCTGAAGGTGAACAGCGGATCAACGAGATCAGAGCTGCCGCCGCAGACAGCGCCCGCAACGTCGCATCTGACGCCGCCAGCGCAATTGTTGCGAAACTCGCACCGGGCAGCGCCGACAGCGGAACGATCGCATCCGCCGTTGACCGCGCTCTCGCACAAACAGGAATGGCACGATGAACGATAAGGTTTCCATCCTTGTAGGGTTTCTGCTTTTCATCGCATTGCTGTTCTATTTCAAGGTTCCGGCAATGATCGCAGGTATGCTTGATGCCCGCGCGAATCGCATCCGCGAGCAGTTGGAAGAGGCACGCCAGGCGCGCGAGGAAGCGCAATCTCTCGTCGCAAACTTCGAGCGTAAGCATCAGGATGTGCAACGTGAAGCGGACGAGATCGTTTCCCGCGCTAAAGCCGAAGCGAACGCGGCGGCGGAGCAGGCTCAGAAGGACTTGCAAGAGTCGATTGCCCGCAAACTTAAGGCCGCTGAAGAGCGGATCGCTCAAGCCGAAGCATCGGCAACCCGTGAAGTGCGTAACGCTTCCGCTGCTGCCGCTATTGCTGCGGCACGTGAAGCAATTGGCGGCGGGCTGTCAGACAGCAGTGCGGGAACCATGATTGATGATGGCATTGCAAATATCGGCTCGCGTTTGAACTGAGCCTATCGATAGAGTGTTTTACAAAGCCCGGCTTGTCCGGGCTTTTTTAATGCCTCAACGGCATCCGAAACAATTTGCAATCCTATTCACACTTCCGGCCCGCCCCTTCACCCCCTTGCGAAAACGCTGTATGCCAGCCGCAAATCATACCATCCGAGGCACCCCAATGACCGACGCACAATCCCCCACCGCACTGATGCAGGGAAAACGAGGCCTCGTGATGGGCGTCGCCAATGACCATTCCATTGCGTGGGGTATCGCCCGGATGCTGGCGGCGCATGGCGCTGAAATGGCGTTCACGTACCAAGGTGATTCCTTTGGCAAACGGGTGCGTCCGCTGGCCGAATCAGTCGGCTCTTCCATCGTGATCCCCGCCGATGTGCAAGACCCTGACAGCCTTGATACCGTATTCGACACGCTGAAAAGCGAATGGGGCAGTCTCGACTTTCTTGTGCACGCTATTGCGTACTCGGAAAAAAGCGAACTGAAAGGCCGCTACGTCAACACCTCGCGTGAGAATTTTCTCAATACGATGGATATCTCCTGCTTCTCGCTGACTGATCTGGCGAAGCGTGCCCAACCGCTGATGACGGGAGGCGGATCGATTATCACGCTCAGCTATCTTGGTGCGGACCGCGTGCTGCCGAACTACAATGTGATGGGGGTCGCGAAAGCCGCATTGGAAGCGAGTATGCGCTATCTGGCGGCTGATCTCGGCCCGGATGGTATTCGCGTCAACGCCGTCTCACCCGGCCCCATGCGCACGCTTGCCGGGTCTGCCGTGGGGTCAGCGCGCAAAGTGTATAATTTTAACGCTCAAAACGCACCATTACGCCGGACCGCCTCGCTGGATGAAGTTGGTGGCACCGCATTGTTTTTGTTATCCGATTTGGGCGGTGGCACGACGGGCGAAACCGTCTATGTGGATTGTGGTTATCACACGATGGGCATGGTCACCGAAGACAACCTTTAAAAAGCAATCCTCACGCGAGACACGGCTATGCAATCATGGTTCGTGGCTTAGAATTTGAATAGGCTGACACTGGTCTTCCCGGATAAAGTGGAGGGCTTCATCTAGCTTGAGAAGCTATGGAGAGCCTTATGACGAAACGAGCGAGACGTGATTTTACGGATGATTTTCGGCGCGATAGGATCATAAAGTTATCTGGGGACAACCATGTTCGACTTGAGCAATGACGACAAGATGCCATCCTGGACGATTGAGACGGCTTCCGCAATGGTATCGATGGCAAGCCGAGTTCGGACGGTCCGGGCGATAGCTCCGCCTCGGGTGACTTTTAGAGTCAACGTTGCTTGAGGCGTGATATGACTCGGCGGCAGGTCGATCAAGATCCGATCCTCATAGTTGAGCTGCATCGCCTTCGGGTCGAAGTCGTCTTCGATGATGATAGGTAGGATTCCCATAGCGATCAGGTTCGTCCGGTGGATTCGTTCAAAGCTGCGGGCAATGACACTCCTAACGCCCAAAAGTGCGAGGCCTTTGGCTGCCCAGTCCCTGCTCGAACCCATGCCATATCGCTCGCCAGCAAGAAGAACGCTAGGCGTATGACGTGATTTCAAAATTCCTGCGGCTTCATGTAGGGGCAGCACCGGACCGCCCCGGCAGAGCCGAGTCGTCGCGGGCGCTAAGTCCGGATCAAGAAAATTGACGACGGACCGGTTGGAGAAAAGGCCACGCAGCATCACTTCCCAGTTACCGCGATAGGATGCGTAG
>CALFAK010000021.1 GCA_937948985.1 uncultured Neomegalonema sp. | reverse complement strand
ATATCGCGGAAGGCTTCATGATTTCGGGAAAAGCCAATGCCGATTTCAACCCGTATATCGCTTAAAAACAAAGAGATAGAGGGTTTGACTCTCCATCATTTTGCTTCGATACTCGGCCAAATCGGAGAAAACGCCATGCGCATCGCAATTCTGACCTTGGCCATCGCTTTGAGCGGCTGCGCCACGCAAGCCACGCCATACGATACGGTCGAAACCAGGCCACAAGTCGCTTGCACAGCGGATGGTGTGCTGGAGGAGGGTCGTCAGGCGCGCGGATATCCGGCCAACTGTCCCCAGAATCCCGCATTGATCGAACCATATCGCCTTGGCGCGACGATTGCCGCGCTGGAGGAGGAGTTGCGCGCGATCAATTACCGCATCGCCTCCCGTGACAATGGGCGCAGGTTTGGCGGCTATCGCGGCTTTTATGGCGGGTTCGGCTCCAGCGGCTACCTGATCGGACGGCGTGTCGAGATTAAAAACACTTTACGCACGCTCAAGCGTCAGGCTGGTATTGCATGAGCGGGACACGAACCGGCGGCTGCCTTTGCGGCGCTGTAACCTACACCGTCGCGGGGCCAATGCGTCCCGTTATCGCTTGCCATTGTCAGCAATGCCGCAAGACCAGCGGCCACCACGTCGCCGCCACCGCCGCCCCGCGCGAGGCGATCACCGTTAGCGGTCAGCCGCAATGGTTCACCTCTACACCGGGCGTGCGGCGCGGCTTCTGCGGCACATGCGGCTCAAACCTTTTCTGGGATACCCAAAGCAGCGCATCGCTGTCTATCTTCGCGGGAACCCTTGATGATGCCGACGGTATCGCCTTGGCCGGACATATCTACACCGATGACAAAGGCGCGTATTACGAGATCAACGATGGTCTGCCTTGCGCGGGCGGCTATGATCCCGATCTAACCACGCAAGTCCCGCGATAACCGCAGCGCCCCCGTCACAATCGCCACGCCGGCACTGCCGATCCCAAGCGCGAACGCGTCCAGACCGCTTGGTATTTCGCCGAGCCAGAAGAACGCGAACACCGTCGCCAGCACAGGGACCAGCACGCTGAAAGACGCCGCTGTTGACGCCCCCAACCGCTTAATCGCCAAGGCATAGGCCAGCGTCGCCACAAAACCGGACAGCAATCCTTGCGCGGTGAGGTGAAAAACCAACGCCCACGCACTGCGCCCGCCCAGAGAACTGCCCGCCACATACAGCGCAGGCAGCAGCAAAACCGTTGAATAAAGCGAGACCAGCGCAGTCGCCTGCAATCCTGTCAGCCCGCTATATCTGAACGCCACCGTGAACGCGGCCCAACCCGCCGATGCGAGCAACAGCAGCCCCATCCGCTCCAGCGTCGCGCTCGATCCCGAAAAGAAAACCGGTAACAGCACACAAGCCGCCGCCACACCGATCAGGGCCATGCCGAACCAACGGTCCCGGCCAATACGCTCACCAAGAAAAACCCGCGCCGCGACCGCCGCGATCAGCGGCATCGTACACGGCACCATCGCCGCCGTATGGGCCACACTCGCGTTCTCCAGCCCGATCGAGACAAGGATCACAAACGGCGCACCCCAGCCCATCATTGCCAGCAAAGCAACGGGTGCCACTTTCGGCACAACCCCCAACTGCCACCATACCGGGGCCAGTAAAACCGCCGGCACCACAAACCGCAACAGCGCGAGATCCAAAGGCGCAATCCCCTCATCAATCGCAACTTGCGTCGCGGGCAGCCATGCCGCCCAGATCACAACCGCCAGCAAAGAAAACAAAAGCCCGACCGTGAGGTCAGGCTTTTGCAAAAATCCGTTTTGTTTCATGTGACTTAACGCTGATTACGCGTCATCATCTTCCGGCCCGTCATCATCCGTGCCGGAGGCTGGCTCATAAGGGGGGCGGGTCCGCTGTTCACGACCAATGCGATCGCTCAGGTCATCCAGCTCGATAAACGCATCCGCCTGCCGCCGCAATTCGTCGGCAATCATGGGCGGTTGCGAGCGGATCGTCGAAACAATGCTCACACGCTTGCCTTGCCGTTGCAGCGCTTCGGTAAGCCGTCTGAAATCACCATCGCCGGAGAAGATCACAATATGGTCAATATGTGCCGCTATCTCCATCGCATCGACAGCAAGCTCAATGTCCATATTTCCTTTGATTTTCCGCCGTCCGGTGGCATCCGTATATTCTTTAGTCGGCTTCGTGACGAGGGAATATCCATTATAATCAAGCCAGTCGACCAAGGGGCGGATCGGTGAATATTCTTCATTTTCCATCAGCGCTGTATAATAAAACGCCCGGACAAGTTTACCTCTTGAAGCGAACTCGCTTAATAACTTCTTGTAGTCTATATCGAATCCCAACGCGCGTGCCGCTGAGTATAAATTGGAACCATCAATAAAAAGGGCGAGCCTGTCATCACGATAAAACATTGAAACCTCTAAAGTATTCCGTTTGAAAGCGGTAATTTGGTTTAACCGAGCGGCTTTCTCTGCGCTGCTTTTGTACAGCTAGGGCTGCCCTATCCGTATTCAACGAGGAAGACTAGAATTTCACAGCGATCATATACACAGAAGGTGCGGTCAATCATCGCATTCGGCGGCAATCTTCCCTCACAACACGGCTTGCCCGTTGATACGCTGGAACAGGCGGTACGCGCTCTCGGCGACCTTGGCGTTGTGTTTCACAGGCGTTCGCGCTGGTACAACACTCTCGCCTGGCCGACCGGATCAGGCCCGGATTACATCAACGGCGTGGCCGAGGTCAGTTTTGAGGGCAGTTGCCGCAATCTCTTGCGGGTGATGCAGAAGGTTGAGAAAGATCTGGGCCGCGTTCGGGTGTCGGGCGAGAAATACCGCTGGAATCCGCGTGTTTGCGACCTCGATATCATCTGTCACGGCGCGATGGTCTCGCCCGGAATCCGCGAATGGCGCGCCGTTGATGCCGCCAGTGCCTCCGCTGACCGTCCGGAACTGGTGCTGCCGCACCCGCTGATGCATGAGCGCGCTTTCGTCCTCGGACCGATGGTTGAGCTGGTCCCGGATTGGCGGCATCCGGTCTTCGGGGACACTGTGCGATCGATGTTCAAGGTTCTTCCCGTGACCGAACGCGCCGCAATGCGACCCTTGGAAACTTGATAAATCAGGTTTTTACGCCCATGTCTTGTGTCAAACAAAGCGAGGCAAAGATGAATACCAATAACCGTTTTTTCGATGATATCGGCAAGCTGATGACCAGCGCGGCGGGCGTGGCCAAGGGTGTGAAGGACGAGGCGGAAACCGCCGTGCACAGCCAGATGGAGCGCCTTCTCGCCAATATGGACCTCGTAACGCGCGAAGAGTTCGATGCCGTGCGGGCAATGGCCCAGAATGCGCGTGAAGAAAATGAAGCCCTCAAAGCACGCCTCGATGCATTGGAAAAATCGGCCTCGTAACCTTGTATGGGATCGCTTTGCGTTCGCGCACTCACGATGCCAAGGCTGATCGGATTTACCATGTAATCCCGCAATATGCCGTAATTATTGAGGTGAAACCATCCAATGGCTTTTATCAAAGCGCTGCTGCCGGTGGCTCTTATGTCTGCTGTGCTTATTCTCGGCACAGCATCAGAAGGAATGGCTGATATGACGGAAGACGAAGTGCGGCAAGGGTTTGAAGAACATGCCGCTGCAGCGCAGTTTTACCGCTGGTATCAGGTCTATGAGCGTCCTGAAGGCGGCATTGGCAACGCGTTGGATATCCTGAGCGACGATGTTTCCGTCACTTCATCGCTCGGTACGGCTAACGGGCGCGATGAGTATGCGGCCCGCGTTTCACAATTGCCCGATACGTGGCATAACGCGCATCATGTGAAATCGACAGCGTTCACGCGCGATGCGGATGGCGCACTGATGCTGAATGCGGAGATTACCTACCAAAACACAGGCATGTTGCCGGATAATGCCGTGCGACAGGCAGAATTGAGTTATGCGATATCTTTCGAGCGGTCGGAGAGCGGTGTTTTACCGCTATTATCTTCTGTCGCAATCGCACCGAATGGTGACGCCATCGAAAACGGGGATGCGGCCTTTGAGGACGCATACGCCGCGAACCGGATGTTGAGCCTCGTCCATTACTGGCTCGCCCTGATAGAAGATCCCGCACGCGATCCTGAACCTGTTCGTGAGATATTGGCGGACACGTTTTCGCTGAACTTCTCAAGCGGGGCGATTACTGATTTTGAGGGATTCAAGGATTGGCTTGCCGGACCCGGTTCTCAGGTTGCGGCCAGCACGCATGTGGTCGAAAACTTCAGCGCACGGCATGTTGAAGGGCAGACTTATGCGCTGTCAGTGGATTTCGATTGGACGGGCATCACGCCCGACGGCACCGTTTTGGTTGCCAAGACCAGACATAACTGGACAGCCGTAAATGATGTGACTGAGCGGTTTGCCCGCATCAAGACCGTGGATGTTGAAGTGCTGGAAAGTTTTCGCCCGCGCGGGAATTGAAAGCGATCTTGATCGCAGGTCGTTGACGATCTGAAATACATTTTGTATACAACAAACGTTATCCTGAGATAGAGTGCGGCTGTTGTGAACAAGAATGACCTCTTCAATGTGCTGAGCGAACGCATCCTCCGGCTTGAGATCGAGCCGGGCAGCGCGCTGGATGAGGCAACCCTCAGCGCCGAATTCGGCCTCTCCCGCACTCCCTTGCGCGAAGTGTTGCAACGACTTTCCGGGGCGGGTTTCGTGACAATCGAGCCAAATCGCGGGGCGGCGGTGTCATCGATGAACCTCGACACCATGCGCAATTTTTTCCAGACCGCCCCCATGATCTACGCCGCCGTCGCACGCTTGGCCGCAGAAGGCGCCACGCCGCGGAAAATCACCCTGCTCAAAGACATCCAGCACGGCTTCCGTAAAGCGGTTCAAACCGCTGCGCCCCGCGATATGGCCGTCCTCAACCACCAATTCCACGAAACAACGGGCGATATGGCGGGTAACCCCTACCTGACCCCCAGCCTCAAGCGTCTGTTGATCGATCACACGCGGATGAGCCAGACATTCTACGCCGCCCGCGACACTGTCGAACAGGGCCAAATCGCCACCGCGAGCGACCAACATGACGCGATGATTGAAGCATTTGAACAACGCGCCCCCGCCCGTGCCGTCGAACTGACTTTGGAACACTGGGCGCTTTCGCGTGACCGGATGGAGCGCTTCGTTCGCCCCGACCCCTTACCTATTCACCCCGAAGGAGACATGCGCAATGCGGTTTGAAGGGATTTATACCCCCGTCGTGACCCCCTATTTCGAGGATCACACAATCAATCGCGATGCCTTTGCGGACGCGATTGAGCATCTGATCGCCGCCGGGGTCCACGGCATTATCGTGGCCGGAACCACGGGCGAATACTACGCCCAATCGGCTGAGGAACGCATCGAGATGATGGGCCTCGCCAAGCAAATCATCGGTACGCGCCTGCCCATGATCGTCGGCACGGGGGCCATCCGCACCGAAGACAGCATTATCTTTGCCGAGGCCGCGAAAACCGCCGGAGCCGACGCCCTGCTGATCGCCACGCCCCCCTACGCCTACCCCACGGGCCGCGAGATTGCGCTGCACGCGCTGGCCATTGACCGCGCCGCCAACCTGCCCGCGATGCTCTACAACTATCCGGGCCGGATGAGCGTGAATATGGACGGGGAAACCCTCGACCGCCTTGGCCGCAGCCCCAATTTCTGCGCCATCAAGGAAAGCTCCGGCGACCCGAACCGCCTGCACATGCTGGCCCGCGACTACCCCCATATCGCCCTGTCCTGCGGGATGGATGATCAGGCGCTGGAGTTCTTCGCATGGGGCGCGCGCTCTTGGGTTTGTGCGGGGTCAAACTTCGCCCCTGAAGCGCATATCGCGATGTATCAGGCTTGCGCGATCGAAGGCGACTTCACAAAGGGGCGCGCCATCATGTCCGCCATGCTGCCCCTGATGAGCGTCTTGGAGCAGGGCGGCAAATTCGTCCAGTGCATCAAGCACGGCCTGACCCTGCGCGGCATCGATTGCGGCCCGCCCCGCCGCCCGCTGCAACCGCTGAACAAAGACGACAAGCGCGAATTGGCGGAGGTTATCCGCACCATGAACACGGCCCTTGCCGCCATTGAGAGGGAGTATTCAAAATGAGTGATTTGCTGACCAAAGCAGAATATCAGGCCATCGCAGACAGCATCGACTTCCCCCGCGCCGCCTTCATCGACGGCAAATACCGCGCGGGCAAAGGCGCGAAACTGGCCACCGTCAATCCGGCCACAGGGGAGACGATCTGCGAGATTGCCGCCTGTAACGCGAAGGATGTCGATTTCGCGGTCGAAAAAGCGCGCACAGCCTTCGATAAGGGCCATTGGGCCAGACTGCACCCGTCCGAACGCAAAGATGTGCTGATCCGCCTGTGCAAACTCATTACCCGTAACCGCCGCGAACTGGCGGTGATGGAAAGCCTCGACAGCGGCAAACCCATCCGCGATTGCGAGATGATCGACATTCCTGAGACGATCCACTGCATCAAATGGCACGCCGAAGCGGCGGATAAAATCTACGATCAAACCGCCCCCGCCGGAGACGACGCGATTGCGATGATCGTGCGTGAACCAGTCGGCGTGGTCGGGGCCGTGCTGCCGTGGAACTTCCCGCTGCTGATGATGGCGTGGAAAATCGGTCCGGCACTGGCCGCCGGAAACTCTGTCATCGTCAAACCCGCCGAACAGACCAGCCTCACCGCCCTGCGCCTTGCCGAACTGGCATCTGAGGCGGGCGTCCCGAACGGCGTGCTGCAAGTGCTGCCCGGCGATGGCCCCTCGGTCGGCGAACCGCTGGGGATGCACGCGGGCGTCGATATGATCTCCTTCACCGGATCGACCGAAACGGGGCGGCGGTTTTTGCGGTACAGCGCCGACAGCAACCTCAAGAAAATCGTGCTGGAATGCGGGGGCAAGAATCCGGCGATTGTGATGGATGACGCCGAAAACCTCGATCTGGTGGCGGCGCATATCGTCAATGCGGCGTTCTGGAATATGGGCGAGAACTGCTCGGCCTGCTCACGCCTGATCGTTCATAAGGCTGTGAAGGCACCGCTGATGGAGCGGATTATCGCGCGGCTGCGGGACTGGAAAACCGGCGATCCGCTGGACCCGCAGAACCATCTCGGCGCGCTGATCGATGAAGCGCATGTGAAAAAGGTCGCGGGCTACCTCAAACCCAAGGGCCGCAAACCGCTGGCGGGCGGCAAGGTCAAAGGCGCGTTTGTCGAGCCGACGATCTTCGACGGCGTGCCGATTGGTGACAAGCTGGCGCAGGAGGAAATCTTCGGCCCCGTGCTGTCGGTGATCGAGGTTGCCTCGTTGGAGGAGGCCATTCTGGTTGCCAATGACACCAACTATGGCCTCACCGCCAGCGTCTTCACCGCCAACGGCAAACGCGCAATCCGTGCCGCACGGGCAATCCGCGCGGGAACGGTAACGGTCAACTGCTACGGCGAGGGCGACATGGCGACGCCGTTCGGCGGCTACAAGCAGAGCGGTTTCGGCGGGCGGGACAACGGGGTCCACGCGCACGATCAATATACCGAGTTGAAGACGATCTGGATTGATTTGAGTGATCCGGCGAGCGGGGATGATGTGGGATGAAAGCTGAATTTCGCGCACCTGAAAGCCCTCTCCCTTCGGGAGAGGGTTGGGTGAGGGGTCTTCGACCCGGAACGCCGTTTTTGCGGAAAGACCAATCCCTCACCCTAGCCCTCTCCCGAAGGGAGAGGGAATTCAAGCGCGCGGGGGCCGTTCAATGACCGTCGCAGCTGAAGGCAAAACCCGCCGGGGCGGGCGCTCCTCCCGCCGCACCATGCGCGAGGATGTGCGGGAGACGATGCTGCCCGGCATGACGCGTGGCATTCCACTGATGGAACCGATGAGCCATGCGCAGGTCGAAAAGATCGACGCCGCTTCGATGGATATTCTGGAAAATGTCGGCGTCGTCTTCCGCGACGATCAGGCAATCCGTGATTGGCAAAGCGTCGGCGCTGACATCCGCGATGGCGACCGTGTGCATCTCGACCGTGGCCTCGTGCGCGAGCTGATCAAGACGATCCCATCCGACTTCACTTACCACGCCCGCGACCCGAAAAAGAACATCCGCCTCGGCGGGCCGCACAGCATGTTTATCCCCATGACCGGCGCACCCTATATGCGCGATCTCGAGGATAAGCGCCGTCCGCCGGGCCTCGACGATCTGGCGATGTTCCATAAGCTGTCGCATATGCTGCCCGCGATGCATTCGTCAGCGCACCATATCGTTGAGCCGATGGATCACGCGATCAGCCACCGCCATTTGCGGATAACCTATTCGTCGATGAAGCATTCCGACAAGACCTTCATGGGCATGACCACCTCGCCCAAGAATGCCGAGGATGTGCTGGATATGGCCGCGATCCTGTTCGGAGAACACTATCTCGAAGATCATTGCGTCGTGACGGGCAACTGTAACGGCAACTCCCCGCTGGTCTGGGACGAGGTGATGCTGGGCGCGATGCGGGCGTTTAACCGCCGGAACCAGCCTGTGCTGTGCTCCCCGTTCGTGCTGGGCGGTGCCAACACCCCCGCCTCTACCGCTGCGAGTGTGGCACAGTTGAATGCCGAGGCGCTGTCGGCGCTGGCCTATACGCAGGTCATCCGCAAGGGCTGTCCGGCGATCTACGGCCACTATCTCTCCACCGTCAGCATGGCCAGCGGCGCACCGATGGCTGGAACGCCGGAAATCAGCCTGATGAACTTCATGATCGGGCAGATGGCACGGTTCTACGACGTGCCCTGGCGCACCTCGAACACGCTGGGCGGGGCGAAAACGCTGGACGCGCAAGCGGGATACGAGAGCGCGACGACACTGATGGCCGTGCTGATGGCCGGGGCGAACTATATCTGGCACTCGGCGGGCTGGAACGAGGCCGGGATGCACTGTTCGACCGCGAAATTCATGCTCGATGCCGAGCAATGCGCGATGGGCCACCGGATGGTGCAGGGCATCCAGTGGGACGATTTCGACGAGGCGCTGGCCGCCGTGCCGGATATCGGCCCCGGCGGGCATTATCTGGGCCACCCGCATACGCTCGAAAAATTCCAGAGCGCGTTTTTCATGCCCAAACTGTTCGACAACAACGCAATCGAGCAATGGGTCGCCGACGGATCAAAAGACGCCACAACGCGGGCTTTGGAATCGGCAAAGGCGACACTGGCCGCCTACGAGGAGCCAAAACTCGACGAGGGCGTGAACGAAGCGCTGCTCGACTACATCGCGCGGCGGGAGCGTGAGATTCCGGCTGAGGATGCGTTGAATGATACGTTCTGAGGTAAAACAACCGGAGCCGCGCAAGTGGCGACACGCGACCCGCCCCTCCATTTTTGTCTGGCGCGATTTCCAAGGAAATCGCTTGCAACGGTCGCGTTCCGCCAAAGGCGGACCACACCAGCCCTCGGTCGGTCGCTTATCCCTCAACACTCTGACTTTGGTAGCCGCCGTATGGACGGGCGCCGCTCAAGCCAATGGCACAGAGAATTACGACGCCTATTATACGCAACTCGCTCAAGTAAAAGAATGCACCGGTAAAGCCACCACGCGAAAGGAAATGCGCGGCTGCACACGTGTTACTTACGACGATTGCATGAAGGAACGTCCAGGTTCCCGTGTTGACGAAAGCGCGTGCCTCGGTTGGACTGAAGATTATCTGAAAACGATCTATCGCGAGCAAGTCGTTACCCATCTCGATGCCATACAAAAATTCGCCACCTCCCCTGCCGCCAGCATCGTCACACGAGAAGAATTCTTTGAACAGGCTTTGCAAGCCGAAGTGAAATGGAATGACTACCGCCAAGCTCAATGCGATCTTGAAATGGGTTGGTACGGTGCGGGAAATGCGGTGAGCACAGCGGAAGCCGCTTGCCATGCCCGCTTTTATGCAGACCGGATTTATCGCCTGCGCAATCCGAATGACTTTCAAAAGGCAGCGCCAAAGCCATGAAAATCACCGAACTCCGCATCTACCAAAAAGACCTGGCCGTCTTGAACGGCCCCTACACGAAGACTGGGAATCGGGTCACGCCCAACCGGAGCCGCGCAGCGGCGACACGCGACCGACCTCCCCCCTCCCCATTTTGTCTGGCGCGATTTCCAAGGAAATCGCTTGCAGAGGGCGCGTTCTGCGCAAAGCGCAGCCCACTCCCACCCCCGGTCGGCCGCTTATCCCTCAACACACTCGCCTTGCTCCCCGCTCTATGGACAGGCGCACCCGTCGCCTCTTTCGGATAAGTGATGAACACATCTGAAACCCCCTTTATCTGGCGTGACCTCTCCAGCTTTAATCCGGCCACCACGCGCCGTTTTTACACGGCGGTGCTGGGCTGGTCGTTCGAGGAAGCGGATGGGTATGCCTATGCGTCCGCTGCCGGAGGGCAGGTCGCGGGCCTTTATGAGATGCCGGATAAATTCCGGAAAATCGGGATGCCGAGTTTCTGGATGAGCTACATCGCGGTCACGGATATTGCCGCTGTTGTTGAGACCGCCCGCGCGCATGGCGGGCGGGTTGAGATTGACCGCTCCCCGTTCGGCGGCGGACATTTCGCGCTGATCCGTGATCCGTCCGGTGCGGGCTTCACGATATACAATGGCCCGCCGCTTGCTGGGGATGTGCAAGGGCACGGCGCACCCTGCGGGCATGACCTTTACGTTGCGGATGCGGCGCTTGTGGCGGGGTTTTACAAGGCACTGTTCGGCTGGCGGTTTATCGAAACGGGCGGCGCGTTTGATATTTTCTCCGGCGATAAGCGCATCGCCCGCTGCTATCAGGTTCCCGATGCCGAACGCGGCAAAGAACAATACTGGGCGGTGAATTTCGCCGTAGCCGATCTCGACACCGCCCGTGCAGTCATCTCAGAACACGGCGGCAGCATTATTGCAATGACCGAGACTGTGGACGGTCCCACACTTGTGGCGGCGGACCCGGATGGCGGGACGTTTTTCCTGAGACAGGCGGGCGCGAAATCCGCGCGCGGCCCCGTAAAATGGTATGCTCTGGGCGGTCTGACCCTGATTTTTGCCGGAGTTTTGTTGAATTTACCTTGGTTATGGGGCGTTTTCCTTGGCGTCTGGACCATCCAAGCCGTGCGCGACGGGAAAACCTATCTGTTCGAGGACGTTTCGCGGGCCGAAACGCCAACCCTCTATTGGATCATCGTCGCGGTCTTTGCCGCACTTACCGTGTTGAGTTTCATTCCGGGTGAATCGTGATGCGTTTCAAAGACAAAAAAGCCCTCATCACCGGCGCGGCCGGCGGTATCGGCAAAGCAATCATCGCGCGGCTGCAAGCCGAAGGGGCGGTCGTTGCGGCCTCTGATCTTGATCTGAGCGGGACGGCGGCGGACCACGCACTTACAGGCGATCTCACCAACGCGGGCTACGCCGATGCCCTGCCGCAGCGTGCGTTGGATGCGATGGGCGGCCTCGATATTCTCATCAACAACGCGGGCATTATGCGGCGCGGTGCTGTTACTGACAGCAACGATGAGGACTTGCGCATCTCGCTGGCGGTCAATGTCGAAGCGCCCTTCCGCCTCTGCCGCGCGGCGATCCCGATCATGGCGGCGGGCGGGGGCGGGGCCATCGTCAACACCGCCTCATGCTGGGGCGTGCATCCGGGACCCGACCACGCGCTTTACTGCATGACCAAAGCCGCCATCGCCTCGCTGACCCGATGCATGGGCCGCGATCACGCACATCAGGGCATCCGCGTCAACGCCGTCTGCCCGAACGAGGTCGACACACCCATGCTGCGCACAGGGTTCGAGCTGCGCGGTTTCAACCCCGCAACAGCCGTGGCCGAACTGGACAAAACCGTCCCCATAGGTCGCATCGCCCAACCCGAGGACATCGCTGACGTGGTCGCCTTCCTCGCCAGCGATGACGCCCGCTACATGTGCGGTGCGCTGGTCGAAGTGAACGGCGGAAAGCCCGTCGGATGAGCCGTTTCAAGGGTAAAACCGCCCTCGTCACTGGCGGGCGCAGCGGCATCGGTCTGGCCTGCGCGCAGCGTCTGGCCCATGAGGGCGCACGGGTGCTGACGGCCCAACGCGGGGCGTCGGAATTTGAAACCATCACGGCGGATTTCACAGATCCCGCCGCCCCCGAAGCCGTTATCGCCAGCGTGATAGAGCGCACGGGTCGCCTTGATGTGCTGGTCAACAACGCCGGGATCATGCGCGAAGGCACGGCGGAGGAAATGACACCGGAGGACTGGCAAGCCACCCTGCACGTCAACCTGACCACCCCGTTCCTGCTCATTAAACATGCGATGCCCCATCTGCGCGCGGCCAAAGGTGCAATCGTCAATATCGGCTCGATTGAGGGGCTGGGATCAAACCCCCGCCACCCCGCCTACTGCGCCTCAAAAGCCGGATTGCACGGCCTGACCCGCGCAATTGCGGTCGATCACGGCGCGGATGGTGTGCGCTGCAACGCCGTCGCGCCGGGCTGGATTGATACCGAATTGAATGAGGGTTTCATCGACTCCATGCCCGATCCTGCGGCGTTTCGCACGCAAATCGGCGATATTCATCCGCTCCGGCGCACGGGCAAGCCTGAGGAAGTCGCCGCCCTCGTCGCATGGTTGGCCTCCACTGAGGCGGGCTTCGTGACGGGCCAAGTCTACACGGTAGATGGCGGGCGCACCGCGCAACTGAGCCTGCCATGAAAATCACCAAACTCCCCACCGATCCCGGACCCGCCGCGTGGGATGCGATCCTGCCCGACGCCCCGCGCTATCCGGCGCTGGAGGGCGCGAGGACAGCCGACTGGCTCATCATCGGCGCGGGCTTCGCGGGGCTGGCGGCGGCGCGGCGGTTGCGGCAGTTGCACCCGACCGACACGATCATTCTGCTGGAGGCACGGCGCATTGCCGAGGGTCCGGTAGGGCGCAATTCCGGCTTTATGATCGACCTGCCGCATAATCTCGCCTCCGATGACTACGCGGGCGCGCTGGAAGCGGACAGGCGGCAAACCACCATGAACCGCACCGCCATCCGCTTCGCACTGGACGCCGCGCAAGACTACGCCTTCCCCCCCGAAACCGTGGTGCAAAGCGGTAAAACCAACGCGGCGGCGACGGATAAAGGCACGCGGCACAACCACGACTACGCCGCCCATCTCAAACAACTGGGCGAGGCGCATGAGCTGCTTGATGCCACGCGGATGCGCGATCTCAGCGGCTCGAACTACTACCAAAGCGGCCTCTACACTCCCGGCACAGCCATGCTGCAACCCGCCTTGTATGCGCGGGAGATGGCGGCGGGACTGACCCGCCAAAACGTGAGCATCACCGAAAATTCACCCGTCACAAATCTCTCGCGACAGGGCAACACATGGACCGCACAAACCCCGCAAGGCACGGTCCAAACCCCCCGCGTCCTGCTCACCGTGAACGGTCATGCGGAGAGTTTCGGCTTCTACAAACGCCGCCTGATGCACATCTATCTCTACGCCTCTATGACCCGCGCGCTCTCACTGCAAGAACAGCAGCGCCTCGGGGGTGCCCCGCACTGGGGCTTCACCCCCGCCGATCCGATGGGCACGACTGTGCGCAAGATCGGTGGCACGGGCGGCACCCGCATCATCATCCGCAACCGCATCACATGGTCTCCCTCGCGCAGTCTTGACGAGGGCGTGGTAGCGGAGATGGCCAAAACCCATGAGCGCAGCTTCCGCGCCCGCTTTCCCATGCTGGCCGATGTCGGCATGGAACACCGCTGGGGCGGATTGCTGTGCCTCAGCCGCAATAACGTCAGCGCGTTCGGCGAGTTGGAACCGGGCCTCTACAGCGCCGTCTGCCAAAACGGTCTCGGCGCGGCCCAAGGCACATTCGGTGGGATGATGGCGGCGGAGCTGGCCAGCGGTCAAACCTCAGACCCGCTCACACACCTGTTGGCCCAAAACCCGCCCTCCCGCCTGCCCCCCGAACCCTTCGTCTCGCTGGGCGCAAAAGCCACGCTGCGTTGGGGCGAGTTCAAGGCGGGGCGGGAGCTGTGACAAATCTGGATATACCCGATATTCTGTAATAGCGTTTCTGCAAGGGACAACACTAAAGGACGCCGCAGCATGGATAACGCGCCAATCTCGCTTTGGGATGCCTCGGCTGTGGAGTGCGATTACCGACAGTCCCTCGCGGGCGATGTTACGACCGAAGTCGCCATCATCGGTGGCGGATTCACCGGGCTTTCAACAGCGCTGCATTGCGCGGAAAAAGGCCTCGACGCGCATGTGCTGGAGGCCGAGCAGATCGGTTTCGGCGGCTCCGGGCGCAATTGTGGCCTCGTCAACGCGGCGCTGTGGATGCCTCCGCAAGATGTGCGCAAAAAGCTGGGCACGACCTACGGCCCGCGCTTCATCGATTTCTTCGGCGGCGGCCCTTCCTATGTATTCTCGTTGATTGAAAAGCACCAAATCCGCTGCGAGGCGACCAAGACGGGCACAATCCATGCTGCCCATGCGCCAAGCGGATTCAAAGACCTCGAAGGCCGGGCGGCGGAGTGGAAACGCCTCGGCGAACCCGTCGATCTGTTGAGCCGTGAGGAGGTGAAAGACCTGATCGGTACGGATGTGTTCCACGGCGGGCTGCTCGATCATCGCGCCGGAACGATTAATCCGATGGGCTATTGCCGGGGGCTGGCCCGCGCGGCACGGGGTGCCGGCGCGAAAATCAGCACGGGCGTGCGCGCGACGAAACTGCACAAAGACGGCGCAAAGTGGCGGATCGAAACAAATCAGGGAACGGTAACCGCTGACAAAGTCGTCCTCGGCACGAATGCTTATTCCGATGATCTCTGGCCCGGATTGGCCAAGGTGTTCACGATGATCCATTATTTCCAACTGGCGACAAAACCGCTGGGGCCGGAGGCGGCGCATATTCTGCCGGGCAGGCAAGGCTTGTGGGATACCGGGCAAATCATGTTCAATTACCGTCGCGACGGCTTTGACCGCTTACTGGTCGGCAGCATGGGCAAAGTCGTTGGCACCGTTGACAAAGGGCTATCGCACCGTTGGGCTAAAAAGCAGATTGCGCGGATTTTCCCCTCGCTCGGCCCGATGGAGTTTGAGGAAGCGTGGCACGGCCAGATTGCCATGACACCGGACCACCTGCCCCGCATTTATGAGTTGGCTGACGGGCTGTTCACGCCCATCGGCTATAACGGGCGCGGAATTACGACCGGAACCCTGTTCGGGCAAGCGATGGCGAACCTGATAAGCGGAATGGACCGTGCCGACTTGCCTTTGCCGATCACCGAACTCTCGACCGTCCCAAGCGCGCCGATACTCAAACGGCTTTACCAAACCGCCTTCACCGCCAATCAGATGATGAAAAGCATCTGATCGCCGCCCGCGTGAGAAAATAATTTCCGCTGTGCCCAAGGATTGCCAATCCTGATACGTCATACTCCCAATATGGATTGTGAAACCAGCGATCAGAGCCTCGCCACCCATGCGGCGGGGGGAGACGGGATGGCGTTCCGGGCTTTGCTGGAGCGGCACTATTCCCGCGTTTTTCGCGTGGCCTATGGTGTGATCGGCGATCAGGCGGAGGCCGAGGACGTGACTCAAGAAATATGGACCGCCCTGCCCGCCAAGCTGCGCGGCTGGCGCGGAGATGCGCAATTCACGACGTGGCTGCACACGATCACCCTCAACGCCAGCCGCGACGCCTTGCGCCGTGCCGCAGGGCGGACGCGGGTGCTTGCGGGGTTTATCGAGATGGATGATCTGGCACGGGGCGAGGCCGAGGATATGGCGGGGCGGTTGCACTGGCTGCAAACCGCGCTCGAAGCGCTATCTGATGAGTTGCGCGAGACGGCGGCGCTGGTGCTGGGGGATGAGATGAATTTCGCACAAGCGGCAGAGGTGCTGGGTGTGGCAGAGGGAACCGTGGCGTGGCGGATGAGTGAAATCCGGCGACGCCTGCGCGCGATGGCAACGACTCCGGAGGAGGCAATCGCATGACTGATGAACTCGACAGAATGCGCGACGCCCTCAAAGCCGCGCGCCCCTCCGACGCCGCCCGCGCGAAAGGCATGGACGCGGCAATGGCGGCGTTCGGGGCGGAATTCGGCGCTGCCACCACGCGTGGGGAAATACATAATGATGAACGCGGTCATTCCCTGCGGAGGCAGGGAATCCAGACTCGTGACCTTGAGACAGACCTTGCGCAAGACGCGAGTCTGGATACTCCGCCGGAGCCTGTCCTCCGCGAAGGCGGGGGGCGGAGTATGACTGATCCACTGGCTCGTGACGCAAAAAGTGAAAAAACCCAAAAAAATACCCCGCCCGCCCAAGGATCGGACTCCGGGCGTCGTCTTACCTCCCGAAAAGCGCGCAATGGGCGGGCTGAAACCGGGAGACGGGTTATGAGCAAACTTTCAAAACTGGCACTTGCCGTGGGCGGCACAGGCGTAGCCGCTGTGCTGGCGCTGTTTATCGTAGTGAAGCAGGACGGCGCGCTGATGCCGGAGTTTCAAACCGCGTCGGAGGAGTTGGCGGTTAGTCCCGCACCAACACCGCTTGAGGTTATTCCACAGGATTTCAAATCTGCGGGAAATACAAAAGTCGTCGCGGGAGATGACAGCTTAGGCGCGGTTGCCGCGACATTCGCAAATCCACCACAGACGGCGGACAGTAAAAGCATTGCAATGCCGGGCAAGACGACGGCCAAGGCAACAAGCCGCATCGTT
>CALFAK010000020.1 GCA_937948985.1 uncultured Neomegalonema sp. | reverse complement strand
GGTATCGCAATCAGACCTTGACGCTGCGGCGTTGAAACGCCAAATGCGTGGCAGACTTACTTACAAGAGAGACGCCCCGATGCCCAAGATTACCTATATCGAGTTCAACGGTACTGAACACAGCGCCGATGTGCCCGTTGGCAACACGATTATGGAGGGTGCGGTAAATAACGCGATCCCCGGTATTGAAGGCGATTGCGGCGGGGCATGTGCGTGTTCGACATGCCATGTCTATGTCGATCCCGCTTGGACCGATAAAGTTGCCAAGCAAGAAGATATGGAAGTCGACATGCTTGATTTTGCTTATGAACCCAAAGAAAACTCGCGCCTTGGCTGTCAACTTCCGGTAACGGCGGAAATGGACGGGATGATCGTGCGGATGCCTGAAAAACAGCTGTAGTATCACCCGAAACGCTTCAACTTGTGGGTATTTCCGTTTCAGGAACAAGAGCTTGCAGCGTTTCGAGCAATAATGCCGGGCTAATGTAACCGGTATGTTGCTGTTGAAACGCGGCCATGCTGTCGATCAGTGCGGAATCCCAGCCGCCCTCTACAGGGCCGGAAAATGCGCCGTTCCCGACCAATGCGGAGCGGATCGCCGAGATAAAATCCTCGCGCGATTTTATCGAACAAAAAGCATCTTTTCTGACCAGCTCAGCATTTTCCGCAACGATTTGCACATCCCGGATCTCTGATCTTTCGGCGACTTCTGTTGTTGTGACTTTCGGGTGAACCTCAACTGTGCGGCGTTCGACGATGATTATTTCGGCGGGTACCTGCGGTCCGTCACCGTCTTGGTCGATTTCTTTAACATCAAATGTTTTGAAGCCCGGCGTGAATCTGACTGACATAATGGATGCTTGTTTG
Organism: uncultured Neomegalonema sp.; assembly: GCA_937948985.1. Lineage (GTDB taxonomy): Bacteria > Pseudomonadota > Alphaproteobacteria > Rhodobacterales > Rhodobacteraceae > JAHDDY01. The sequence goes on along the minus strand of CALFAK010000020.1, from coordinate 10,487 downwards.
GTCACAATCTGACGTTCCGGGATCGGTGACAGCGTGAGTTCTTCATCGATGAGTTCACCGTTCTCAACACGATAGTTTTGCGTTGTGGTGTCATCAATGGCGGGTACAGTCAAAAATTGTGCTGGTTTTACAGTCAGCCGACGTGTCGGTTCGGCGACAATGACGCGGGTCGGCTCCGTGAAAAACGTGGCCCCCTGCTTATGCGCGGGGGTCAGCGTTACTTTTGCTTCGACCATACCGAATTCGGCGGGGCTGACGGCCAGTTGTTTATAGGCGTCAGCGACCACAACCTCCCGTTTTTCTGTGCGCAGAACGGGCGGTTTCGCGGCATCGACGCGGCATATTTCTTCCGGCGATACGCTGAAAGCGACCTTTTCAGGCACAGATTCAGGGGGCTGCGCATCATTGCCCATCCACCATATGCCAAGCCCGGCCAGCACCGCAGCCGAGCAAACCAACCCAATAATACGCATTACTGCACCCACGACATGTTAACCTTAGTGAATTACTGAAATAGGATGTGTCCGTTAATGTTTGATTAGCATGGCCGCGTTGTCTTAATCACGCATTGTCTGAATAATCCCCGAAAAGTCCTTATCCGCTTCCCCGCGCCCGACCATCGCCGCATAGGCATCAAAAGCAGCCTGTCCGAAGGGCGTTCCGGCCCCGTTTGCCTGTGCCGCCTCCATCGCCAGACCCAAATCCTTATGCATCAAAGCCGCAGCAAACCCCGGTTTATAACCGTTATCAGCGGATGTTTGCGGCCCGACACCGGGCATTGGGCAGTAGGTTGTCAGCGACCAGCATTGCGCCGACGCCGCGCTCGACACATCGAACAGCTTCTGCGGGTCCAGTCCTAATTTCTCTGCCAGAACAAAGCCTTCCGCGACAGATATCATCTGTATGGCCAGCATCATGTTGTTGCAGATTTTCACGCCTTGCCCCGCGCCCGCATCCCCGCAATGCACCGCTTTTGCGCCCATAATCTCGAATAATGGCAGTCCTTGCGCAAAGCCATCCGCCGATCCGCCCACCATAAACGCCAGAGTTCCGGCCTCCGCGCCGCTGACACCGCCCGAAACCGGGGCGTCGAGCATGGCGTGGCCCTGCGCTGCGGCCTCTGCTGCCAGCGCGCGAGCTGTCTGCACATCAATGGTCGAGCAATCAATGAAAAGCGCGCCATTTGATGCGTGTGGGAACACATTCGAGCGATAGACCGATGTCACCGCGTTGCCCGCCGGCAGCATGGTGATGACCACTTCAGCGCCTGTAACCGCCGCAGAGGCCGACCCGGCGACCGTTACGCCCTCAATCGCGTTCGCTTTTTCCAAATCGAGATCAAAAACCGTTACAGCATGTCCCGCCTTGGCCAGATTTCCCGCCATGCCAGCGCCCATGTTGCCGATACCGATAAAGCCGATGCTTGCCATGTCGTTTTCCAGTGTTTATCGCCGCTACTGAATAAGGCTTTAAACCCAAGTGGTGGTTTTTTCCAGCACAGGCAGTGGCCGGCAGCGGCAATAGGATGAGGGAAGATTCAAATGACGGCACATATTATCGACGGTAAAGCCTTTGCGGCCAACGTGCGCGAGCGGGTTAAAGGCCATGTCACACGCATGGTTGAGGAGCATAACCTGCGTCCCGGCCTCGCCGTTGTGCTGGTGGGCGAAGATCCGGCCAGCCAAGTCTATGTGCGCAATAAAGGCAAGCAAACCGCTGAGAGCGGCATGGCGTCTTTCGAGCATAAGCTGCCCGCTGATACAGACGAGGCAACTCTGCTCGCCCTGGTCAACCAGCTTAACGAAGACTCCACCGTCCACGGCATTCTCGTACAGTTGCCATTGCCCAAGCACCTGAACTCGGATCTCATCATCAACACCATCGCGCCTGAGAAAGATGTGGACGGATTCCACGTCGTCAATGTGGGCCGCCTCGGTGCGGGTCTTAAATCGATGGTCCCCTGCACGCCGCTCGGCTCGCTGATGATGCTCAAGGATTATCACGGTGATCTGTCCGGCAAAAACGCCGTCATCATTGGCCGCTCCAACATCGTCGGCAAGCCGATGGCGCAGCTGTTGCTTGGCGCGAATGCAACGCCGACCATCGCCCACTCACGCACGGCCAATCTCGAAGATGTGGTGCGTGCCGCCGATATCGTTGTCGCCGCCGTTGGCCGCCCTGAGATGGTCACAGGCGATTGGATCAAGCCGGGCGCGACCGTGATCGACGTGGGCATTAACCGCGTTCCCGCCCCTGAAAAGGGCGAGGGCAAGCATAAGATTGTCGGCGATGTCCATTTCGAGAGCGCCGTGAAAGTCGCCGGAGCGATCACGCCCGTTCCCGGTGGCGTCGGCCCCATGACCATCGCTTGCTTGCTGGCCAATACCGTCACTGCCGCTTCCCGCTCTGCGGGCTTGCCGGAGCCGAGCGATCTGACGGTGTAATACCAAAGGGCTTGGTGTTAACTCTGTAAGATATTCCCTTCCCCGCATCGGAGTGCGGGGAAGGGAAAAATTAACAGTCAGTCTTCAGGGCTGCTGATCTTTCCGCCCGTCACTGCTTGCGCGCATCCGGTTGTTCCCGGCGCACTTAGCTCTAGGCCGCGCAATGAGCGCACGGCAAGGTAGGCAAAGGCATGAGCCTCCAGCATATCGCCGTCCAGCCCGACCGCTTCGACCGCCTCCACAGGGGCGTCAAGGCGCCCGTCCAGCATCTTCATCATCACCGGATTGCGCCGCCCGCCGCCGCAGACCAGCCAGCGTGCGGGAGGGGCCGGCATATGCTCTTGTGCCTGAGCGATGCATTCGACGGTCAGCGCGGTGAGCGTTGCCGCGCCGTCGGGAAGTGAGAGAGCGCCCATACGCTCCAGTGTGAGGGCGAACTCGTTCCGGTCAAGCGATTTGGGCGGGGTGCGGGCGAGGAATTCTGCGGTTGCGTTGGCGGTTATCAGATTTGAGGCCACGCGCCCCTTTGCCGCCTCGGCTCCGTCGCGGTCCAGCGGTTCGCGCCCGTGTTGGCTCATCCAATCGTTGATCAGGGCGTTGCCCGGTCCGGTATCGAAAGCCAGCAATGCGCCGTCTTCTGCCGGCGCGGCTTTACGCGGATCGATCCATGTGACATTTGCCACGCCGCCGATATTGAGAAAGGCCAGCGGCTCGGTCGCACCGATATGTTTGGCGAGTGCGAAGTGGAAAAACGGGGCCAGCGGCGCGCCCTCACCGCCCGCGACCATATCCGCTGAGCGGAAATCCCACACAACAGTGCGGTTGATCGCCCCCGCCAGCGCGGCCCCGTCGCCGATTTGCCATGTCCAGCCCTCGGCGGGGCTGTGCGCGATGGTTTGACCGTGAAAGCCGATCAGGTCAGGTTTTACGCCTTTACCGCAAAGCAGGCGGGCGATGGCGGCTGCATGGGATTGCACGACTGCGTCCTCTGCCACGGCTAAACGCTCATCAGGGGCGGTGCGCCATACGAAACCGTTTGCCAGCGCAACCGCAATTGCCGCGCGCTCATGATCGAGGTAGGTAAACTCGCCGGATGCGCCAAAATCGGTGACTGTCTCCCCATCTGTCAACAGCATCGCCGCATCGATCCCGTCCATCGACGTGCCGGACATAAGGCCAAGCGACCATATCGGTTCAAAGCGCGCTGTCATCGGGGTTTCCTTCTTTACGCGGTTCGCGCTATGCAACGCGCACTAATGTAGAGGATCAAACCGATGACTTACCAGCCGAAAGCGGAATTCTTGCGTGTGATGCAAACGCGCGGGTTCATGAAAGACTGTACCGATCTCGAACGGCTGGATGCCGTAATGAGTGCGGGTGTCGTTCCTGCCTATATCGGCTTTGACTGCACGGCCCCCAGCCTGCATGTCGGTTCGCTGTTGCAGATTATGATGCTGCGTTGGATGCAAAAAACCGGACATAAACCGATTGTTCTGATGGGCGGCGGCACGACTAAGGTGGGTGATCCGTCCGGCAAGGACGAGTCGCGCAAATTGCTGGATAATGCGGCGATTGGCGAGAACAAGCGCGGGATTTTCTCGGTATTCGAGAAATACATGGCGTTCGGCGATGGGTCGACCGATGCGGTGATGTTGGACAATGCCGATTGGCTGGATCATCTGAACTACATCGATTTCCTGCGCGAATACGGGCCGCATTTCACCATCAACCGGATGCTGACATTTGATTCCGTGCGTCTGCGCCTTGACCGCGAGCAGCCGCTGACATTTCTCGAATTCAACTACATGCTGTTGCAAGCCTACGATTTTGTTGAGCTGTACCGCCGCACGGGATGTCGTTTGCAGTTGGGTGGCTCGGATCAATGGGGTAATATTATCAATGGGATGGAGCTGGGCCGCCGGGTTGAGCAAGCCGAGTTGTTTGGTATCACCACGCCGTTGATCGCCACCGCTGACGGTGCAAAAATGGGCAAATCCGCCGCCGGAGCGATTTGGCTGAACGCGGATATGCGCAGCCCGTTCGAGTTCTGGCAATTCTGGCGCAACACGATGGATGCCGATGTGGGCCGCTTCCTGCGCCTGTTCACCGAACTGCCCTTGGACGAATGCGCACGGTTGGAGGCGCTGGAAGGGGCCGAAATAAACGAGGCGAAGAAGGTGTTGGCCACCGCAGTGACCACACTGTGCCACGGTGCGGAGGCGGCGGCGCAAGCTGAAGAAGCGGCGCGCCAGACGTTCGAGCAGGGCGCATTGTCTGAAGATTTGCCGACCGTGACGCTCAGCGCGGCGGATGTGGGTGATGGTCTGTCCATCGGGCAGGTGTTTATCCGCGCCGGGCTGGTCGGGACGGGTAAAGAGGCCAAGCGCCTGATCGCAGATTCCGGCGCACGGCTGGATGACTCGCTGGTCACGGATGCCGGGCTGATGTTGTCAGCGGATGACCTCGGTTCAGCCCGGAAGCTTTCGGCAGGTAAAAAACGCCATGTTCTGGTAAAAATAGAGTAATCTATTCAGCCGTTTTCGATGGCCATAACGACACTCTGCTTCGCCTGTGGCGGGCGCGTGATCTGGAGGGGCGTCGATTTCTGGATGGCGACGGAGAGGCCATATCGCCCCGCCCCGCGCCCGTGCGGGTGGCCTGACGGGTGGGTTCTTCGCGATCTATATGCATGCCGGGCGGGGTCGAGCCGGGAGACATCGGCGATGGTGATGATGGCGGGATCACGGACGAGCCGCCAATTGGGCCTGTCGACAGTGGTTTCGCCCGCAAAACCGCGCTTGCCGCAAGCAGGCTATGGGAAGGCGCTCGTGAACCGGATTTGCCGCGACAACTGGACCGACGTGCTGCGCCGGACGATTGGATAATTTTGGCAATTAAAAAAGGCGGCTCCAACCGGAACCGCCTCTTCAACATCAACAACAGGTCGTTGGATCAGTTCGCCTGACGCCGCAGAAATGCGGGGATTTGCAGCGCGTCCTCATCATCTTCCTTGCCACCGTCAATTGTCTCTTCCTTGAACGGTGCTTTTGCCGCCGGAGCGGGTTCTGAGGAGGACGAGCGCGATGAGAAGCTGTCGGCGACGCGGCGGATCAGGCTGAGGCCCGCCCGTGCGGTCATCGGCGCTTCCGGTACGGCTGCGGCACTTGAGGTTTCCGCAACAGAAGGATCAACAACGGTTGCAACAGCTTTACGCTGCGTGGAAACCATCGGGCTGCCGATGGCCATTTCGGTCTGAACACCATCGGTGCCGGTTGCTTTCATCACTTCCTGAACTTCAGTTTCAGCAACTTCGGCGCTTTCGGCGGCTACGGCGGTTGAAGTGACGGCCTGACGAACCGCATGGCGTGTGCCAGAGCTGATGTCTTGCTGATCGCGGTTTTCGCTGGCGTAGCGCGGTGCGGGAATAGCACGGCGGCGTCCGGCACGCGATGGCTCGATCTCCGCGCGGGTGATTTCCTCTGACTCGATGCCCGTGGCAACGACCGACACACGCATCTGACCTTTGAGGTTTTCGTCGAAGCAGGAGCCAACGATGATGTTCGCGCCCGGATCGACTTCCTGTTTGATGCGGCTGGCCGCTTCATCAACTTCAAACAGTTTCAAGTCGTGACCGCCGGTGATGTTGATCAGCACGCCACGCGCGCCTGCTAACGACACATCGTCGAGCAGCGGGTTGGCGATGGCTTTTTCAGCCGCCTCAACAGCGCGCGTATCGCCTTCGGCTTCGCCTGTGCCCATCATTGCTTTACCCATTTCACCCATGACAGTGCGCACATCCGCAAAGTCGAGGTTGATGAGGCCCGGCATGACCATCAGGTCGGTTACGCCTTTGACACCTTGATACAGCACATCATCGGCGAGGTTGAACGCGTCCATGATGGTCGTGTTCTCGGTCGCGATACGGAACAGGTTCTGGTTCGGAATGATGATGAGCGTGTCCACATATTGCTGAAGCTCATCAAGGCCTTCTTCGGCCAGCTTCATCCGCTTGGCGCCCTCAAACGAGAACGGCTTGGTGACCACACCAACGGTCAGAACGCCAAGCTCACGTGCCGCTTTAGCGATCACAGGAGCCGCACCTGTACCGGTACCACCACCCATGCCGGCGGTGATGAAGCACATATTCGCGCCGCTGAGGTGGTCAATGATTTCGTCAATGGTTTCCTCAGCCGCCTCGCGACCCACGATAGGACGCATACCGGCGCCAAGGCCGGCCGTAACGCCTGTTCCAAGCTGTACTCGTCGCGAGGATCGTGATTGGTCGATTGCTTGCGCGTCGGTATTCGCCACTACGAATTCAACGCCTTCGAGATTCTTCTCGATCATGTTGTTGACGGCATTGCCGCCCGCTCCACCCACACCAAAAACCGTGATTTTTGGTTTCATGTCATGATCGTCTATCGCCCCAAGATTTAAAGCCATGGTTCCGCCGCCTGTATGTTGATGTTTATTTTAGTTTTTTTATTTTGCTCGTGATTCGGAATCGTAACCAATTTTTAGCGAATGTCACATGGTAAATTACGTGTTAATTGAATTTATGCGCAAAAAACGGCTTACCAATGCTCAGCCAGCCATGCGCGCAGACCTGAAAATGCACGCTCTCCCCGCAGGGCATTTTCCATCGCATCGTTCCACGGATCGCAATTCAGGCGCACGGCGTGCGCCAACAGGCCATGTGCGGTAACATGATCCTGAGCGCTGGCTGCATGTTTAGAGCCACCCGTGCGGATTGATCGGCCAAGGCGCACACGGCGGCCCAGCACGGCCTGACCGACCGCAACGATGCCCGGCATCAGGCTGCCGCCACCGCAAATGACCACGGGGCGGTTCTGGTCGTTGGGCAGTGTTGCGCGGACCAGCTCAAACATTTCTTCAACACGCGGGCGTATGACACCGATTAACAGGTTACTTGCCTCGCCCGGTCCCGCGCCGCCCAAGATTGAGGGATCGGCGGCGATGCCCGCCGTTTGTGCGCATTTCATCATTTCAGCTTCATCAAACGGTATGTCTAGCGCTTGCGCAATGTCAGCGGTCAGCAGATCACCGCCAATTGGCAGCGCATGTACAGAGCGTAATCGATCGCCTTTAAAATTCGCGACCCCGGTGATTTCACCGCCGATATCGACCAATGTTGCGCCAATGGTCAGCTCATCTTCTGTCAGACACGCTATGCCGCTGGCTGCAGGAGCACAGGCGACGCCGTGGACCTTCAATCCGGCGGCATTGGCGGCACTGGCCAGCGCTTGCAGACCCTCGCGTTCGACAGTTATCAGCGAGAAACGGACGCCGAGTGAGCGGGCCTGTGAGCCACGCGGATCGTAGACGCCGGGCTTGCCATCATGGGTGAAATCGAGCGGTTCAACATGCAATGGTCTGCGGATACGGTGAGCGATTTCCTGACGACATCGCGCCATCACCCTTCCGATTGCCGCGTCATCGACCCGGCGCAATGGAATTTCACTCGACGCGCTTGCTTGTAATGTACGCGGCGCACCGCCGGATAAAGCGAACAGCGCGCCATCAACTTGAACGCCGCTTTCAAGCCGGGTTTGAGTGACAAGGTTGCGTAGCGCTTTCGCCACCGCTTCGACATTGACGATCACACCTTGGCGCACACCCACCGCCGGAACCTCTGCCGCCCCTTCAAGTTCGAGTGCGGCGAAAACATCGGAGTCGCGCCCCCGTCCGGTCCGGTTCAGCATTTCAGGCCGGACACGCGCGACGGCGCAGGAAAAGCGCGTGCTGCCAATGTCAATTCCGGCGATATGCCGCTTTTGCAAGGCGGCAGAAGCACGGGCTTTGATCGCCTGATGCGTGCGGATGACGGACGGGTTGCTCATCAGTCAATCTTCCTGAGCGAGCGCATCATGTTGGTCCGCATTTCGGCCACGCCACTTTCCAGCCGGATCACGGGTGGTTCATCGGGGCGGCGCAGATCAACGCCCGTGACGGCATAGCGGCGAACCCGCTCCGCAATGCGTTGATCGGCATAGCGTTTGAGCGCAGCACGCGGGTCAATGGCGGGAAGTTTGAGCACCAAACCTTCCCGGGTGATCGCATCCCAACGCCGGCCACTGCGTCTGACAAGTGCGAGAATATGCCCTTCCAGTACGCGCGGGGCCGTCAACAGCAAGTTGCGCGCTTCCTCCGCCGCCTCATTCGCACGTTTGCCGATGATCAGCGGCAGATCGCGGCGGTCGTCCGGGCCACTGGCGGGGACAATCGGAACGCCCTCGGCATCGATCAGCAGATATCCGTCATCCGAACGCCAAACGGCATAGGGGATACGCTCTTCAATCTTCACATGCAGTGCGCCTGCCGGGTCAAGGGCGACGGAGGCGTCGGCCACCCAAGCATTCGCGACCAGCGCATCGCGCGCCACCTGCGGATTGAATTGCAACGAGGACAGCGATTGCACTCCCGGCTTGAGGCCCATAATCGCTGCAATCTCATGGACGGACAGCTGGCTGTGTCCACGAATATCAAGGCTGCTGATGGCAAATTCGGGCCGATCGATCACCGCTTCACGCAGCGCATCAGCGCGTTCGGTGGTGGTGTCGCGGATGCTGTTCCAGTTCGCGGCGATCACGGCGGCGGCGCCAAAGAACACGACAGGCAACCAAAGCGTCGCGAGGCGGCGTTTGGTGAACAGTTTACCGATGCGCGGTGTGCGGCGTTTTTTTGAGGGTTTCTTCGCTTTATGCCCGGTCTTGCGCTGCCCCTCACGCGGTCCGGTGTCGAGGGGCGGTGGACCTACCTGTCGCATGAGGCATCCTCCACCATCCACGCGACCAATTCGGGGAATGATATGCCCAGATGCGCGGCTTGTTCCGGTACAAGCGAGGTCGGCGTCATGCCCGGTTGGGTATTGACCTCCAGAATAATCAGCACGTCCTGCGCCGGATCATAGCGGAAATCGGCGCGAGAAATGCCGCGACAGCCGAGCACCCGATGCGCCGTGACCGCGTCATCCTTGCAGCGTTGGGCCAGTGTCGCCGGAATATCCGCCGGAATTTCGTGGCGCGAACCGCCGGGTTTGTACTTCGCGTCGTAGTCGTACCAGCCATCGACGAAAATCTCGGTCACGCCGAGCGGTTCATCATCACGCACGGCCACGGTCAGCTCGCGACCCGGCACGTAGCGTTCGACCATCAGCCGCGCGGGGGCGTCGGGGCCAATCAGTTGCGGCGGGGTGTTAGATCCCTCCATCACCAGATGTATTCCGACCGAGGAGCCTTCGTTGAAGGGTTTGACCACGTAGGGCGGGTCCATCACATGGGCGGCGGCAATGGCTTGCGGGCTGGCCAGCACACTCTCAGCGATGGGCAGGCCAGCCGTGGCAAACGCCGCCTTCGCGCGCTCTTTGTCCATCGCCAGCGCCGAGGAGAGCACACCGGAATGGGTGTAGGGTATACGCAGCCATTCCAAGATGCCCTGCACACAGCCATCCTCGCCCCAGCGCCCGTGCAGCGCATTGAACGCGGCGTCGGGTTTGATGCGGCGCAGTTGGTCGGCAACATCGTCTCCGGCGTCGATTTCAGTGACGTGGTATCCCGCCTCGCGCAGGCCGATGGCGCAGTCGCGGCCTGAGACCAAGGATACCTCGCGCTCGGCGGAGGGGCCGCCCATCAGGACGGCAATATGGTTGAATTTACTCATGCCGCCCCACGCGCTTGATCTCCCATATCAACTCATGCCCTGAATGCGCTTTTACCCGTGCGCGGACCTGTTCGCCAAGGGCTTCGAGGTCGGCTGCGGTAGCCGTGCCATGATTGATGAGGAAGTTGCAATGTTTCTCGCTGACCTGCGCGCCGCCGACGGCTAATCCGCGACATCCGGCGGCGTCGATCAGCTTCCACGCGCTCTCGCCCGGCGGGTTGCGGAAGGTGGAGCCGCCTGTCTTCTCGCGGATCGGTTGGGCCTGCTCGCGCGCTGCCATGAAGGCGGCCATGCGGGCGCTGACGGCGTCGGTTGTGTCGGGCGTGCCCTCGAACACCGCTTCGATGACGATGGCATCTTCCG